>DATDPZ010000268.1:0-3497 GCA_035292525.1 Chitinophagaceae bacterium
CATTAAGTTATGATATTGTAAAAGCACATGGCGGGGAAATAAAAGTAAATACAAAAGAAAATGAAGGAACAGAATTTACAATTGTTTTACCAACTTAGTCATATTGGGGGTCCCATTCCGATAGCTATCGGAATGAAGGTGGAAACCCTGCTGTCAGCAGTCAGGGAAGGGAGGAGAGGGTTCCGAATTCATCATGCAATTGTTACAATAACAATTTATCTTATAGATAACTGCAAACCATCAGCAAAATGAAATTATTCACCAGGAATTTTACTTTTATTTTTCTATTTGTCTTTCTAAAAGAAAGCATTGCACAAACAGCTGAAGTAAAATTTAACCTAATAACGGGTTCGAACGGTATTTCATTGGGAAAAATAAATGGAATGGCAAGAGACATACATGGCGTGATGTGGTTCTCCGATCAAACCAACCGCTGCATTGTAAGTTATGATGGAAACAGGATGACCAGG
Source organism: Chitinophagaceae bacterium (assembly GCA_035292525.1). Taxonomy (GTDB): domain Bacteria; phylum Bacteroidota; class Bacteroidia; order Chitinophagales; family Chitinophagaceae; genus VBAS01. Next base: position 471 of record DATDPZ010000268.1, read on the forward strand.
TACCAGAATGATCCTAAAAAAACAAACTCACTTGGCGGCTATTACCCCGAATGTTTATACGCTGATTCATCAGGCAGCATCTGGATAGGTTTTTATGGAATGGGGCTTGACCGCTTTGATCCTGAAACAAATACTTTTACCCATTACCGCCATAATGCTAATGATCCCGAAAGTTTGAGCAGTGACTCTGTTACGGCTGTACTGGTTGATCATCTCGGAAAAATCTGGGTGGGTAGTTATGGAGGAGTTGATCTCCTTGATCCAAAAACCGGGAAGTTCAAACACTATAAACATACACAGGATCCATCATCTTTAAGCAGCAGGATGGTTAGGGCTCTTTATGAAGATCGTGAAGGCACATTGTGGGTGGGCACCGGTTTTGTATGGGATAGTGATAGTACCAATGGAGGCTTAAACCGCTTTGACAGAAAGACGGGAACATTTACACGGTATTTAAATGATCCCAAAAATCCACATAGTCTTATAAATAATAAAGTAAGGGCCATCTTTGAAGACAGTAAGGGAAATTTATGGATCGGTACCAAGGGTGATGGCCTTCATACAATGGACAGAAAAACAGGAACATTCGAAAGGTATTTATATACCCATTCCAAACCGGATCAGCTGGCTCGTCCTCCTCTTAAAAGCAGCGATGATCATATTACTTTCATAACCGAAGATGCAAAACAAAATTTATGGATCGGGACTTTTTCAAATGGACTCATATGGTATGATCCCTTAACAAAAAAAATGACTCATTACGGAAATAATGCTGACGGGTCAGGTAACTTTAAAGATAACAGTGGCTGGTGGGCACATGCTTCAGCTGATGGTTTGTTATGGGTGAGTACTCAAGAAGCCAGTTTATACAAGATCGATCTTTTCACGAATACTATTCCCCGGTATGATTATGACTCTGGCATAATTGTAAATACAGTTTATGAAGAACCGGGAGTTGCATACTGGTTTGGTACTGATAACTCCGGATTGGTCCGCAAGGATATTAAAAACGGTAGTATACAACGATTCATACCAGGAATAGATTTCGTTGCCAATTCTATTGGTAATATCATGAAAGATCAAGAAGGATATTTCTGGATAGGCACAAGAGGTGGATTAAAGCGCTTTAATCCCAAGACTCACCTTTTTACCCATTATCAATATGACGCCGGCAATAACGAGAGTATTAGCAACAACCGTGTTTTTGACATTTGTGAAGACGGTGAATTTTTATGGGTCTCTACCGAGGGTGGGTTAAATAAATTAAATCGAAAAAACGGAAAATTTACACGTTACATTTACGATCCTGCAGATTCAAATAGCCTGAGCCATGATATTACGACAGCCTTACTTAAAGACGAAACAAATGATCTGTGGATCGGAACATGGAACAATGGTGGTTTAAACAGGATGTACCACGAAACAAAAAAATTTAAACGCTACCTCGAGGGTCAGAGTGTAATTCAGATATTTAAAGATCCAGACAGAGTGATCTGGGTGTTAACAACAGCAGGCATTCAACGGTACAACAGAAAGGAAGATGATTTTTATCCGTTTACAGAAGAAAATACTGGTATAGCCATGGAAAACGTTTGGTCTCTTGTAGCCGATAATGCCAATAATTTATGGCTTACTTCTTCATTAGGTATTTACAGGTTGAATAAAGAAAGGAACCAGGCAGTGCTGTTTGGAAAAGAAAGCGGAGTAATTGGTGAGGAAGTAAGATATTCATGGATCACAAAAATGAGTGATGGCAAAATCTATATTCCCGGCTATTATGGCTACTATTCTTTTGATCCCGGAAAGCTCAATGCTAATTCAGTACTTCCGAAAATTTATTTTTCTAATTTCTGGCTTAACAGTAAGGATATAAAACCGGGAGATAACAGCCCGTTGCGTGAGCCCCTGTTTACAGCTAAAGAAATTAACCTGCAGTATGATCAGAATGTATTTTCAGTCAGCTTCACTTCAGTAGATTTCAGCAACTCCGCTGATAAAAGAATTTATTATATGCTGGAGAATTATGATAAGAACTGGCGACAATCCAATACCGAGAACAGGGTCTATTATTTTAAAGTGCCCCCGGGTAAATATGTTTTCCGGATAAAGGCTGTAAACAGTAACAATGGAACCTGGGTAGAAAAGAATATAACGATCCATATTTCTTCTCCCTGGTGGACAAGGTGGTGGGCTTATTTTATTTACGGACTGTTGTTTATTTTGCTGGCAATATCAGTTCATCGCTATCAGAAAAACAGGCTACTAAAAGCAGAACGAGAAAGAGCAAGAGTAAGAGAACTGGCACAGGCCAAAGAAATTGAAAAAGCATATCATAAACTTAAAACGACACAACAGCAGCTTATCCAGTCAGAAAAAATGGCCTCCCTGGGGGAGTTAACGGCAGGCATTGCACATGAAATTCAGAACCCGTTAAACTTTGTAAATAATTTTTCAGAGGTGAATAATGAACTGATAGAAGAAATAAAAAGTCAAAAATTAAAATTAAAAAGTGAAGAGCTGGATGATTTACTAAATGATATTTTTCATAACAATGAAAAAATAAATCACCATGGAAAAAGAGCTGATGCCATTGTAAAAGGAATGCTGCAACACAGCCGCAGCAGCAACGGTTTAAAAGAACCTACAGATATAAATGCCTTAGCATATGAATATCTCCGGTTAAGTTATCATGGATTAAGGGCAAAAGACAAATCTTTAAATGCAAAGTTTGAAACAGAATTTGACAACAGCATTGGAAAAGTAAATATCATTCCGCAGGATGTTGGTCGTGTCATTCTGAATTTGATCAACAATGCGTTTTATGCCGTAACAGATAGAAGAAAATTAAGCGAAAACGGATATGAACCGATAGTTTCAGTAAGTACAAAAAAAACGAACGATAAGATTGAGATAAATGTAAAAGACAATGGCACAGGTATTCCACAAAAGGTATTGGACAAAATCTTTCAACCCTTTTTTACCACCAAACCAACAGGGCAGGGAACGGGTTTGGGTTTATCATTGAGT
>DATDPZ010000269.1:0-9942 GCA_035292525.1 Chitinophagaceae bacterium
GACTTACAGCATCACCCGGTTATATGCGGGCTGCCAACTGGGCAAAAAATAAATTAAATGAATGGGGACTGGTAAATGCAAACCTGGAACCCTGGGGCGAATTTGGAAAAGGATGGGAGCAACAAAAATGTTATATAGCCATGACTGCGCCTTACTACAGCCAGTTAATTGCAGTACCCCGTGCCTGGACCGGCAGTACACCGGGAAAAAAATCTTTGAAAGGAGAAGTGATTTTAATAAAAGCAAATGACACCTTGGAGCTTATGAAGTATGCAGGTACTTTAAAAGGAAAAATTGTGATGACCTGGTCTGCTGCACAATTGAAACCATCTTTCGAAGCAGACGGAAGCCGTTTTGCAGATTCAAGCCTTGAGCGTATGGCAAAAGCAGAGCCAAGACCGGCACAACAGGGTCAGCGAAGTCAGCAAAACCTGCAGGGAAATAATCCACAAGCAAATCAATTTCTAATTCAGCGCCGGATGAACGAACTGATCAATAAAGAAAAACCTGCACTGATTTTAACCATGAATGCAAGAGGCAATGACGGGACATTGTTTGTAAGCAGTGGGGGTTCTTATTTAAAAGATGCTGAAGTGGCCCCGGCAAGTGTGGTGCTTTCATCAGATGATTATTTACGTATTCAACGTATGATTGAAGCGGGTGTACCGGTAACACTGGAAGCAATAGTGAAAACAAAATTTTTTACGGACGATCTGAAAGGATATAATGTAGTGGCCGAAATACCGGGCACAGATCCATCTTTGAAAGAAGAACTGGTAATGCTGGGCGGCCACCTGGATAGCTGGCATGCTGCTACCGGTGCTACAGATAATGCAGCGGGTTGTGCCGTGATGATGGAAGCAGTTAGAATTTTAAAAGCCACAGGTTTTCAACCCCGACGTACCATCCGTATTGCTTTATGGAGTGGCGAAGAACAGGGACTGCATGGCAGCCGCAATTATGTAAAAAATCATTTTGCTGATCCGGCAAAAATGGAACCAACTGCAGCCCATGCAAAAGTTTCGGCTTATTATAATCTGGATAACGGCACAGGAAAAATTCGCGGTGTGTATTTACAGGGAAATAAATCTGCAGGGCCAATATTTGCAAAATGGCTGGAGCCATTCAAAGACCTGGGTGCAGAAACTATTACCATTAATAATACAGGAGGCACAGACCACCTGGCTTTTGATGCAGTTGGTATTCCCGGTTTCCAGTTCATCCAGGACCAGATAGAATACAACACCAGAACACATCATACCAATATGGATACTTATGATCACCTGGTGCCGGAAGATCTGAGGCAGGCGGCTACCATCATTGCTTCGTTTGTATATCATACAGCACAAAGAGATGAGAAATTGCCAAGAAAAGAAATACCAAAGGCACAAGGTCAAACGACAAGACCATTTTAAAATTTCAATTATTTTGATAATGGAATGAGACAGAACTAACCTGTCTCATTTTTTTGCCTTATGATTTTATATTTTTTTTATTTAAATCAGAAACCTCTTGCAGGAACAGGGGGATCAGGTTTTTCATAAATAAACCTGACCTGTGCATTTTTTTTATCTGTGGATGACAAATAGAGCTGGTATCTTTTTTTATTGGCAGTTACAATCAGCAGAGCAGTATTGGGTGGTATATCTCCCTGGTTTTCGGCCACCATGGTTATTTCCTGTTCTGTATTTACCAGGTCAATTTTTATCTCCAGGGTAATGGGTTTTGCCGACAGCAGTTGGTTTGAAATAAGCGGTTTATTGTTTAACAAAACAGAAATGATATCGCCATCAATTTGTGCATTGTCATAAAAATCCAAACGGATGATGCCCGTATCTACTTTTATTTCCTTTATATGACTGAAATCTGATTCCGCCACCCTGGATAAAGTGATCTTACCCGGTGGGCATACGGTAGAATTGTTCATAGTAATGCCACCCCATTCACCGGTTAACACTTCTTTTTTGTCCATTTTTTCGTACACTAATGTATATTGTTTGATGCAGGGAATACAATCAGAAGGCACACGGAATGTCAGTACTTTTTGTTCGTTGATCTTTAAACCCCTGTTTTCCGGATGATAGCTTCCGGTGAATTCTTCTTTCACATAATTGGTCACATCAGAATAATGATAAGAAGCGCCACTGATGATGGTTCCTTTCAGCGCAATTTGCAATTCGATATTATAAACCCTGAAGCAACCACCTGGCCCCTGTGTGAGAGTACCTCTCCAGATACCACCGATGCCCTGTGCAGAAAGGGCATAGATTGAAAGTAAAGTGAAATACAGAAGGATTGCTTTTTTCATAAAGCGGGAAAATTAGGAAAAAGGGAGATTCAGATTTTAATATTTATGGGAACGGTCAGGGCTTATCCGGTTTGATATATTTGAACCGGACCACCGCATTTTTTTGTTCGGTAGAGGTGATCCTGACCTCGTAGCGTTTGTCGCCGGCCGTCACAATCATCAAAGAAGTATTGGGTGGAATACGACCCAGGTTTTCTGCCACCATCACTAATTCATGTTCATCGTTTGATTCATCCATTTTCAGGTTGATGGTAATAGCAGAGGCCGTCAATCTTTTTTTGGACAAGATCAGCTGATTGTCCAGGTAAACAGAAATCGTGTCGTCATCTATTTCACCATTATCATAAATCTTAATAGTAATATTTTCGGAACTGATATTTAGTGTACGGACCAGATCATTTTGTCTTTGTTTTAATATCTCCGGAACATTCATTTTTGGTTTTACATAAATGTCTTTGGGAGTTTCGCTTTTGGCAACAGGTTCCTTTATTTTATTGACAGAATCAGTTTTTGGCTTTGAAACAACAGTATTCCTGTTTGTACTTTGATTAACCGGTGTTTTGGTTACAGGCGGCTTTGAAGCAGGCGGATTATTTTTTACAAGAGGCGGAGTTACTGTTTGGGGACCAGTTTTATTTCTCAAAAATGGTTCTATATAAAAATCAGAAGTGGTTACTTTCCTTAAATACATTCTGCCGCCTCCACAATCTTCACCCCGTATATAGCCGGAAGTAGAATCTGTTTTTTCAAAAACACTGGTAAAGGTTCCTTCCAGAAATTCTTCCCTGCCGGATTTTGTATAAGAAAGCAAACATTTTTGAATACAGGCTACCGAACCCAGTGACATTCTCACTTCGATGGTTTTAATTTCCTGGATCAGGGCATCTCCGGTTATTGTTTTAAAGCTGCCTGTCATTGTTGTCTTGCCATAGAATCTTTTATCAAGATAAGAGTAGGTAACTCCCGAAAGCCTGTTTTTGGAATTGTGTTCTATCTGTACTTCATACCTGTATTGTTCCATACTATTGGTAACAAAATACCCCCTCCAGATGCCGGTCAGGTTCTGGGCACTTGAAAGGGTGGAAAAAAGAAACAATAAAATATAAGTTATTGGTAAATGTCTTTTCATATTCCTGCCGGTCACTTTGTAAAACTAAGAAATATGTTTGTATGCATTTTGAATGTAAGGAAACAGAATGTTAATTTTTCCGGCCGTATTTTATTTTTAAAATTACTTTTTTAATAAAATGTTTTTCTGAAAAAATTAAATCCCTGTCCGGGTATTTTATTCCTGGCGTTGATTGGTTTTTTACATGAAAACTATGCTGATTGTTTGTTAACTTCGCCACCTTAAATTTCACAACCAGATGATCAGTATTACCTTCCCGGATGGCGCAGTCAGGCAATATGAAAATGGCAGCTCAGCATTGGATATTGCAAAATCTATTTCTGAAGGCCTGGCCAGGAAAGTGATTGCTGCAGGCGTTAATGGGCAGGTATGGGATGCTATGAGACCAATTACCACGGATGCCTCCTTAAAATTATTTACATGGAATGATGCAGAAGGAAAAAACACTTTCTGGCATTCATCAGCTCATCTTATGGCGGAAGCAGTGGAAACTCTGTTTCCCGGTGTAAAATTCTGGGTGGGCCCCCCGGTGGAGAATGGGTTTTATTATGACATGGATCTGGGAGATAAAAAAATTACCGAAGAAGACTTGATTGTTCTGGAAAAGAAAATGAATGAACTGGCAAAACAAAACAATGGTTTTGTAAGAAAGGAGATGCCGAAACAGGAAGCTATAAATTATTTTACTGAAAAAGACGATGAGTATAAACTGGATCTTTTACAAAACCTGAATGATGGAGAGATTACCTTTTATACCCAGGGAAAATTTACGGATCTCTGCCGTGGTCCTCATATTCCGGCTACCGGAATTATTAAAGCGATTAAACTAACGAACATTGCCGGAGCTTACTGGAAAGGGGATGAAAAAAATAAACAGCTGACCAGGTTATATGGTGTTACTTTCCCTTCTCAAAAAGAACTGGATGAACATTTACTGATGCTGGAAGAGGCTAAAAAAAGAGATCACCGGAAATTGGGAAAGGAGTTGGGTATTTTCACAATGGACGACGATGTGGGTCCCGGACTTCCTCTCTGGATGCCCAATGGAACTGTCATTATTGAAGAATTGGAAAAGCTGGCCAAAGAAACAGAAACAGCTGCCGGTTATAAAAGAGTGGTGACACCGCATATTGCAAAAGAAAGCATGTATCTCACCAGTGGCCATTTACCCTATTACCAGGACAGCATGTTTCCACCTATGGAACTGGACGGACAGAAATATTATCTCAAAGCCATGAACTGTCCGCATCATCATAAGATTTTTAGTGCGGAACCTAAGAGTTACAAAGATCTGCCCTTGCGCCTTGCTGAATATGGTACTTGTTACAGGTATGAACAAAGCGGCGAGTTATTTGGGTTGATGCGGGTGCGTTGCCTGCACATGAATGATGCTCATATTTATTGCAGTAAAGATCAGTTCTACGATGAGTTTAAAGCAGTAAACGAAATGTACCTGAAGTATTTTAAAATATTTGGTATTGAAAAATATGTCATGCGCCTCAGTTTGCACAACTCAGAAAAGCTGGGTCAGAAATATGTGGATGAACCGGTACTCTGGAAAGAAACGGAGGCCATGGTGAGAGATGTTTTAGTAAGAACTAACACACCATTTGTAGAAGTACAGGACGAAGCCGCATTTTATGGGCCTAAGATTGATGTGCAGATCTGGAGTATTGTTGGCAAAGAATTTACGCTGGCTACCAACCAGGTGGATTTTGCACAGGGCAGAAGGTTCAAACTTGAATATACCAATGCTGAAAACCTGGCTGAAACACCTTTGATTATTCATCGGGCGCCACTGGGTACTCATGAACGGTTTATTGGGTTTTTACTGGAACATTATGGAGGAAAATTTCCTGCCTGGCTGGCGCCGGTTCAGGTAAAAGTGCTGCCCATTAGCAATAAGTTTGCAGAATATGCAAAGTCTGTTTCCGATCAGCTGAAAAATGCTGATATTCGTGCAGAAGTTGATGACCGGAATGAAAAGATTGGAAAGAAAATCCGGGATACCGAGTTGATCCGGGTACCCTACATGCTGGTAGTAGGTGAAAAGGAAATGACAGATATTAAAGTATCAGTAAGAAGACAGGGAAAAGGCGATTTAGGTGTAAAAGGAGTGGATGAATTTCTTAATGAGTTAAAAGCAGAGATAGCAGAAAGACGAAGTGATTAAATATTAATTTTTTTCAATTTCCTCATTCCCCATTGAGGAAAAAAATAAAATAAATATAATACCCCCTTTAGGGGATGGGGGCTAACTAAAAAAAATAAATGGCAGTACAACAAGGAGGATTCAAACCGGGAGGCGGAGGCGGTGGTTTTAAAAAACCAGGTGCAGGTGGTTACAGGGGCAGATTTGTTCCCCGCAAAGAAGCAGAACACCGGATCAATCATTTTATCAGGGTACCTCAGGTTAGATTGGTTGGGGAAAACATAGAAATTGGTGTGTACAGTACCAGTGATGCATTGAAAATTGCAAATGAACAGGGGTTGGACCTGGTAGAAATTTCACCACAGGCTGATCCGCCGGTTTGTAAAGTAATTGACTATAATAAATTCCTTTACGATAAAAAGAAAAAGGAAAAGGAAATGAAGGCTAAGAGCAAAGTTTCTGAGGTAAAAGAAATCCGCTTTACACCCAATACAGATGATCATGACTTTGATTTCAAAGCCAGGCATGCGGAAAATTTTTTGAAAGAAGGTAATAAGGTGAAAGCCTATGTTCAGTTCAAAGGCCGGGCAATTCAATTCAAAGAAAGAGGACAGTTGTTACTTTTAAAATTTGCTGAAAGAATAGCTGAAATCGGCGTGCTGGAAAGTATGCCGAAAATGGAAGGCAGACGAATGCTGGCTATGTTTGCACCGAAAGGAAAGAAAAAGTAATTGATCAACTATTGTCGAAATAATACAAACCGTTCCGGATATGTTGGGTCCGTTTTTTAATTTGCAATATGATTTTAGAAGAATTGCAAAAAATCTGCTTATCATTTCCTGCCGTTACAGAAGATATTAAATGGGAGAATAATCTTTGCTTTTGTGTAGCAGGTAAAATTTTCTGCATTGCCAACCTGGAACCACCTCATACTTTTTCTTTTAAAGTAAAAGAAGAAGAATTTGATGAATTGGTGCAATCTGAAGGGTTTATTCCTGCTCCGTACCTGGCCCGTGCAAACTGGGTGATGGTTGTTGATCCTTCGAAACTTAGCAGGGAGAGTCTAAACAACTACCTGCAACAGAGTTATGGGCTTATAAAATCAAAAATTTCCAGAAAAATAAAGGATGAATTAGGGTTAAAATAAAGAATAAGTTTTTTTTCTCATCGCCTTGCTTTAAAGACATTCTCCGTTATCTTTGCGACCCCATTGCCAAATCATCAGTTCTTTACATGGCAATGGGACAGATTCCTGAAGAGGTTCGACAAGGATCCCACCTGTGTGGGAACGCCTCAAGGGTTAACTTTTAAAAGCATTTAAAATGCCTAAAGTAAAAACAAATTCCAGCGCCAAAAAACGCTTTAAAGTGACAGGCACCGGAAAGATCACTCATCAAAAGAGTTACAGACGTCATATTCTGACAAAAAAATCAAAAAAACGTAAAAGATCTTTAAGAATGGATGGCGAAGTAAGTAAAGCCAACATGAACTTCGTAAAACGACTTTTGCGATTGAAGTAAGAAGCCGGAAGTATGAGATCAGACTTCAGACATCAAGACTTAAAAATTCAACTTTTAAATTTAAACTAATCAGATATGCCTCGTTCAGTTAACTCTGCCGCCAGTAAAGCCCGCAGAAAACGAATTTTAAAACAAGCCAAAGGTTTTTATGGTAAGCGTAAAAACGTTTATACCGTTGCTAAAAACGTAGTAGAAAAGGGGATGACTTATATGTTTGTAAGTCGTAAACTTAAGAAAAGAGAATACCGTGCATTATGGATAGCCCGTATCAATGCAGCCGTTCGGGAAGAAGGAATGACCTATTCTGTATTTATCAGCAAACTTCAAAAGAAAGGCATTGAGCTGGACCGTAAAGTGCTGGCTGACCTGGCTATGAACAACCCGGAATCTTTCAAAAGCCTGGTAGCACAGGTGAAATAAGCTTTTCGTAAGAAACTTATATGAACCGGCTGTGAGAAAATCATATCCGGTTTTTGTTTTTTTAGAAGTTCTATCCTATACTTTTGTACTGCCTGATTTTTTTTACTGAAACCCCACATCTCAATTAATGGATAACAGCTACTTCGACCTTGTAAAACAGACATTCAATTTCCCACAGGAAGGATTAGAAGTAGAAGAAGGGAATCTTCTGTTTAATGGTATTGATCTGAAATCAATCATAGCAAAGTATGGCACGCCGCTTAAAATGACCTACTTGCCGAAAATTGGTATGCAGATAAAAAAAGCCAGGCAAATGTTTGGCGCTGCCATCAAAAAACATAAGTATGAAGGAAAGTATTATTATTGTTACTGTACCAAAAGTTCTCATTTCAGTTTTGTGGTGGAAGAAGCCCTGAAACATGATATTCATCTGGAAACTTCTTATGCTTACGATATTGAAATTATCAAAAAGCTATATGCTAAGAAAAAGATCAGCAAAGACATTCATATTATCTGTAATGGCTTTAAACAAAAAGGGTACACCAGGCGTATTGCTTACCTGTTGAACGCAGGCTTTACTAATGTGATTCCCGTATTGGATAATAAAGAAGAGTTAAGAGATTATGCAAAAAGTGTAAGAGTTCCTTTCAAGTTAGGAATCCGGGTGGCAGCAGAAGAAGAACCTTCTTTTCCTTTTTATACTTCCAGGCTGGGTATCCGGGCAAAAGATATCCTGGAGTTTTATGTGGACAGGATTGAAGGGTACGAAAGTAAATTCCAGTTAAAAATGCTGCATATTTTCCTGAACAAAGGAATTAAAGACGATATATATTATTGGAGTGAGATGAATAAGATCATCAATCTTTACTGCCAGTTAAAAAAGATTTGCCCCGAACTGGATTCCATAAATATCGGGGGTGGATTTCCAATTAAACATTCACTGGGTTTTGAATACAACTATCAGTTTATGATCAATGAAATTGTGGGCAACATCAAAAAGGCTTGTAAAAAAGCCAGAGTTCCGATGCCGAATATTTATACAGAGTTTGGGAGCTATACGGTGGGTGAAAGCATGGCCCATATTTATAGTGTCATCGGTCAAAAAGTACAGAATGATAAAGAAACCTGGTACATGATTGATTCGTCTTTTATTACCACTTTGCCGGATACCTGGGGCATCGGAGAAAAATTCCTGATGCTGCCGGTAAATAAATGGGACAGTGAATATCACCGGGTAGTGCTGGGTGGTATCACCTGCGATAGCCATGATTATTATGATTCGGAAGAACATATTAATGAAGTGTTCCTCCCCAAAATACAGAATGGGGAGCCTCTTTATGTTGGGTTTTTCCATACCGGTGCTTACCAGGATCAGATTAGCGGATATGGTGGCATCAAACATTGTCTGATACCTTCTCCCAAACATATTATCATCAGTCTTGATAAAAACGGGAAACAGGTGGATTGGGTATATGCAAAGCAGCAAACTGCACAAAGTATGCTGAAGATCCTTGGCTATTCTAAATAATTGGCCCCTTACCTGAACTGTTAAAACCATTTTCAGGATAAAGCTTTTTTAATGGTAAAACAAATCATTAATAAAGGGCCTGTTTCTTAAAATAAGTAGTTGACGTTTCTGTAATATTATAGAGTAACAATTTTATTGCCAGAAATATTAAATCCTGCTGACATGAAACAAATACAGATTTTATTCCTGATTTTTTTCGGGGTAAATAATACCGGATTCAGCCAGACTGCTGAAGATTCTGTTAAAGCAGTCATCAACCAATTATTTAATGGAATGAGAAATGTTGATGCTGAAAGCTTAAAAAATGTTTTTGCCGGCAGCGCCATTCTGCAAACCATCCGGAGAAATGCTGATGGAACTTTTTATGTGCAGAACGAGGCAGTTAATAAATTTATTGAAAGCATTAGTAAGAGTAAAAAGGATTCATTAGATGAGAGGATTTCTTTTGAAACCATTAAAACAGATGGCCCGCTGGCTTCGGCCTGGACGCCATATAAATTCTATTATGCAGGTATATTCAGTCACTGTGGCGTAAATTCTTTTCAGTTGGTTAGGATTAGCGGCAATTGGAAAATACAATACCTCATTGACATAAGAAGACAAGGGAATTGTGCCAACTAAACAATTATTAATAATTACTATCTGTGTCTGACTAAATCATTGGTCTCTTCGTTAATTGGGGATTGTGAGTGAATGGCCTTCCCCTTTGGGGAAGGTCGGGATGAGGCTAATAAAAAACCCCGCCGTGGAAACGACAGGGTTTAAACCAAAACCAACTGCTTATGAGAAATCTTTGATTCTTTACAGAACTGTTTATTTTATAATAATCTCTTTGGCTGCTTCTCTGACTTCCTTTCTCTTCGGAAGGTTTAAAATCATCACTCC
>DATDPZ010000270.1:0-5083 GCA_035292525.1 Chitinophagaceae bacterium
CAATGTATAAACCTGCTCACCCATCAGCGCCATTTCTGATTCAGATAAGGGTGTTTCATTTTTAACAGAAACAGCGGGTGCTGCCTTTTTAAAATTATCGTACCCGTATAGTTTCAGGTCTTCTTCTGTATCTATCACCACAATTTTTCCAATCATTGTATGATGACCGATTCCGCAGAATTCATTACAGATCACTTTGTATTCGCCGGTTTCAGTCGGTTTAAATTTTAATACATAATCATACCCGGGGTACACCTGGAAATTCATATTGACGGGCTGTAAAGAGTAACCGTGCATGACATCTTTGGAGGAGATATGCAGGTTGTAAGATTCATCTTTCTGAAGAATCAAAACAGGACTCCATCGCCACATTTGACTCATGACAAAAACATCACTATTGGGTTCGGGTCTTACCACCGGGATGCCATTATCAGCACCAATCATATTTTTTTTGATATAGGCTTCGCTGAGATTGGCAAACTCTGTTGTACTGGTTCGGTAAGTGGTATTGGATGGATTTTGTTTGCCATACACATGCCACATGATCATCCAGACAAATAACATGATACACAGAAAGAGAGCAATAACCATCCACATTTTTTCATCTTTGGCTACTTTTTTTTGAAACCATCCTTCTGCCGGACTGAGTAAGCTCATAAGTATAGTTTTAGCGTAAAGAAATTATTTAAGGAGGCTTTGTTTTAACTCTTCAGGTATTCCGGGTAAATTAGAAAGCTCCATCACCCCCCACAAAAGGTAAAAGATGGCATAAATGGTAACGCCTAAAAAGAGGAGTAGCATAAAGTCATCCATTATCATTTTGCCGAATGGGATTTTTTCATTTTCATTTTGCTGCTTGTTTTCCATAAATAAAAATTAGGTGATAAAAGACAACGTTATCTGAGATAAAGCTAAAGAGGATATAAGTCAGCCTGATAGGAGCGAACTGATAAATGTGCCGTTAATTACGTTTTCGTATTTTTTTAGTAACCTCTTTTCTTAAGTTAAAAATCCGGCTGAGTTATGGATAGAGATTGGAAATTTGACGGAGTGAATCAATAGCCAGGTATGAAAATTTTTTGGCCTTGCATTTGACCAGTTTTTCATTTTCAAAATCGTTCAATACTTTAGAAACCTGTTCTTTGGTAGTGCCGGTTAAATCGGCAATATCCTGGCGGCAGAAATGGATGCGGAAACTCTGCTGTTTTTTTTCATAATCATAAAGCCGGGCAATCAACAAAAGCGCCTCAGCTACTTTCTCCCTTACTGTTTTATGTGCCAGGTTAACGGATTTTTTTTCTGCCAGCTCTATCTCATTCAGGAATTGATTGATTATTTGGTTTCTGAGAAGAGGGCTTTTTTCAATTATATTTTCAAAAAAAGGGGTAGGAATATAACAATATTGTGTGTCTGATGCTGCCGTCACCGAACAGGAATGGTAAGGATGAAATGTATTTATACGGTGGCCAAACAGGGATCCCTTTCCTGCAATTTGCAATATCAATGGCCGGCCCTGTTTGCCATTTAATTCAACTTTAAGAAATCCTTTTTTTATAAAATAAATACCACGGATAGGATCTCCTTCAGAAAATAGTTTGTCACCTTTTTTAAGTGATTTGCTGAGTTTTACATTGCTGATTGATAGCAACGTATTTTTATCGCACTCTTTCAGAATGGAACAATTCTTTGTTTTGCAGATAATACAATCGTTTTTTAAAGGCGACATACCGGGGCAAATTAAAAGCCGATGAACAGTGAAAAGTCTTTTTTTAATTTTTCTTTCATCCTGATTTTGGTTAGCCGGCCACCTGACTTTTATCTTTTTTTAATTATTCAACCACTCTGCGTATGAATCCTTAGTTTCATAAATCTTTAATTTAGCCAGCTTTACACCTTCGGGCAAACTATTTTCCAGCAAACGCCGGATATAAATAAGGAGATTCTCTGCGGTGGGTTCCGCTTCCCAGACAACCAGATTTTCCAGCGAAAGCAACGTGGGATACTGAGCCAGGTAATCACGGGATAAAATCAGTTTATGGTCCAGTGATTTGATAACAGATCCGACAACTACTTTTTTTATTTCTTTAAAATCTATTTCAAAACCGGGAGTTGGTATAAAATCATCGCTGCTGCCGGACGATGACACGGATACATGTAAAGTATAAGAATGGCCATGTATATTCCTGCAGACACCCGGATAACGATAAATGGCATGTGCCATTTCAAAATAAAAAATTTTTGTAACGAACAACATATTTGTTTGAATAATTAATGACCTGTTTGTTTATTCTGTTCTGAAGAGAGCAGGCGAGTAATAAGACCGATCTGTTTTTTCTTTTATTGATTTTTTAAAATAACAAAGCAACTGGTTTTTTAAAAGGGGGTAGATGATGCATACAAATCCTACGAACATGAACGTCCCTGAAATAAAGAATAAAATAAAAAACGGTCTTACTTGCAGCATCATACTGCTGAATGGTACCTGGGTAGAACTTAATTGCCATTTTGCTTTTACCAGGCCCGCCCCGATTAAGCTTATCCAGAAAACCAATAAGGATAAATTGGCCAGCCAGTATCCCCTGTTGAAGAGTTTTTTATAGGGCTCAAAACTCCGGCAGGTGTCATGCAGTATATCAAAAGCAATTGCCAGCAATAAAAAACTATTAATACCAATGGTGGCACCCATCGTATGGGCTACGGTAATATGAGTACCGTGTGTGTACACATTAATAGCCGGAATGGACATGGCAATTGCCAGTAGCAGGGTTAAGAATATCCAGGCATCAGCAGCAACCAGGAAGCGGTAGGATATTTTATGAAAATTCATTTTTGCTATGCTGACGGTAGCCCTCCATGTAAAAATAATTCTGCCAAGAATGAGTAGTTCCGTCATGCTGACTATATAACTAATGTGTTTGATGTAAGCATGAGTGGGTAGTGTATAAATATGATGCCCCCAATTGAACATCAGGTTGAATAATCCTGTAAAATAAAGCAGGAAAGCAATTTTTGAATAACCATATGTTTTTTTATTGCTGATTTTATCCATCAGGAAAATACTGCTGCCATAAATAAGCATATTCCAGGCCCCTACCATAGAGCCATAAGATTTCCACTGAATCGTCATATCATTCACAATATTATTTCTGAAATAAGGGAATATCCATAAATAGGATTCCAGGAAGGTGAACAGAAAGAAAGTGATACCTGTAAGCCACATCCAAACATACACAGGCTGATTTCTAAAAGACCCTGCTGATTTTATAAAATTGATTAAAAACAACACCCAGCCTGCTATAACAGGTAGTGCCATTAACGGATGAAATTCCCAGTATTCCCTGCCTCCAAATATACCAGCGCAGTAAGAAATCAAAATGGCCAGAACGGCAAGTGTGAAGATAACGAACTGAATTTTTATAAGCAATGGGGAATAGATTTTTTTACCGTTATGTTGCTTCAGGTAAGTAAACACAGCACCTATCACTCCAAAAATTATCCAGAATACAACGGATGATACATGCAATGGTCTTACTTTTTCAAACGAAAGATGCTGTTTTAAAAATCCGGGCATCAGGTATTGCAGTCCACCAATCAATCCCCAGAACATGCCGGTTACCAGTAATAAAAGGCCGGCTATGATGAAAAATTTGGATATATTTTCCTGTTTACTGTTCAATGCTGCCATCTATATTAATTGTAAAAGTTCTAGGGTCGGCTTTACCCGACGCATCAATGTTTTGTAAATAGGCAAGCAATGCATTCATTTCCTGCCGGTTTAATTGAAAACCAGGCATGGCGCCTGTTCCGCTTTGCACAAAAGCACTGATGTAATCAGGGCCTCTGCGTGAAAAAGTATTGGTAAGATCAGGGCCAAGAAATCCACCTAAGCCATACACCTGGTGGCAGGCATTACAATTATATTGTTGCCAAACAGATTTTCCCAACCCGGTTTCTTCATTAACACTTTTTCCCTTTACCGGTAAGGACAGATACAGGTGACCGGAATAGAATAAAAAAGCGATTACCAGGATTACCGCCGTAAGAATTTTTTTCTTTTCAGAAAGCATAAATATTTTGCAAATATAATTAAGGACAAAACTATCCTTTATTATTATATTTGCCAATAATTTTCTGTCCTGCAGCTTAGAATTTTCTATAGCTAATTAGTCATTTAACAACTTGAAATTTAAAGCGGGCCAGGTTCAGGTCTGAAAAGTAAACTATCTGGTGCTTTCAGTTCTTTTGGGGTTGAAGAAAATAGTAATAAAGAAAAATATTTTTTCTAATGATGAAAACAATAGCTAAAGAAAAACCAATAGTGTATTCCTGCTCCGGCTGTTCCAGCATTGCACAGATGGCTAATTACATTGCAGTAAAACTTGACAGGAAAGGGATTGCGGAGATGAGTTGTATTGCCGGAGTGGGTGGAAATGTAAAGGCAATTACCCGCACGGCTTTATCAGGCAGAAAATT
The DNA here is from genome assembly GCA_035292525.1 of Chitinophagaceae bacterium. Taxonomy (GTDB): domain Bacteria; phylum Bacteroidota; class Bacteroidia; order Chitinophagales; family Chitinophagaceae; genus VBAS01. The sequence goes on from DATDPZ010000270.1 coordinate 4,474, forward strand.
AATTACAATTGATGGTTGCCCGCTGGCTTGTTCCAAAGCCTGTTTATATAATCATGATAAAAAACCCGATTTGTATTTTGAACTGACAGAATTTGGGGTTAGTAAAAACATGCATCAGGATTTCAATCCTGCCGAAGCAGATCTGGTATTTGAAAAAATTGAATCCCTCATTCATAACTGGCAAGAGAAAAAAATACCGGAAGTATATACAGGGGTTAAAAAATTATTTTTTAAAAAACAAGCGATACAACCGGCATATATTGCCGGAACAGGGATAACAGTTAAAGAAGTTACAGATAAAAAGCAACTTCATTCATTTATCGGATTTCCTTACCAGTTATACAAGGATAACAAATATTATATTCCCCAGTTAAAGAAAGATGTCATAGCCACATTTGATAAAATTAAAAATCCTGCCTTTGAGTTTTGTGAAGTACGATACTGGCTGGCTTACAAAGGGGATAAAGTAGTAGGGCGAATAGCGGCCATTATCAATAAAGCATTTATTGAAAAATGGAAAAGTAAATACATGCGGTTTGGCTGGATGGATTTTGAAGAAGATGAAAAAATTGCTAAAGTTCTTTTGGAGCAGGTAGAAAGATGGGCAAAG
>DATDPZ010000271.1:0-12639 GCA_035292525.1 Chitinophagaceae bacterium
GGAAACAGGTAAGAGAATTGAAATTGTAACCTGACATTTAAAAAACTATGAACATAAAACTCAGAAGCCGCGATTGGTTTGGCAGAAAAGATAAAGACGGAATCATCTACCGAAGCTGGATGAAGAACCAGGGTATGCCTAATGATATGTTTGATGGCCGCCCTGTGATCGGTATCTGCAATACGTTCAGTGAACTGACACCTTGCAATGCTCATTTTCGTGATCATGCAGAAATGGTAAAACGCGGTGTGCTGGAAGCAGGAGGGTTTCCGGTGGAGTTTCCGATTATGAGTTTGGGTGAAACATTGTTGAAACCCACAGCCATGTTGTTTCGCAACCTGGCCAGCATGGATGCAGAAGAATCTATCAGGGGAAATCCGATTGATGGCGTTGTGTTATTGACCGGTTGTGATAAAACTACTCCTTCTACTGTGATGGGTGCAGCCAGTGTAGGCCTGCCAACCATTGTGGTACCAGGTGGTCCGATGCTGAATGGCAGATATAAAGGACAAACCATCGGCTCCGGAACACATGTGTGGAAATTTGACGAAGACATGAAGACCGGTAAGATGACGCAGGAAGAATGTGAGTTTGCTGAAAGCTGTATGAGCCGCAGTATTGGTCATTGCATGACAATGGGCACAGCATCCACTATGGCTTGCATGGCAGAGTCGCTGGGACTCACTTTATCCGGTGCTGCTGCTATTCCCGCTGCTGATTCAAGAAAAAAACAAATGGCGCAACTGAGTGGCAGAAGGATTGTTGAAATGGTAAAGGAAAACTTAACGATAGATAAAATTTTAACAAGGGAAGCATTTGAAAATGCAATTGTTGTCAATGCAGCAGTTGGCGGTTCGTCCAATTTCATCATTCACTTAACAGCGATCGCCGGAAGAATTGGCGTAGAATTAAATCTTGAAGATTTTGATATTATAGGAAGTAAAATTCCTTTGCTGTTAAATTTAATGCCATCAGGAAAATACCTGATGGAAGATTTTTATTATGCAGGAGGGTTGCCGGTTGTATTAAATGAATTAAAAAAATTATTGCATAAAAATGTAGTTACCGTTACCGGAAAAAATCATCATGAAAATATCAAAGGCAATATTGAATGTTTCAATAAAGAGGTAATTGCGTCTTATGATCATCCTTTGAAACCGGAAGCTGGTTGCGTAGTGGTAAAAGGGAATTTAGCGATCCATGGCGCTGTAATAAAACCATCTGCTGCCACTCCTGCATTGATGAAGCACAAAGGACGTGCTGTAGTATTTGAAAGTATTGAAGATTATCATGCAAGAATTGATGATCCAACGCTGGATATTGACGAAACCTGTGTAATGGTTTTGAAATATGTGGGACCCGTTGGCTATCCCGGTATGCCAGAAGCAGGCAATATGGCTTTGCCGAAAAAGATATTAGAAAAAGGAATTAAAGATATGGTTCGGATTTCTGACGGAAGAATGAGTGGTACTGCTTATGGCACAGCCGTTCTTCATGTATCTCCTGAATCTGCCATTGGCGGTAACCTTGCTTTGGTTCAAGACGGCGATATGATTGAACTGGATGTTGCAAAAAGAAAACTGCACCTGGACGTAAGCGATGAAGAATTGAAAAAAAGAAGAGCAGCCTGGTCAGCACCTGAACCCGCTGCCCACCGGGGTTATGTTAGTTTATATATCAAACATGTGATGCAGGCAGACAAAGGCGCCGACCTGGATTTTTTAGTTGGCAATTCCGGTTCCATCGTTACCCGGGATTCTCATTAAGTGAAAAAACATATGAAACAATTTTTTGAATACATGCTGTTTACTTTATTAACCGCCTGCACAGGCAACCCGCAAATTAAAACGATGGGAACTCTTGAACGATCAGATCCGGCATTAGATAAAATTATTTCAGCCAATGCCAAAGCTGAAGTTATTGCCGAAGGTTTTGAATGGAGTGAAGGGCCTCTCTGGATTGAAAAACATAAAATGCTTTTATTTTCTGATGTACCAAAGAATACAATTTATAAATGGACAGAAGAAAAAGGAAAGGAAGTTTATCTCACTCCTTCCGGTTATACTGAAACTATTCAACGTAGTGGTGAAACCGGATCGAATGGATTGATCCTCGATTTAAACAGCAATCTTGTTTTGTGCCAGCATGGTAATCGTCAAATGGCCAGGATGAACAGCGCCTTGAATGATCCGAAACCTTCTTTCACAACTGTTGCTGGTACTTATCTGGGTAAACGGTTCAACAGCCCCAATGATGCAGTATATAACAGTAAGGGAGAATTATTTTTTACAGATCCTCCTTACGGATTGGAAAAACAAATGAATGATCCGGAAAAAGAAATTCCTTTCCAGGGAGTTTACAAAGTAAAAACAAATGGTGAAGTGTTGCTGTTGGTTGATTCTGTTACCCGACCCAATGGCATTGCTTTTTTTCCGGGGGAGAAACAATTAATCATTGCCAATTCTGATCCGGCAAAACCTAACTGGTACATTTATGATGTTAGTGAAGCGGGTACCCTTCATAACGGAAAAATATTTTACAGTGTAGCGGGATATGACAGGTCATTAAAAGGGTTGCCGGATGGATTGAAGATTGATAAAAACGGAAATGTATTTGCCTCCGGACCGGGTGGTATTTATATTTTTAATAGTGAAGGGAAAAAATTAGGCGTGTTTAAATTAGAAAATGCCACAAGTAATTGTGCATTATCAACCGACGAAAAAATGTTGTATATAACCAATGATAAACGGGTGTTGAGATTGAAGATGAGGGACTGACTTTTAATCAATAATTAAAATGACCTTACTGCTAATTTTAATCAGCGTAGTTGTAATTGTTCTGTTAATTACAAAACTTAAGTTGCATCCTTTCCTGGCATTATTGTTTGTAAGTATAGGATTTGGTATTGCCACCGGGATGAAAACTACTTTGATCATCACTTCTATTCAGGAAGGTTTTGGTGGCACATTAGGTAAAATCGGATTAATCATCATCCTCGGAGTAATTATTGGCGCTTTCCTGGAACATACAGGTGGTGCGTTAAAATTGGCGGAAAAAGTTTTACAAATCATCGGTCCAAAACGGGTGACCACCGCCATGGGAATTATTGGTTATATCGTTTCCATTCCTGTATTTTCTGACAGTGGATTTATTTTATTATCCTCCCTTAATAAAAACCTGACTAAAAAAGCTGGTTTATCATTGGCGGGAACGGCCATAGCATTGGGACTCGGTTTATCCTGTACACATGCACTTGTGCCACCCACACCGGGTCCTATTGCAGCAGCAGGAATTCTGAATGCTGATCTGGGTTTGGTGATGCTGTTGGGTTTATTTGTAGCAGCTATTGCTTTGATAGCTGCATTAATTTTTGCAAAAAAAGTGGCATCGAAAGTTTATTTAGATCCCGATTTCGACCATCAGCCGCAGGCTACAGAACCCAGCTATACCCCATCCCTGTTAAAATCTTCTTTCCCGATTATTATTCCAATCTTATTGATCGTGTTGAAATCTCTTTCTGTTTTTTTAGCAAATGCCGGCTGGCAACTACAATTAAAAAATATTTTATCCTTTATTGGTGAACCGGTTATTGCCCTGATCATTGGTTTCTTCTTTTGCTTACTGCTTCCAAAAAAATTAGAACGTATTATGCTTTCCACTGACGGCTGGGCAGGCAAGGCTTTGAAAGATTCAGCTACGATAATATTAATAACTGGTGCCGGTGGTATTTTTGGAAAAGTTTTACAAAATTCAGATCTGGCAACTATTATCGGCGACTCTTTAGCCACGTATCCTGTTGGCATCTGGTTGCCTTTCCTGTTAGCTGCTGCTTTTAAATCGGCACAGGGTTCTTCTACTGTTTCATTAATCACCACCGCCTCCATCATGGTATCACTGATGGCCGCATTGGGTCTGACCAGCGAAATGGATAAGGCCATGGTAGTAATTGCTATTGGTGCTGGTTCGTTAATAGTATCTCACGCCAATGACAGTTTTTTCTGGGTGGTTACTCAAATGTCAGGCATGGATGTAAAAACAGGATATAAATTACATACAACAGGAATGTTGGTTATTGGATCTGTTGCCATGATCTGCCTTTATATTTTATTTATCATATTTCATTAGATAAAAAATATAAATGAAAATCTATAAAACCAGATCCGGTATTGTAATTGAAAAATCAAACCGGTTTTATTTATCAGAGAACCGGGACTGGGATGAATTCATCAACGATAACGATCTTGAAAAAAAGTAGCTGGTTTGATAACCTCTTTGCAATCTGTATCAAATGCAGAAATACTATTAAAAAATGAAATAGTAGCTCCCATTGGAAGCCAGGAGCTTTGGGCCTGTGGCGTTACCTATTTGCGAAGCAAAGCAGGAAGGGAGGAAGAATCAAAAAATTCGGGTGCTGCAGGTTTTTATGCAAAAGTGTATGAAGCTGAAAGACCAGAAGTGTTTTTTAAAACAACGGCACATAGAGTGGTTGGTCATGGTGGAAAAGTACGTGTCAGAAAAGATTCTGCATGGAATGTGCCGGAACCTGAATTAACCTTGCTGGTAACTTCTTCAGGGAAAATTATTGGTTACACCATTGGCAATGACATGAGCAGCCGTAGCATTGAAGGAGAAAATCCGCTCTATTTGCCCCAGGCAAAAACCTATGATGGATGTGCGGCAATAGGACCCTGTATTTATGTTACAGAAAAACCACTGCCACCAACAACGATGATCAGCCTGGTAATTTTAAGAAATAATGAAAATGTTTTTTCCGGTAATATTACAATTGATCAGATGAAAAGAACAGCCGCTGAACTGGTTTCGTTTGTTTACCGGGAATGTTCTTTTCCCAATGGAGCATTTATTATGACCGGTACCGGTATTGTGCCTTGCAGCGATTTTACACTGAAGAGTGGAGATGAAATTGAAATAAGTATTAATTCTATCGGCACATTAAAAAATACAGTCCGTTAAAAAAGATATTAATTATTCTTCCCTCCCAACTTCTTTCTTAACATTTTTTCAATTCTGTCTGCCAGGGAGTCCGCCGATTCACCCGGCAAGGTTTTCATATTACTTAACGCTTCGCCAACGGTGTTTAATAAAAATTCATACCGTGCAAATTGCTCCAGTAATATTTTTTTATCATTGGTTTCCCAAAATTTTCCTTCATCCTGCAAGTCAAATTTTTCAAAATATTTTTCTTCCAGGTAGCGTAACAATTTAATCAGCGCCATGTGTGCATCGGGTCCGGCAAATTGTGTTTTGGTGCTGGTTGTGTACATCAGTTCTTTATCGAGGTCATTTTTTTCATATATATCCCTGTTCATCAGGTTGACCGGCGAACACATTCTGCCGCCGGGTAAAAACGTAAGAAAGACCGGCTCACAGCCTTCGGGAGAAAAGCAAATACCGTTCAGTTCATCTTCGTTGGGTTCGTTAATAATATGACTGGTCCAGTTCAGGCTATTACAGATGTCGGCCACTTCTGCAACCAACTCTTTAATCAGATCCGGGTGCCGGATTTTTCCGGAATAATGTATGGAAAGACCCATGGAATAATTTTATTTTAAAGGTAGTGGTAAAATTTTTTACTCTTTTGTTGGAATGTGGCCTCGCCGTGTACCCGGCATACCAAAAAAATCATTTTGTTCTCTGGTTGTTTGCAATAAGAGGAAAAAATAGTTCTAATTAAAATACAGATTAATTCATCCAGGTAAAATAGTTCCATTGATCCAGCAGAAAAGACCTGGCAGCTTTTATTTCGTTTATATCAGAAACAAGAATTTCATTTTGAATACCACCTGCTTGTTCTAGTAAGAGAAGAGATTCATTTTTGATTAGCTCATCATTAATAGCACCTCTGCAATATAAATTCAACACTTGCAGGTAGTATATATGGTGTGGTAAGTCTATCTCTTTTTCATTGACAATATATTGTATATCTTTTTCAATTCTCTGCTCTCTTACTTGTTTATCCGTTTCGGTATCCATTATCCGGTCCATTTTTAATCTATATAAATAATAGAACACTATACAGAGGAATAGAACAAATTTTTCCATAAAGGAATTGGATATATTGATTTAATGCGAGAAATAGTTAAGTTACAAATTTTAATTATAAGGCTTAACTTCTCGCAAGCCATTATAAATGGATAATTGAATTTGTGGTGCAAATCTTGGCACAAAATAAAAAACCACCTGCCTTTTTAAGAGTAAGTGGTTTATTATCTTGCTCCTGCTGCCCCGATTGAATCGGGGCGACCCTCTGATTAACATTTTTTAACTTGACCTTCCATTTCTTAATACACAATGATAGTCAATATCATAAAAATCTTAAATGAATTCATTTTTCTCATTTCTACCTCTTTTTTTTATTTTTTGAAAGTAATCTGGAAAAAGGAAAATATCATTTTCTGAATAGCTGTTCAATGGTGGCCATAGGCAAGAACATACGCCTGCTATTTTGTAACAGAATAAATCCAAACTTAGAATAAAAATTTATCGCTTCCTGATCTATCGGATCAACTATTACAGCCATGGAGGCAGTACTACTTGAAGCAACATCAAAACATCGTTTTAATGCATCTATCAACAAATCTTTTCCTAATTTTTGTCCTTGAAATTTATAGTCAACAGCTAACCTGCCTAATAAGGTAACAGGAAGATCTTTATAGGGCGGAAGTTTGCGGATAATTGATTCAGGTAATTGTAACCTTGGGATAGATGAGTTTGAGAGGGTATAATATCCTTTAATTTCTTTATCGTCATTGGAAAGTACAAAACAAGCTGAAAGTTTTCTCTTTACATCCTGTTTTGCCTGTTTATGTAAATAATCGTCGAGCATGGCTTTTCCACATGAGAATTTATTTTTTTCATGTGTGCTTGCCAATAGAGTTGTTAAATAACTCATTTGGCAGTTACTTGTTTTAAGTAGCTCTTCGAAGCCTCTTTTAAAGTTTTATTGGGTTTGGGAGGATTTATAAGTGCATCAAAAAATATTTTTTCGTCAGCTTCGGAAGCAAGTATTGCATTATGTTTTTCAACAATGTTCATAGCAGCTTCCTGAGTTGTATGAATAACAAACTCTGACAAGGACCTGAAACCCTTTATTCTGGCCGCTCTTTCAAAAAGAGTTTTTTGGCTTTGAGAAAGCCTGGTGTCAAACCTTGCCTGTGCTTTCATTTTTGATTTTGTTTTTGCGTAATTCATGATTTTTTTATTAAGTCAAATGTACGTATATTTCCCGTACAAAAAATACTTAACCATTGACGCTTTTCTGATCAATTAATTATTATCATCCAAAATTTCAAAATCTTGGCACAAAATAAAAAACCACCTACATTTTTACGTGTAAGTGGTTTATTTTCTGGCTCCTGCTGCCCCGATTTGATCGGGGCGACCCTCTGATTAATCCCGGATGTCCGGGACTCTAACCAACTGAGATAATTTTCCGTTCAAAACAAAATCGGGATTACAAATATTTTCTATCAGCTTTCTACTTTTCTGCTTTTTTATAAATCGTTCTATTTTAATGGCCTCATGTTCATGTTCGCTGCATTCAAGGGTCGCTTTTAAAATCCATGGTCTATGTTTGGAAGTAAAAGTATTATTAGGCGATGAATTGTGTTCAATAAGCCGGCGATGAGGATCATTTGAATAGCCCAAATAATAGCAATCATAGCTTTCAGAATATAGGATGTAAATAAAATACATAAAAAAAACCCGGAGTTTTCCGGGGTTTAAGCTCCTGCTGCTGGACTTGAACCAGCGACCCTCTGATTAACAGTCAGATGCTCTAACCAACTGAGCTAAGCAGGAGTATGTTTTCAGCTTTTTTCGCTGTCTGAACCAGCGTCCCTCCCGATTTTCAATCGGGATGCTCTAACCAACTGAGCTAAGCAGGAATTCCTTTGGGGCAGCAAAAGTAGGGTTTTTATCATTTCAGTTTGCTGAATAACCCCAAAAACCCGGAATTTCAATAATCATCATCAACAAAGCCAAGGATACTGAAAGATGGTCACCGATCGAAATCTTACGGTACTGTGTTTGGTAATAATCCCATTTTTGCCTGTCAACAAATAAAAAAATAGTATTAAATGAAATAATGCCTGATAATTATAGTTATTAAATGTTGAAACAGGCCACGACTCTATGAACCTGAAATTTTTATCTAAGAAATCAGCTCTGTTATACTTCCTGACAGATCTTATTATCAGCAGCATCATTAACAGGTCATTGACTCCGGTCCCAATTATTATTTTACACAATATCCTTTACGAACAAAATGAAAAAACCTCTATTTCACAAATCCGGAAATTTACCCACCCAGACATCTGTAAAAAGTAACAGGGTCACTTCCCGGATAAAACACAGAAACCTTACAGCAAAAAAAGAAGCTCCATTGGAACTGGTACAAAAACTTCTGGATAACAGCAGCAGTGGATTTATTTTGGTGGACAGCTCATTTTCTATTCAAATAATCAATAAGCAATCTGCTGCACTGCTCCGGCAAATTACAGGAACAGATTATACAACCGGCACCAACTTTGTAAAAATATTTCCGGATGGTATAGCAGAAAAAGTGAATGAAAATTTAAGGCTTGCCCTAAAAGGAGAGCATATTGATTCAACGTTGAAAACAGATATCACAAGCGGTGCCCTGTGGTTCAGTGCACACTATTCTCCTTTAATAGAATCCGATGGCAGCATCAGCGGGATCGTCATAGCTTTGAATAATATCACTGCATTGAAGCAGGCTGAAGAAAGAATTAAGAATGCAGAAAATAAACTCCTGACGATGCTTTCCAATACCCAGGAAGGATTTTTTCTGATCAATCCCGATTTTTCTATTTCATTGGTAAATGACGCTGGCTGCAGAGATATCAAAAGAATTACCGGAATAGATTGCCGGGCAGGAATGCATTATACTGATTTTATCATGCTTGATAATAAACGGAAGTTTCATGAGATATTTCAGTTAGTAATGAAAGGGAATCATTACGAAGAAGAAACCAATATTAAAACTGTCGAAGGAGAATGGCTGTGGTTTTATTCCAGTTATTTTCCTGTGCGGGATGAAAAAGGGGATATTGTGGCTGTCTGTTGCACATCAAAAGATATTACTGAACGAAAATTAGTAGACAGGGCACTACTAAGAATAAGAGAAGAAAAAGACGAATACCAGTTCCGGCTACAGTCCATCCTGGACAACACACCGCTGATTATTTTTATAAAAGACCTGAATGGTAAATACCTGCTGATTAACCGGTCATTCAGGGAATTTCTCAGGTTAGAAGAAACCCAGGTTGTCGGAAAAACAGATTTTGACTTTGAAAAACCGGAAATAGCGCATCAGTATAAAGAAGCAGATGAATTAGTGGTTCGTACATTGAAAGACGCTGTGCTGGAAGAAACAGTAGAAAAACCCGATGGTCTCCACAACCTGATGATTGTAAAATTTCCGTTGTTTGATAAAGACAATAAAATATATGGGATAGGTGGAATTGCTACAGATATTACAGATAAAGTGCAGCAACAACAAAAGCTGATTGAGGCCAAGAAAAAAGCAGAAGCTGCCGAACAGCTGCAGGAACAGTTCCTGGCTAATATGAGTCATGAAATAAGAACGCCCATGAACGGGATTATTGGTATGACCAATGTACTGATGAATACCCAACTGACACCTGAGCAGGATGAGTTTGTTCAGATCATCCGGCAGTCTTCTGATAATTTACTAAAACTCATCAACGATATTCTGGATATATCCAAAATCAAAGCAGGCAAACTATCAGTCGAAAAAATTGATTTTAACCTGCAGGAAATGCTGGATAATACCCTGGCTGCATTTAAAGTAAAGGCAAGGGGAAAAAATATCCGCTTATCCGTTATGTACGACCGGTCGCTACCGGATCAAGTTGTTTCCGATCCGCTTCGACTGACACAGATTATGGTCAACCTGCTCAGCAATGCCTTCAAGTTTACAGAAGAAGGAAGCATCGAAATCAATGTGAAACTGATTGGTAAAGACAAAGATAAAGTCAGCATTTATTTTGGTATTACCGATACCGGTATTGGAATACCCGACGATAAGCTAAACCATATTTTTGAAAGCTTTGAGCAAGCAGCTGAGGAAACAACAAGAAAATACGGAGGCACCGGGCTGGGCTTGTCTATTACCAAAAAACTAGTCAATATGCTGGGTGGCGATATTGAAGTAAAGAGTGAATTAAACAAAGGCACCACTTTCAGTTTTGTTTTAGAAATGTCAATCGGCAAAACAGTTTCACATGAAGTTAAAAAAGCCGGGAATGAAATGCCGGCAGATAAAAGCCTGGCAGGTAAAACCATCCTTGTGGCAGAGGACAATGAAGTAAACCAGAAAGTGATTATCCATATTCTGAAAAGAGCAGGTATACAAACAATCCTTGCCAATAATGGAAAAGAAGCCGTCACATTACTGGAAGAAGGTTTAAAAGCAGATCTGATTATTCTTGATTTGCAAATGCCCGTTATGAACGGGTTTCAAACATCTGCCTATATCCGTCAGAAATTAAAACTCAACACCCCTATCATTGCAATGACCGCCAGTGCTCTTCGTAATGAAAAGATGAAATGCTTTGAACTGGGAATGAATGAATATCTCACCAAACCCTTTGCTCCGGCAGATCTGTTTAAACACTTAAGAAGATTTTTACTGGACGAGCAGCCATCCCATTCTAGTGAAGACAAAACTGAAAAATCGCAGCAGAAAGAGGAATTATACAACCTGTCTCACCTGACAGAAATGGAAGATGATGAATACTTCTGTGATGTGCTGCAATTATTTTTGGATACAGCTCCCGTGATACTGGAGCAGTTAAAAGAAGGAAAGATTCATGAGGACTGGGACCTCGTTTATAAGCAGGCACATAAACTAAAAAGCAGTCTTGGTATTTTACAAATGAACAGCCTGCTGTCGCTGGCAACAAGTATTGAAACCAGTGCAAAAAACCGCCAGGAAACAGAAAAAATAAAAAAAGAACTGAAATTACTAACAGAAAAGTTTGAGCTGATAAGGCCCATGATTGAAGCGGAACTGGCTTCAGTAAAACTAAAAACAGTTTAACCGGTATAAAATTGAATATCCTGACAGCAAAAAAAACCACATGAAAATCTTAGTTGCAGAAGACGAACCGATCATGCTTAAAACAATTGAACTCCGATTGAAAAAAGACGGACATGAAGTGATCGCCACCGATAATGGCCGCACGGCTTTGGAACAAATAGATATCCATCATCCGGATTTAATCATTACTGATATCATGATGCCCTATGTCTCCGGGCTGGAAATAGTGGGAAAAGTAAAAACGCCCGGTCAACGAAACATACCGATTATTGTTTTGAGCGCCATGGGCCAGGAAAATGTGGTACTGGAAGCATTTAATCTTGGGGCGGATGATTATATCACCAAGCCTTTCAGCCCCAACGAACTTTCCATGCGGGTAAAAAGACTGGCGCAGTCTGCCGGTATCCAAGCCTTGGCGAACAGGGCATAGGTTTTCTTTTTATTCCCTTTAACTTTATTCCGGTTTTATGGAACAATTACACCGGTTATATTGGCCGAATGATTATGAAAATCATTTGCTTTATTTTTTTATTCAGCCCCACCAACTGATTGAGGGAATGTTGGTTTTTATCAGCATTATTTTTATTGTAATTGTTTATATGCTTTTTTATTTGGTGCAGCGTGCCAGAAAAAGCCAGTATCGCCGGCAATTGCGGCAACAATACAGCGAATTCATCAGTTATCTTGCCATCAGCGATTCTGTAGAAGAACTACAGAATGTAATGGAAGAACCCGAATGGAAAAACAAACTGGCCGGCTGGCTTGGCAATCCCTTTGCCCGGAATGTACTGGTAAGAGAACTGGTAACCACCGTGAAAAACATGAGTGGCACAGCTGCTGATAATGCAAGCTGGTTTTATACTTATACCAGTCTCGACAGAGATTCATTTGCCCGGCTGAAAAAAGGAAACTGGCATGTAAAAGCAAGAGCCATCGGGGAATTGGCACATCTGAAACAAAAACAGTACACTACGCAGATTTACCGCCACACTAATAACCGCAATGAATATGTAAGAAATGAAGCCCGGATTGCGATTATACAACTTACCGGCTTTGAAGGATTACGTTTTCTCGATATCATCACCTACCCGCTTACAGAATGGGAGCAGCTTTGTTTGCTCCATGAGCTTTCTCTTCACCCTATTAAATCAATTTCCGCTGCAAACCGTTGGCTTCAGTCATCCAATTTAAGTGTGGTTGAATTTTGTCTTAACCTCATCGATTCTTATAAATTATATGATCTGTATGATGATGTAGTCAACTGCATGTTTCATACAGAAAAAAGGATCCGGAAAAAAGCGGTAGCAGTGATGAAAGAAATTTACCGGCCGGAAACGTCATCCCTCCTTGCCCAAAGACTGGAAACGGAAGAGGAAGAAGTTCAATTGGCCATTCTGCAAGTACTGGAACAAATTGGTACCGAAAATGAAATTGCTGTTATATCCAAATACCTGCATCATTCCCGTGACGAATTTAAAGCGGCTTCAGCCAGGGCTATCGGAAAAATTAGTGCTGAAGGCTGGTCAGCGGTA
>DATDPZ010000272.1:0-9096 GCA_035292525.1 Chitinophagaceae bacterium
GAAGATGCCAGGAAAACGCAATAAATGAAGAACCCGGCGCTAGCGGGTTTTATTTTTTGAATTCTTTTTATCTCCTTTTGTACCTTTTATCACTTCTTCTTTTGTAGGTAGTCTTTCATCATCAGGTTTTTTCTTGATCCAGATAATGATTTCTTTCCAGATGGACGGCTGCTCCTTTAATACGGCTTTGATAATCACTTTTTCTTCGGTGCATTCAGGCGGAAGAATTAATTCATTGCCTTCAAAAATTCCATAAGAACTCGTAAAACTGATCTCTTTCCCGGTAAGCGGTTTCCATTTTTCATTAGCTAATTTCCCATCTACATTGATATAATTATGCGTTCCCTTTTTCAGGCTGTCTGTATAAAGGTGAAAATAGATACTATCCACTTTCTGCGACTTAGCCACAGCAAGGATAAACAGGGAGATAATCAGCAGGTAGATTTTTTTCATGGTTAATTCACCTTATAGTCGCAAATTATATGCAAATAGTTGGATGAGCTGTTAAAGTTTATATAGTAGCCTTTATTTTCATTAACGTCTGTTTATTTTTTTATGCCAGAAAATATAAGACAGGATGCCCGGTACAATCCAAACCAACATAGTAAACATCATCGGGTCAACTCCTTTTGCCACCGCAATATTGGAATAAATAGCCCCGGCCAGGTCAAAGAATAAACCTGCATAAGCCCATTCTTTTATTTTTTTTAACCCGGGAATTAAAATAGCAATAACCCCAAGCAATTTAGCGGCGCCGATAAAAGGAATAATATAAACCGGGTATCCCAGCAGATCATGCATAAATTTTACCGAATCTTCATTGGTCAATAAATTCGGAATGGCAGAGAAGGCCATGAGGCCGGCAAATAAAAAGGTGAAGATCCAGTACAGCAGGTTAATTGTTTTTGGTTTCATGACGTTTTATTTATGAATTTGTTTTTTTGCTGATCAGGAATTATTGAAATTATTCATTGATGAGTTTTTTATTTCGGGTTTATCTTTTCATAATAAATATCTGCTCTCCGCCATTACCATTTCACTTATCTCTACCATGACTTCGTTAAAGGAGAGGAAATCTTTAACTTTATAAGAGGATGATGAGATTTGAAATTTGCGGCGAGGGTTTCGGACTTCAAAAATAAAGTATTCATCTCCTCTTATTTCTTTACTGTTAAATGTGGTGATTTGAGATACATTAAAACTGAAATCTTTAGGGATAAGAAAATTTCCTGGGGCAAATGAAAGGCGGATTTCATTTTTGTTTATGCTTAATACTGTTGGTGGATATACCCTCAATGCCAGCCAGATACTAAAAGAAATCAGGCCCCCCAGAAAAATAAAAATGATAAGCCACAATTTCCATTCTTCAAGTGATTGAAATCTTAGCATCAACCAGATAAATATTGCTATTAAAAGATTTGGCAAAACAATGGCCAAAACTACTTTATAATTTCTCCCGTATCGTACATTAAATTGTTTTACCATTAAGCCCGGGCTTTAAAGTGATTTATTCTTTTATAAACTATATTCATAAGACTGCATTACAATAGATCTAATTTCTAAATGTAGTTTAAACATAAAAAAGAATAAGATAGTTCCGGATTCAATTCCTGTTGTTGGCAGTACCGGAACAAATCTGCACCTCATACTTCAACATCTCAAGAAAGCATCATCAATGACTTTTTGCAGTTAAACGAGTCTTCTTATTTTTCTCGACCAACCTGCCAATCAACCATTTTTCCAGACGGTGATGAGCCGGAACCAAAATAGCAGCAACACAAACCATGATCAGTAGCATTAACAAAGGTGAATGATGTGTCAGTTTACCAAGAAAAGGATGGAATACTAGGTTGATAAATTCAAAAACAATTAATAAGCCAATCACCCCGACGAACATGATGACCCGTTCATTGACACGAATGCTCCTGCTTAACAGCAGAAGGAAAAGAATGAGCACAATGATGCCAATGGCAATTGCTGCATATTGAATATTTAGTTTTCTTTCTTCATTTGCCTTTTCCTGTGCTAACAGAATCTCTTTCTGCCTAAAATCTTCTTCAATACTCAAAGCTAGTACATGTTGAGTTTTTTGAGAACTAAACAAACTATCCTGTGCCCATTGATATATTTCATGATACTTCAAGGCACTATCAGCATTCCTTTTCTTTTTATAAAAATCATAAAAAACATTGCTGGGCAGAATCATCCATCTCACAGGTCCTGTTTGTGCCAGGTTGTACATTTTTTGGGAGTAATAAAAAACAGAATCCAGGTTATTCAACTTTTGATAATACAAAAGAAAATTGTTGTAAGCGGCATACTTTAACGGATCAGAATTTTGCCTAACGGCGTCATTCACAGCCGTATTAAAATACTCCGATGCTTTTGTTGTATTTCCAAGTTCTAAATGAATTTTTCCTAATGAACCTAGTGTATAGCCCGAATAGGTAAAATAATTATATCGCAACATTATTTCATAAGCCCATTGAGCATAGACCAAAGCTGAATCGGGCATTTCCATTCGCAGGTAATTAATGGAAATGTCATTTAAAGCAATGGTCAAATCTTTGTAACCACTGGTATTTTTCAAAAAACCAATGGATGTTTTGAGGTAACTAATCGCCTTCTCCTCATCTTGTACACTAGCTAACCCGATATAGATGATACCGATGAGTCTTTGATTGCCGGTCTTCTCTGCTAATTTGAGCGACTGTAAAGTTATTTCCAAACATTTTTGCCGGTTATCCATTCTGTAAAAGACGTAGCCAATTTCATCCAGTGCTCTTGCTTCTATTAATAAGTTATTTGTTTGCTTGCCGATTTCCAAAACCCTGTTAGCATAAATCATATTGGAGTCAACAGAATAATTCTCATACAGATCGAATAATTCCATCATGATATCCTGTCGTTCTTCATCCGTTTTTGCAAGGGATAAAGAAGCAAGTAGATTATCCCCATCTGTTTGCTGGCCTGAAAGATGCAGCCACTGGCTACATATAAACAAAGTGAAAAACATTATCCTTTTCATAAATAACATGTTTATGCTTTTACTTTGTAAGCTACTTCATTTATTTTTCTTTTTTACGCTGCCGGTTGGTATGCAGATTTCTTGCAGTTGCTGTTCGGAATTAGTTCTCCTGCTATTTTAATTCTCTTCACCAAGCGGCGTAAAAAACAGATCGGGTTGTTGGTGAAGTTGCTGAAACTTGAAAGAGAATGTAATTTGAACACCAACCGCGTAAAGAAAAACCAATTCACTTTATCTGCACTCTCACTCAACTACTGTCATTAAAACCCCATATTCTCCACGGCGGCTACCTTAGCTTCATTCAATCCCGTAATGCAGCGGAACAGGCGCCGGCTTAAATCAAACCTTTGCGCCGCAACATATTTTTAATATATAGACTCCGCCGGCGCAAAGTTTCGTTTAAGCCTTATATGTTATAGTCTGTCTAATTCTTCTCTCTTGACTTAATTATGCGTGGCAGGAAACGATTGGTGACTTTTATGTATTCACGATACTCTTCCCCAAATTTCTCTATCAGCTTTTTTTCTTCAAGGGGAGTGCGAACAACTAATAGTATTAAAGCTAAAATACCTGTTAGTCCTATAAACCAGATGGCAGACAACAGAAAAAAACCAATCAAAGCAAGAAAGCTAAATGAATACATCGGATGTCGTATCCAATGATAAGGTCCGGAAGTAACCAGATTATGCCCTTTACGAATTGCCACTGTATCAGTCACATTTTTGTCCAAGCTAATAAACATCCAGCATATTAGTGGAAGAGCAACAATACTAAAACCCGCGCCTAGCCAACGCAACCAATAAGGAAGTGAGAGCATAGACCACGTCATTAATTGTGGATTGATCATGTAAAGTAACAAAGCAATCCATGTTAAAAATCCGAAAAACCTAAGTAAAACCATGATTAGTATACCTTCTTGACTATGAAATATTTTATCTTCCCTAGGTTTTGCCGCTTTGATGCGATGGTATATACCAATAGCAACAACAGTAAGGAAAATAACAATGGTGATGACTCTAAAGATTAATTCCTCTTCCATAGTTTCTTTTTCCAGATAGTGTATAACAATCAGAAAAGTATCTGCAATGCTCCCTAAAAAATCCCCATAGTATAAAGGCTGTTGCGGGACATTGTGGTATACTTTTGGGTTGACCGACTTCGCCGTAAGCCTGCTTATTGTGAAGTTAGTATTAACCTTATGTTTTCCACTTGTTTGATTTTTAAATTCAGTTTAGCTCTTTCAGTCTTCTCTTATTGTAACAAGAGATCGATTGCTCTTCTAAAATTAAGTATTGCCGGGTTTAATTTCCGGGTTTATCCATTATTTTTTCCCGCCGGCTCCATAATTTTCTCTTTTCCTATCTTTAGCCCCTAAAAAAATAAATCACTATGTCATTTGAATGGAAAGGCGTTTTCCCGGCATTATTAACTCCGTTTACCAAAGAGGATAAACTGGACCTGGCTATGTTTGAAAAAAACCTGACTGCCCAGGTGGAGGCAGGCATTCATGGAATTATTATTGGTGGCTCGCTGGGAGAAGCCAGTACCATTACCGAAAAAGAAAAGGAAGAGATGGTTGAATTTTCTGTGGAATATCTTAACGGAAAAATTCCGGTGATCCTGAATATTGCGGAAAGCACCACTAGTGCTGCCATTCAGCAGGCTGCTAATGCGAAGAACTGGGGAGCAGATGGCATCATGCTCTTACCACCCATGAGATATAAGACGGATGACCGGGAAACGATCAGTTACTTTAAAGCCGTGACCAGCTCCACTGATCTTCCTGTTATGATCTATAATAATCCGCCGGATTATAAAATTGATACCCGGCCGGATATGTTTGAAGATTTGCTGGCATGTAAAAATATTACTGCTTTAAAAGAAAGTTCCCGTGATGTAACCAACCTGACAAGAATGAAAAACAGGTTTGGCGACCGCTTTAAAATTTTATGCGGGGTGGATACATTGGCTATGGAAGAACTTTGTCTCGGCGCTGATGGCTGGGTGGCAGGATTGGTTTGTGCTTTTCCAAAAGAAACGGTAACGATTTATAATCTGGTGAAAGGAGGAAAGATTGAAGAAGCTACAAATATATATCGTTGGTTCATGCCCTTGCTGGAACTGGACATTCATCCCAAACTGGTACAATATATAAAACTGGCTGCTACACAAACAGGAATCGGAAGTGAATATGTCAGGGCTCCGAGGTTAACTTTGGAAGCTGAAGAGAGAGAGAGAATTCTTAAGATCATTAATGATGGCATAACAAATAGACCGAAATTGAAGTAAACAAAAAATATTCAATAATCAATATTCAATTTTCAATGTTCAATGACGCTTCTCTATCAGAGATAGATTCAATTATGCAACAGGCATGGACTGCTTTTCATGTTTACCGGAAAATGAGTTTGAAACAAAGAGCTGATTTCATGCGATCCATTGCTGCTGATCTTGAGTCTTGTGATGATGAATTGATAAAAACCACGATGAGAGAAACGAATCTTCCGGAAGCGAGGATGCGAAATGAAAAAGGCCGTACTGTTTTTCAAATGAGACAATACGCAGCAGCATGTGAAAGCGGTGAATGGCTGGAAGCAAGAATAGATACTGCGATACCCGATAAATCTCCTCCAAAACCTGATCTCAGAAAAATGCTGGTGCCACTTGGCCCTGTGGTTGTTTTCGGCGCTTCTAATTTTCCATATGCCTACTCCACTGCCGGTGGTGATACTGCCTGTGCTTTTGCAGCAGGTTGCCCGGTGATTGTAAAAGCTCATCCTGCTCATCCTGAAACCAGTCAGAAAGTTGCGGATATAATATTAAAAGCAGGCAAAAAATGTAATATGCCTGAAGGCATCTTTGCTCATGTGCATGGATCATCGTTTGAGGTTGGAAAGTCTTTGGTAACACATACACATACAAAAGCCGTTGGTTTTACCGGTTCTTATATTGGTGGAAAAGCTTTGTTTGATTGGGCCAATCAGCGCAAAGATCCTATTCCTGTTTTTGCAGAAATGGGAAGTATCAATCCTGTTTTTCTTTTACCTGAAAAACTAAAGAGTTCAGCTGCTGATATTGCAAAAATGTATGCAGGTTCTATAACTTTGGGTGTTGGACAATTTTGTACCAATCCCGGGTTGATCGTTGGCATAGAAAGCGAGGAACTGAAAACTTTTATACATGACCTGGGAAAAGCCATTCAGCAAACTGCGCCTGCTGCTATGTTGCATCCGGGAATTGTAAGTGCTTACAAAAAAAATAAAGGAAATGCATTGCTGCAGGAAGAGGTTCGGCTGGTAGCTGAAGCTGAAACAGAAGTAAAAGCAAACGAAGGGTTGCCAACAATTGCTACTGCCACTGGTCAGGCTTTCCTGAACAATCCCGTTTTGCACCAGGAAGTATTTGGCCCCTATTCCATCATCATCCGTTGTAAAGACATGAAGGAAATGATTGAAGTGGCCGGGAACCTGGAAGGTCAACTTACTTCTACTTTAATGGCAACTGAAAACGACTTTAAGCAACATGAAGAACTGGTGGAAGCAGTAAAAAATATTTGTGGACGTTTCATTATTAATTCAGTTCCGACCGGAGTTGAAGTTTGTTTAAGCATGCATCACGGGGGTCCATTTCCGGCCACTACAGATTCCCGCTTTACTTCCGTTGGTGCGGATGGTATAAAAAGATTTGCACGACCTATTTGTTTTCAAAACTGGCCGGATGAATTATTGCCGGATGAACTACAAAATGAAAACCCATTGGGAATCTGGAGAACAGTAAATAATGAACTAAGAGTTTAAAAGAGAGAAAGTGTAAAAGAGTTATAGGTAAATCTCTTAATTTCCTTTTCTCTCCCGATAGCTATCGGGATAATCTCTTAGCTAAAAAAATAAAATATGAAAAAGCTTGCCTTATTGCTATTGCCACTTTCTTTATTTGCCCAACAAAATACTCCCACAACCGGAGCACAGAAGATGGCAGCATTTACCAAACAAAAACAATTGTTACAACAATCTCCATACAAAAACTTTGAATGGAGATTGACCGGACCAGATATCCGTAGTGGCCGAAGCACTGATGTGGCAGGTATCACCGGCAATCCCAATATTTTCTATGCAGCATTTGCCACCGGCGGTTTCTGGAAATCAGAAGATGCCGGAAATACCTGGCAATCTCTTTTTGATAAGGAAGCCACTCAATCCATTGGTAATTTTGCCATAGCTCCTTCCAATCATAATATATTATATATAGGTACCGGCGAAGCAAATATTTTCAGAGCCTCATTGCCGGGCATTGGAATGTATAAGACAACTGATCGCGGCAAAACATTTAAACATATTGGACTTGAGAGTACCGGCACTATTGCCAGAGTAATTGTTCATCCAAGAAATCCTGATATAGTTTATGTAGCTGCCAGTGGAAATGAATGGACTTATAATAAGGATCGTGGAGTTTATCAAACTACAGATGGCGGTAAAACATGGAAGAAAATATTGTTTGAAAGTGATAAAAGCGGTTGCATTGATCTTGCAATGGATCCATCAGATCCTAATACGATGTATGCTTCTATGTGGAATCGGATCCGGCTTCGCTGGAGCGATCCTACTCCGGAAGACGGGGATCATCTTTATAAAACAACAGATGGCGGAAAAAGCTGGAAACAGATTGGGAAAGGTTTACCCGATACAAAAAATACCGGCCGGATTGGGATAGCGGTTTCCAAATCGAATCCAAATGTATTGTATGCATTTGTTGATGATCATAATAAAAAAAGAGAGCCCAGGGAAGGTGAAACTGACAGTTACGAAAGGAGAGTTCAGAAAGTAGTGATCGGTGGTTCTATATATCGTAGCAACGATAAAGGAGAGTCATGGGAGAAGCAGGCTGAGATCCACGATTTCTTTACACCATTCTCCGGTACTTACGGTTGGGTATTTGGTCAGATCAGGGTAGATCCAAAAGACGAAAATGAAGTCTATGCTTTTGGAGTTTCAAAAGCTGTGAGCAGGGATGGCGGAAAAACATGGAAGAACTGGAGTCCCACTGATACTACCGGCGACTGGACTCATGGCGATAACCATGCCATGTGGTTTGATGAAGAAAATCCGGATCGCATTGTTGTGGGAAATGATGGTGGTGTAATTATAACTTATAATGGCGGAGTGAAATGGAAAAACTTTTTTGATAAAATTCCCACCACACAATTTTACACATTGTCTTATGATATGGAAAACCCTTTCAATGTTTTTGGATCTGTACAGGATGAAGGCACTATGAGTGGAAATATCAGCAACACATTTGGAAAAGCATCTGATACATCTTTACGACCATGGCGAATGGCGCCCGGCGGAGAGGGAACACAAATACAAGTTGATCCGGTGAATTCAAATATTGTTTACTCTTCTACATATTACGGCCGGTTAATGAAATCTGATATGAATTTGGGACGAAGGGAAGGTGTAAAAAGAATGACTGTCTTTGATGTGGGCCGTATCGATTCTCTACGGGGTGAATGGCTTGCCGGAACATTGATGTCAAAGTTTGATAATAAAGTAATTTATCATGGCCTGCAACATTTATATAAATCTGAAGATGCAGGTGAAACATGGAAGCGTATCAGCAATGATCTTTCTTATAACAATAAATCAAGAATGGGAAATTATCCTTACCTCATCTATCACCAGGCTATCACAGCCATTGCCGAAGGCAACAAACCGGGAATAATTTACACCGGAACTGATGATGGCCGTGTTTGGTTAACAATGAATGATGGAAACCACTGGAAGGAAATAACAAAAGGATTACCCTATAATAAACATGTGATCAAAATCACTCCGTCAAAATTTAAAGCATCCAGGGTGTATATTGCTTTGAATGATCGCCGCCAGGATAATCATGCCGTTTACCTGTTTGTTTCAGAAGATTATGGAAGTACCTGGAAATCTGTTTCAGGAAATCTTCCTGCATCGCCGGCCAATGTAATCATTGAAGATCCTGATCAGGCTGATATGTTGTACTGCGGAACTGACTTTGGAGTGTATATCAGTAAGAATGCCGGGAAAACATGGATA
>DATDPZ010000273.1:0-7060 GCA_035292525.1 Chitinophagaceae bacterium
TCTCCGGGTGGCTAACACCTCTTTTTCCACCTCTACAATATTGTATAAAAAAATAATACTGAACAGCACCCAGATGATAGCAATATTAACTACGAGATAAAGTCGGTAAAGAAAAATCCGGCGGGATAACATAGTATTTTCTTTTAGGCCTTTTAAAATTAAATAAGATCAAATTTAGTTTTTAATTCCGGATAGGCCTGCCGCTTTTCAATACACTTTGAATTCTTTCCAGTGATTTCTTTTCGCCACATAAAGAAAGGAATGCTTCTCTTTCAAGATCAAGTAAATATTGTTCTGTTACAGATGAGGCTTCAGTTAAATCGCCACCGCACATAACATAAGCCAGTTTAGTTGCTACTAATGCATCATGTTCAGTTGCATAATTGGCTTTTTTCATACCATTGATGCCGGCAAGTAATGCTCCTAATGCTGAACGTCCTAAAACTTTTACATCTTTTCTTTGAACAGGTGTTGTATAACCTGAATCATAAATTTCAATGACAGATTTTTTTGCTTCTGCAATCCGCCGACCCAGGTTCATTACTACTTCATCCGACCCATTTCTGTAAATACCCAGATCAAATCCTTCAAATGCAGAGGTAGCCACTTTCGCGGTTGCAATTGTTAAGAAACGATTTTTCAGTGTAATCGTTTCCGGTTCATCTTCGTGCATTTCATCTGATGCTCTTAACACAAATTCTTTTGTGCCACCACCACCGGGGATCAGGCCCACACCTAATTCAACAAGACCGGTATAGGTTTCTGCAGCCGGACAACATTTATCTGCATGTAAGCTTAATTCACAAGCACCACCTAATGTCAATCCATGAGGAGCCACCACCACCGGTACGGAGGAATATCTTACCCGCATCATTGTATTTTGAAACAGGCGGATGGCCATGTCGAGTTCATCATATTCCTGGTCAATAGCCAGCATAAAAATCATTCCTACATTGGCACCGGCACTGAAATTAGATCCTTCATTGGCAATCACTAATCCTTTGTATCCTTTTTCAGCTTTATCAATAGCAGTTTGAATACCACTCAATACATCACCACCTATATTTCCCATTTTTGTTAACCATTGCAAGCCGAGTACATCATCGCCCAGATTATACAATTTGCAACTGCCATTATTCCAGATCATCTTGTCCTGGTAATTACTCATGACAATAAAAGCAGCCCCCCCACCCCCCGAAGGGGGGATCATAGATCCCGAAAGCGGGGAGTAGCATAAGCGGATTCCATTTTCAATTTTATAAAAAGACTTAATCCCTCTTGTTATCATTTCATCTACCCATTCTGCAACTTTATATCCTGCATCTTTCATCGCCTTCAATGTTTTTTCTACACCCAGCACATCCCAACTTTCAAAGGCACCAATCTCCCATCCAAAACCAGCCATGAGGGCATCATCCACCCGGTACAGCTCATCACTTATTTCTGGTATGCGATGAGAGATGTAAGAAAATAATCCATAATGAAAATGACGGTAAAACTCTCCCGCCTTATCCTGTCCGGCACATAATATTTTCAACCGTTGCTTCAGATCATCAATTGGTTTTGCTGCTTCTACACTTGCAAACTTTGGTTTTACCCTGGGTCCGTATTCCATGGTTTGCAAATCCAGGGTCAGAATTTCTTTTTCTCCGCCAGCACTTTTTGTTTTTTTAAAGAATCCCTGGCCGGTTTTATCACCCAGCCAATTGTTGGCTACCATCTTTTCCAGCCAATCGGGTATTTTAAAAGTATCAATGGCTTCATCATCCGGACAATTATCAGCAACTCCTTTTGCAACTTTTACAAAAGTATCCAGGCCTACTACATCCCCTGTACGGAAAGTTGCAGATTTGGGTCTTCCAATGATTGGTCCGGTCAATGCATCAATTTCATCTATATTAAGTTGAAGTTTATCTTTTACTTTCATGATCGCCATCATGCCATAAACACCAATACGGTTGGCAATAAAAGCAGGTGTGTCTTTGCATAAAACAGTGGTTTTACCTAAGAATAAATCACCGTAGTTCATTAAAAAATCTACAATTGAAGGATTAGTATCCGGAGTAGGAATAATCTCCAATAGTCTTAAATAACGTGGTGGATTAAAAAAATGAGTGCCGCAGAAATGTTTTTTAAAATCATCGCTTCTTCCTTCTGCCATCAGGTGAATAGGAATGCCTGAAGTATTGGAAGTTACAAGCGTTCCGGGTGTGCGGAACTGTTCCACTTTTTCAAATACCTGATTTTTTATATCCAGCCTTTCTACCACTACCTCGATAATCCAATCATAGCCCCCGATATCTTTCATGTTATCATCAAAATTTCCTGTGGTAATTTTTTTTACAACATTTTTATGATAAACAGGTGAAGGGTTTGATTTAATAGCCGAAGCCAATGCATCATTTACAATTTTGTTTTTATCGGGGGGCTTCGCAATCCCCCCTTCGGGGGGTGGGGGGGCCGCAATATCCAAAAGCAGAACCTGTATGCCGATTCCTGCAAAATGACAGGCAATCCTTGAGCCCATTACACCACTGCCTAATACAGCGACCTTTTTTATAATTCTTTTATTCATGGTAAAAATTAGTTAGTTAAACAACTATTTACTATCGAAGGTAAGTGATTTTGGGAAACAGCATGCCGGGAAAACTTAAATATTCTGAAAGATGATTTGGCCTAAAACCGGTTATGGGTATCCTGAAGATTTTTTCTTTGAACTAATAATTTACATGAGCGGATAGTTTTATATGTGTTGAATTCATTAAATTGGTTTTTAATTCAACCCAGGAAACAGATATTGATATTGGAAGTGACAGACTGGATTTAACGGAAACTTTAAAAAGGACATAATTCACAGCATTATGATTTTAGATAATCCTCCCGATGTAATTTTTCAAACTGACTTACAATTTAATATTACAGGTTGGAATAGCACGGCAGAAGAGCTATATTCAATTTCCAGTGCCATAGGGAATAATATTTTTGAAGTCATTCAAATTCATTTTACCGGTTCAGATATTGCTTTTGCAAAAAAAGAATTAGAAGAGAAAGGAATCTGGCAGGGAAAGGTAATCTATAATATGTCCAACGGAGAAAAATTACATTTTTTATCCGTTGCCAGATTTCTGTTAAATGATAAAAATGAAAAACTATCTCTGGTTTTTTTTAATCATAACATCTCCAATCAAAAAAATACTGAATTAAAGCTGGCAGAAGCGGAAGCTACTTATGAAAAATTGTTGAATACGCTGGTGGATGGAGTAATGATGATTGGTAAAGATTACAGGATCAATGCCTGTAATAAAAAGGCGATGGAGATAATAGGACTAGCAGAAGAAAACCTGTTGGGTAAATCGCTGGAGCAAACAACACGGAAAGTAATAAAAGCAGATGGTAGTGATTTTCCTTTTAATGAGTTTCCGGCTGTAGTAAGCCTACAGACTGGCTTTCCTCAGCGAAATGTAAAGATGGGGTTATGTAGTGAACAGGGAGCCGTTATCTGGATTTCCATTAATTCTGAAGCATTGATCCATCCGGGAGAATTTGAACCTTATGCAGTAGTTACTTCATTTTCTGATATCACGGAAATGATAAATAAAGAAGAAGAATTAAGAATAAGCAGCGAACGGTTTTTTTACGTTTCAAAAATTACAACGGATGCTATCTGGGACCTGGACCTGGTTACAAACGAAATCTACCGTAGTGAAGCTTTCCGGGAACTTTCAGGTTACACACAAGAAGAGGTTAAACCAGAACTGAACTGGTGGTTTGAGAAAATACATCCCGATGATCAGGAAAGAGTGAAGAATAATTTAAATAAAAATTTACAGAATAAGAATGAACATTGGGAGGATGAGTATTCTTTTTTATGTGCAGACGGGAACTATAAAATTTTGTCGGATATCGGGATTATCCAATACAGGAATGGAACACCTGTAAGAATGCTTGGAGCCATCAGGGATCTGACGGAAAAGAAAAAACTGGAACAACAGTTAATAGTGGAACAGGAACAAAAGCATAAAACAATAGAAAAGGCAACTATTACCGCCCAGGAAAAAGAAAGAGGAAATATAAGCAATGAATTACATGATAATGTGAACCAGATACTGATGAGTTCCAAATTATGCCTGGATGCTGCCATGCAGGATCCGGAAAATAGCAAAAAACTCTTTGACAAAGCTATTCAATTTCAGAACCAGGCTGTGGAAGAGATCAGGAAGATTTCTCACAGGTTAAATTCATCCATTATAAAAGTGATCGGGTTAAAAAAAAGTGTGGATGAAATAATTAAAAATATTTGTTCCTTTCAACACCTGAATATAAAAATTGATTTTGAAAAACAATTGGAAGTTGATTTGACCTATGAACAAAAACTGATGATTTACCGGATTATCCAGGAACAAACAAATAATATTATTAAACATGCTGATGCCAGTGCCGTTTCCATATCATTAAAAGAAAAAGGGGGGCAGGTATTCCTGGAAATAAAAGATGACGGAAAAGGGTTTGAAAAAGGCAAACAACCCAACGGTATCGGGTTCATTAATATTTTTAGCCGGGTAGAAGCTTTTGGCGGTTCTTCAACAATTAAATCCTCGCCGGGGAAAGGATGTGTACTGGAAATCATGTTTCCCTTAGTACCAAATTAATTCCGGCTTAATCAAAATCAATCGGTGGCAGTTGACGGATTTTTAATTGTTTTTTATACTTACGCAATAATCTTTTATTCTTTTTTGCACCTACGCTGGAGGCCATTCCACTCATGGCAATCTTAATATAATAATTGATGAATGACCGGTCTCTTATGCGGGGAAAATAAACAACACCAACCCTTTTTTTATTGTCATTTTTAATAACAAAATTATTGGCAATAAAAGTCATGAGCCCGGTCAGGAATCGTTTCTTTTCTTCGTAACTATTTCTATGGAATTTCACTTTCAGGTCACGGTAAAACATTCTCATTTCGCCAAGCGATAAATATTCGGTAGCTACAGCCCGCATCAACAGTGTATCAAGATAACCGGATTGCAGGTTTACAGAAGCCAATGGTTCCAACACTTCATTCAGGTAAAGCAGGGAACGCGGCCTCATTCTCAGGGTGATTAAAAAACCAGAAAGAGAATCCAGGTAAGATTCTCTTGTTCTTAACCTGATCCAGGCAGAGTCCAGTAAATAACCATTCAAACGTATCCTTAACGAATCTTTTCCTGTAAGATCAAAATTTTTAATTGGAAAAATATCGCCACTCATCCTGGTTACCGGAATCAAACCGGTTTCGTTATTCTTATCATTCAGTTCTGTATAAACAGTAGTGCCATTTTCTATTTTCAGGGTGTCAATTGATATACTGAATGGAATTTTCTGAATCAACTTAGTGGGCAATGGTTTAATGATACCTGATTTAAAAGGAGGTCGTTTATCCCTGTAGGAAGTAAAGAATGGATTGGCAATATTTAAATCACCCAACCGGAGTGTACTGTCATCAAGATAACGGTCAAGATCAAAATCAGTGGCCAGTATTTTACCGGATCTGAAAGTCATGTAATCTGTTTGAAATGGATGGGCAGCAATAAATGCATCACGGCTCATTACCGGTAAATATGTAATGGTATCCAGAGAAAT
This sequence comes from Chitinophagaceae bacterium, assembly GCA_035292525.1. Lineage (GTDB taxonomy): Bacteria > Bacteroidota > Bacteroidia > Chitinophagales > Chitinophagaceae > VBAS01. Next base: position 5,623 of record DATDPZ010000273.1, read on the forward strand.
AGTTTTTGCAGCTTTATGATAAACCAGGTTTTGCCAACTGATACTCTTTTTTTCATCCATAAAAAAACCGGATATATTGCTGACGGAGAAAGATGGATTTTCTTTGATCAGTTCCGGAAAACTGCTGAGGTTTTCTGAGTTGACTGTCAGGTCTTCCAGTTTTCCACTGTAAATTTTTACCTGTGCCGGCTTTTTATTAAAACTGTCTGCTGAATAATTTTTGGCAACCAGTTCTTTTAGTTTTACAGACCAGTTTATTTTTTCGCCATTTTGTAAAACTAAATTCTCAAAGCGGGTATTTATCTGCACTTCTTTTGATTTGGTTGTTTTACCAACTGAACCGGTGAATGAAAAATCAGAAAAGGCTGCATCGAGGCTGGAAATGCTGACCTTGCCTGTTGCTTTTTCTGACTGGATATTGGTGGCCATCAATTTATTTTTGCGGCCATCCCAACTGAGAACCGGCAGTTTTTTTGAATGGGAATTTTCTATTTTAAAGACCGGGCCAATTATTTCCAGCTGATCTATTTTTATTTCCGGAAATGACTTTAATTCTTTTGTAGTTACTTTTTCTTTTGTTGATATAGTTAATTCAGGATATAACAGCCTGAGGTTTTTTATTTCTGTGTTTTCTGAAACGATACTGTTAATGTCAGGTGTAAAAGTAGCTTCCGGGATATTTGCAAAAATTGAATTAGCGCCACGGTTTTGTTTTATAAGAATTGAATTAACGGCAGAAGGGGAAAGATCGTTAATTGAAAAATTAGCAGCTGTTATTTCTGTTCCTGCTGTGTAATAATAAAAATCTTTACCGATGGTCGTTAATTTTTCAGCATGTAGTTTTTCTTTCTTTGAAAAAGTATTTGCAGATATGCTGTTCAGCGTAAATGAAAGGCTGCTGTTTTCATTGTTAATGTCAACAACCGTATTATTTCCATTAAGCATTTTCAGCATAATAGCCAGGGCTGATGTGCCCTTCCTTGTTTCTTTGGATAAGTTGTTGATTTCAATCCTGGCTTGCCCCCAGCTTACAGTGTCTGCACTGATGATGTTCAGCGAATCATCAAACTGTACATTTCCCAGCAATGTATTTTTTGTGGAAACATTAAAGCGTTGATCCGGATTATACAAGTTTAACTTCTCAAACAACAACCGGTTTTTCTTTCCATCGAAATAAGCATTTTCCATTTTCACCAGCAGGTCTTTCAGTTTCAGAACGCCTTTACTGAATTTTAGTTCTTCAACGGACTTCTCCACACTGGTTACAGTAGGGGATTTAACTACTTCTCGGCTGTTCAGCAGCAGGCTGGTGTTTTGCAAAATGATTTCCGTGTTATTCCTTGCTTTAATAGTTAGCTGGCCATTTATCATTTGCAGTTTCTCCAGGGTCATGATTTTGTTAATCACATCCAGGGAGGAAAAAAACTCTCTGTTGCTG
>DATDPZ010000274.1:0-3487 GCA_035292525.1 Chitinophagaceae bacterium
GGTATTTTCCCTTTTTATTGTACTGACTTCTGCTCTGCCCTGCACCAGGAAATGTCTGGTTATTTAAGAGTTTCACCGGCAGGAAGTAATGTGCCACTTTTATTCAGTACCGGAACCAATAAACCGGCTGTAACAACTGAAAATACAATCAAAAACTAAATTGGAAGGGGACTATTCACACAATGGTCCCCTTTTTTAAAAAATCATAAAAATTTTTATTTATGAAAAAGCTACTAACTTTTGTTGTTCTGTTTTCTGCAATTATTATCTGTTCCTGTAATGATGCCAGTACAAAATCTGAAGGATCAGTTGCAACTCCCGATGTAAATGCAGGTGGTGGTCAGGCATCAGTGCAGGATGATGTATCAGCAAAGGATGTTGTAAAAATAGCTTCGGGCTCTGGTGATCATACAACGCTGGTAGCAGCAATCAAACAGGCAGAACTGGTAAATGCTCTTTCTAATGCCGGACCTTTTACGGTGTTTGCACCAACCAACGCTGCTTTTGACAAACTACCTAAAGAGACATTAAACAACCTGATGAAAAACGAAAACAGAGAACAGCTTCAGGATATTCTACAATACCATGTGTTTGTGGGAACTTTGAAAACAGATATGCTGGAGGACGGTCAAACTTTAAACCAGGTGAATGGAGACAATATCATTATTTCAAAAAAAGATGGAAAAGTGATGATCAATAATTCAGCAACAGTTCTTGCTTCCATACCGGCTGCCAATGGCATCATTCATGTAATTGATGCAGTATTGTTGCCACCGTCAAAGTAAAACGATATAGAGTTTCATTCGTCAATTCACTTCCGGAAACTCCATAGTTCAGGAAGTTTTTTTTTAAAGTAAACCTTTTTATGAAAAAGATGAGCAAAACATCCCGGATCATTATTGCCATTGGTTCCTTAGCTATGTGCCTCATGTTCTTTGTACCTGCCTGGTCTATTTACCTGATTGCCCCACAATACCCGGAAGGATTATCTATGCAGATCTGGTTAAATAAAATTACCGGGCAGGTAGAAATCATCAACGGCCTGAATCACTATATTGGTATGAAGCATATTGATGCCCATATGTTCCCGGAATTTACTTACCTGGTTTATATTTTAGGTTTCTTTGTTCTTTTTGGATTGTCTGTTGCCATAAGCGGCAGTCGGAAATTACTGGTAGCCTATCTTATTCTCTCTGTCATGGCCGGCATAGCTGCCCTGGTAGATTTTTATAAGTGGGGTTATGATTATGGACACAACCTGAATCCTGCAGCAGCCATCCAGGTGCCGGGATTGTCTTATCAGCCTCCACTGATTGGTCATAAAAAATTACTGAACTTCGATGCTTATTCCTATCCTGATACGGGAGGCTGGGTTATTGTAGCTGTAACCGGGCTCTTTTTTATTATCTGGTTCCTTGAATGGCGTAAAAACAAAAAAATAAATCCAATGAGACAGCAAAAAACCACAGCATCGCTCAGTATAGCTATTATCATACTTTTTTTTGTGGCTGGATGCAATCCAAAACCCGAAAAAATAGAATTGGGAAAAGATACCTGTGTTGAATGTAAAATGACAATAGTAGATCCAAAGTTTGGTGCCGAGATCGTCACTAAAAAAAGTAAAGTTTATAAGTTTGATGATACACATTGTATCGCTGCTTTTTTAGAACGCCGCGGGGTGGAACTGAGTAATATTTCTCATGTTTATTTTGTGAACTATAATGAGCCCCATGAACTTTTAGATGTAGATTCTGCAGAGTTTGTTGTAAGCAGCCAGCTTAAAAGCCCGATGGGAGGTGCTGCTGCATTTAAAAACCGGTCCGAAGCCAATCAGAAATCAGAAGAAACAGAAGGAAGCAAAGTCACCAACTGGGCTACGCTATATAATATCCTGATCAGATGAAAAGCTTATTGACCATATTATTGCTGTTTACAATAAATAAAACTTTTGCCCGTAAGATTGTCGTTGGAAAAGATAAAGCGATCACCAGTCTGCGCCAGGGAATTATTGCAGCAAAGGATGGCGACACCATCCTGCTCCACAAAGGAATTTACAATGAAGGAAATATTATCATTGATAAAACGATCTTCCTGATCGGAATTGATGAGCCCGTACTGGACGGAGAATATAAAAACGAGATACTTACCCTTACCGGGAAAAATACTGTGATCAAAGGAATACATTTTGCAAATGCCGGTTATTCATCAATGAATGACTATGCTGCAATAAAAATAATAGATGCTTCCAATTTTCTGATTGAAAACAATATAATCAGTAATGCTTCTTTCTCTATTCATTTAGCCAATTCAACACACTCGGTCATCAGGAATAACATTATCAAAGGCACCAATAAATCAGAACATGCGTCGGGCAATGGCATTCACCTCTGGAAGTGTGAGCAAATATTGATTGAAAATAATTCAATACAGGGACACCGCGATGGTATTTACCTGGAGTTTGTGACACAATCAACCATAAAAAAAAATGTAAGTGAAAAAAATATCCGGTATGGACTTCACTTCATGTTTTCACATAATAATGCATACCTCGGTAATACTTTTCGTAATAATGGCGCCGGTGTAGCCGTGATGTACACCAAAAATGTAAGAATGGAAGACAATGTGTTTGAAAAAAACTGGGGAGCCAGTGCTTACGGACTTTTACTGAAAGATATTTCTGATAGTCACATTAAAAACAATAAATTTATTCAAAACACGGTAGCCATTCACATGGAAGGCAGCAGTCGTATTGAAGTTGAAAATAATATTTTTAAAGAAAACGGCTGGGCGTTGAAAGTACAGGCCAGTTGTGACGATAATACTTTTCACCATAACAATTTTTACGGCAACTCATTTGACATAGCCACCAACGGTTCGGTAACGCTGAACAGGTTTTACAATAATTACTGGGATAAATATGATGGCTATGATATAAACAAGGATGGCATTGGCGATGTGCCCTATCATCCCGTCAGTATGTATGCTATGGTGGTGGAGCAAAATCCCACAACGCTTATCCTGATGAGAAGTTTCATCGTATCACTGTTGGATAAAGCAGAGAAAGCTATTCCAAGCCTAACTCCCGAAAACCTGATTGATCATTTGCCCAAGTTAAAGCCAAATAAATTATGATACGGATAGAGAATCTGGAAAAACGGTTTAAAAAATTGCAGGCATTGGATGATATCAATGCGCTGTTCAACAGCGGGCAGGTGGTTTCCTTAATTGGTCCCAATGGTTCCGGTAAAACTACCCTGATCAAAAGTATCCTGGGCATGGTAAAAGCAGATAGCGGCTGCATTTTTGTAGATGGCAAACAAATAAACGGAGACCCTTCATACCGCAGCCAGATAGGTTATATGCCACAGATTGGACGGTACCCGGACAATATGAAAGTAGGACAGTTGTTCAGGATGATGAAAAATATCAGGAAGGTTCCGGAAGCAGAACTGGATACTGATCTGTTGATAAAATTTAACCTGGTTTC
>DATDPZ010000275.1:0-6757 GCA_035292525.1 Chitinophagaceae bacterium
ATTTATCCGGGTAGAGGTTTATAAATACTCAGATCTGCCTTACAGGGAAAAACTATTTAGCTTTTTAAAAAACAGGAATTACAAAATATTTCATTTTAATAGTTCTTCAGATTACAGGGGTCAATCTATATCAGAGAATGAGTTATTGAAGTGGGATCATTACGATATTTTCGCAGTGCCCGGTTAAAAAGAAAATTAATAACTCTTAATGATGCTGATGCTGATGTTCTTCCTGCATTTTTATAAACTCCTCCATGCTGATCTCTTTTTCTTCAGCGTTTAACTGGCTTTCGGCCCACTCAATTATTTTTTGAATTTGTATCCGGTTATAAGCATCTTCCATAAACTTACGGTCCTTCATCATTTTTTCTGTATAATCATTAATCCAGGGTTGGTCTTCTCCACCACCGGGCATACCCATATAGCTGAACAATTGCTGTTTTGCAAAATTGCTTAGCTCCTCAGGTTGCACCTGGATGTTGTTTTCTCTTACAATCCGTTCACTGATCAGGGTCCACTTTAATTGATCTTTAAATTGGGGAAATTCATTTTCGATTTCTTCTTCCGTTTTTTCACCCTTGGTCTTTGCGGAAGGGTCACCCTGTGTTTTCAGCCATCTTTTAAGAAATGATTCTGGAAAATCAATCCTGGTATTATCCAGTAATTCGTGGTAGGCAGCATGTTGAAGCTGGCTGCTGGCTTGTGCGTTCCAGTGGGCCTGTATCTCATCTTTTATTTTATTCCTGAATTCTTCTTCCGTCTTAATTTCAAAAGCAGGATAAAGTTGTTTATAGAATTCTTCATTCATTTCCCGCTTTTCCACTAATCCCAGTTTTGTAACAGAAACCCTGAAATATTTTTCTGAAGAAGTAACATCGTCCTTGTTCAGTCCCAGGTCTGTTATTATCCACTCTCTTTCTTTTTCATCAAAAGCAGTGTTCAGTTGCAGCAATTCACTGTCTTCTTTTTTTCTACCCATCCACTTGCTTCGGAAATTTTCTGCAAAATATTTTACCAGCAAAGAATTGTCTTTTTTTATTCCGTCTTCCACATCATTGCCAGCCGCATCTGTTTCAGTAAAAGTTACATTCAGTACGTTTTCTTCAGAAGTTACAGTATCCGGTTCGGTCATATTCCCGTAGCGGGTTTGCAGGCGGGTAATTTCAGCATCAATCATTTCTTCTGTTACCGTTATTTTATACCGGGTCAGGGACGCTTTAGACAGGTCTGCCAATGTAAACTCGGGTTTCATACCTACTTCAAAGTGAAATATATAATCATCCGGTTTGTTCATGTCCAGTTGACGGATATCCATTTCAAGAGGAAGTGGCTGGGCAAATATGTTTAGTTTTTCTGTTTCCAGGTAGTTGATCAGTTCCCGGTCCACGGAGCGAAGAATTTCTTCAGTAAATACAGAAGTCCCGTACATTTTTTTGATAAGCCCTGCAGGCACCATACCTTTCCTGAACCCGGGAATATTGGCTTTCTTGCTGTATTCTTTTAATGATTTTTCAAATGCAGGTAAGTAATCGGTTTTTTCCAGTTTCAAAGTGAGCTTTTCATTCAGCAAACCGATATTTTCTTTAGTAACAATAGCCATGGGGAAAGTTTAAAAAGTATAAAAAGTTTAAGAGTTTAAAAGTTTAATAGTTTAAGGTTTATCCTGTTCGGATATTTCAGACGGAAAAGAACAAGTTCTATAATCAGAATACTTTAAACTTTTAAACTATTAAACCTTTCAACTTCTTTGGTCCGGATGGAGGGACTCGAACCCCCACACCTTTCGGCATCAGATCCTAAGTCTGACGTGTCTACCAATTTCACCACATCCGGCAGAAAAATTTCAAACACAAATCCCAAATTCCAACTTTCTGGTTTCCCAATGGAATTTGGGATTTAAAATTTGTTATTTCATTTTGGGTCGCAAAAGTAAGTTATTTCATACAATATAAACGGTGGTTTTTAAGTAAATTCGCTTTCTGTCATTACTGTATGGAAACCTTAGAGCGAAAACATAAATATAATTTAAGTGAAGAGCAGGAAAACAAACTGATTCTGAGAGAATACCGTGCATTACTTCGCTCCTTAAAAACCAAACTAAAACCGGGAGATAAGAAAGCCATCAGGGCAGCATTTGAAATGGCTGTAGAAGCACATAAAACCATGCGTCGAAAAAGTGGCGAGCCTTATATCCTTCACCCGATTGCTGTGGCCAGAATTTGCTCTGAAGAAATAGGATTAGGGGTTCGGTCTACTATTTGTTCTCTGTTACACGATACAGTGGAAGACACCGATATCAGCCTGGAAGATATTGAAAGGGAATTTGGAAATGAGATTGCAAGAATTGTGGATGGACTTACCAAGATTTCCAATGTGATTGATGTAAATGCTTCCAAGCAAGCAGAAAATTTTAAAAAAATTCTGCTCACTCTTACGGATGATCCCCGGGTAATACTCATCAAGCTGGCAGATCGCCTGCATAATATGCGTACGCTGGACCACATGAAAGTGGAAAAGCAATTAAAAATTTCTGCAGAAACGGTATATGTGTATGCTCCCTTAGCCCATCGCATGGGTTTGTATAATATAAAAACAGAAATGGAAGACCTGGCCATGAAGTACAGGGAGCCGGATGCCTACCGGGAAATTGCCCAAAAACTGGCTGAAACAAAAAAAGAACGGACAAAATATATCAATGAGTTTATCAAACCGATAAAAGAAAAACTGGAGAAAGCAAATTTTAATTTTGAAATCTTCGGCCGGCCAAAACATATTCATTCCATCTGGAGTAAAATAAAAAATAAAGGAGTGAGTTTTGAAGAAGTATATGATCTCTTTGCCATCCGGGTAATGCTGGATTCTACTCCCGAAAAGGAAAAAGAAGATTGCTGGAAAGTATATTCTTTTATTACAGATGAATATACGCCTGCACCGGAACGGTTGCGAGACTGGTTGAGCAATCCTAAAAGCAATGGGTATGAAGCTTTGCATACGACAGTAATGGGACCCCAGGGTAAATGGGTGGAAGTGCAGATACGTACCCGGCGTATGAATGAAATTGCTGAAAAAGGGTTGGCTGCACATTGGAAATATAAAGAAGGCAGTCCCGATAACTACCGGGATGAAAGTCGCTTTGACAAATGGTTTCAGCAAATAAGAGAAGTGATCAGCAACCAGGATACCGATACGGTGGATTTTTTACAGGATTTTAAAACCAGTTTTCTTACCGAAGAAATTTATGTATACACTCCAAAAGGCGACGTAAAAATGTTGCCGGTGGGAGCTACTTCCCTTGATTTTGCTTTTAGTATTCATAGCGCCATCGGGGTAAAGACTATTGGCGCTAAAGTCAATCACAAACTGATGCCCTTAAGCCATAAATTAAGAAGTGGCGACCAGGTGGAAATCATCACCAGTAATAAACAAAAACCTTCTGAAGACTGGTTAAGTTTTGTAGTTACTTCTAAAGCAAAAGGAAGGATAAGGGATGCACTCAAAGAAGAGAAAAGAAAAATAGCAGACGAAGGCAAATACATGCTGCAAAAAAAAGTAGAACATATGGGTGCAGCTTTCAACCAGCACAATATTGATGAGTTGTGGACCTATTACAAACTTAATTCGGCTCATGATCTTTTTTATCAGGTGGCTATTAAAAATATTGACCTGAAAGAACTCAGGGAATTCAAGGTTTTTGGTGATAAACTGGAGGCGCCCAAACCACTGAAAGTTCATGAACACAAACCGGAAGGAATTCCCCATACACTCAATAAAAAAGAAGCAGAACTGATCATCTTTGGAGAAAGCAGCGATCGGATTGTTTACAATCTTGCCAATTGCTGCAAACCTATACCGGGAGACGATGTATTTGGATTTGTTACTACCGGAAAAGGATTGACCATTCACCGGACAAACTGTACCAATGCCGCTAAGCTGATGGCCAATTTCGGGCACCGGGTAGTGAAAACCAAATGGGCAAAGAACAAGGAAATCTCTTTCCTGACTGGTTTAAAAATTATCGGGCTGGACGATGTGGGTGTTGTGAATAAAATTACCAATCTCATATCCGGCGAATTAAAAATCAATATTTCTGCTATAACCATTGAAGCTAAAGAAGGAGTCTTTGAAGGAAATATCAAGTTATTTGTGCATGACAAAGAAGAGCTGGATAAGCTGGTTTTAAGTTTAAAAGAATTAAAGGGCATTGAAAAAGTAGAACGTTACGATACTGAAGTTGTCTGAGTTTTTTATCCAATAATTTTCAGGAAATAGTTAAATCCGGGCCACCATTTAGTTATTCAGCAGTTGTTTCGGTTTTGTGGAAATATAAATTCATGAAGAATGATTATTTCTTCGGCTTCTTTTTGTTGTTCCCTTACTTTTGCCTGCATAGGCAACAATAAATTATATTGTAAAAAAACAATCCGCAAAGGGAAATGTCATCCCTGACCGGAGGATGGGGGATTAAAAATATGGTGGACATTATTCTTGGATTACAATGGGGAGATGAAGGGAAAGGAAAGATTGTAGATTTTTTTGCAGCGGGGTATGATATTATTGCCCGTTTCCAGGGTGGCCCCAACGCTGGTCATACGTTGTATGTGGATGATAAAAAAGTAGTACTTCACCAGATCCCTTCTGGTGTTTTTCATGAAAATAAGATTAATCTTATCGGTAATGGAGTAGTACTGGATCCCGTAATACTTAAAAAGGAATGCAATATTGTTTCCTCCTTTGGCGTCCAACTGAAAAAGAACCTTTTTATTTCTGAAAGAGCCCATTTGATTTTGCCTACTCACCGGGCACTGGATAAGGCTTCTGAACTTTCAAAAGGACATGACAAAATCGGATCTACATTAAAAGGAATAGGACCCACCTATATGGATAAAACCGGAAGGAACGGGTTAAGAGTAGGGGATCTTTTACGTAATGATTTTAAAACGGCTTATAATAAACTTTATAACAAACACAGGCAGTTGCTGGATGCTTATTCTTTCCGGGAAGATATTTCTGACTGGGAAAATGATTTTTTCGAAGGCATTGAATTTTTGAAGGAACTTAATATTGTAAATGGCGAATATTTTATAAACAATCATATCGCTTCGGGAAAAAAAGTATTAGCTGAAGGTGCACAAGGCAGTATGCTGGATATTGACTTTGGTACGTTTCCCTTTGTCACCTCCTCCAATACCACATCAGCAGGGGTGTGCAGTGGTTTGGGTATTGCCCCGCAGAAAATTAAAGACGTGATTGGCATTACTAAAGCCTATTGTACACGGGTAGGAAGTGGCCCTTTTCCAACTGAACTGGAAAATGCAACCGGAGAAGCCTTAAGAAAACTCGGCAACGAGTTTGGCGCCACCACCGGCCGCCCACGTCGTTGCGGATGGATAGACCTGGTGGCATTGAAATTTGCCTGTATGATAAATGGCGTGACTAAAATAGTAATGACAAAAGCCGATGTGCTGGATACTTTTGAGGAACTGCAGGTTTGTACAGCTTATGAAATCCGGGACAAAATGTCAATGGAAGTTCCATTTCAATTGAGCGGGGTGGGCCTTCAGCCTGTTTTTCAAAGCTTCCCGGGATGGAAAACGGATTCTATATCTTTAAAAAAAGAAAAAGATTTACCCCCCGCCATGCAGCAGTATATCAATTTTATTAATCATTACCTGGGAGTAGCGGTGAAATTTGTTTCAAATGGCCCGGGCAGGGAACAGATTATTTCCCTATCTTGATAGCTGAAAAAACGTTTAAAAAACATGTATAAAAATTTGGTTGTTTAAAAACTTCGCTCAAATTTTACAATGAAAAATCTTATTGGAATATGACCATGAAACCTGATAAGGGGAAAAAATCCACCGAAAAAATTACCAAACATTCCGCTCTGCATGCGGATAAAAAATCTACATCCAAATTAAAAAAACATTCAGAGGATGATGATGATCTGGTAGAGGATGATGAATCAGAATTGAAACCTTCCGGAAAAAAGGGATCTAAATCATCTTTATCTAAAAAAAGACATGATGAAGACGATGCTGACGAATCAGAAGATGATGATATAAAGGATGATTGGGAAAAACCAGAAGAGGAAGAAGAATGGGATCCTGATTTTGATGAATTTGATGTACCTGTTCCTAAAGGGAAAAAAGGCGGGGTTGGAAAGAAAGGAATCGATATTGATGATTCAAAAATTGATGATGATTTTAAAGATATGGACCTTTTTAACGACCAGGATGATTATGACGAAGAAGACGATGATTATTAATGTCCGTAACTCTTTTGAGGTACTATCTTGAGCGCAACCAATACTATCTGCCGTTTTATTGTCTCTGATTTTAAAGACTTAAAACAAAAAATGCTGATCTGGGCCAACCAATTCAGCATTTTTTGTTTTCTTGACAACCATCATTACCAGATAGGCCCCCATTCCCTTGAATGTATACTGGCGGCTGGTGCAAAAAAGGTTTTCAAAGGGGAACCCGGAACTGCTTTACAGGAACTTCAAAAATTTATAAACAGCAAACCGGGCTGGCTCTTTGGTCATCTTGGTTATGAACTTAATAATGAGACCGAGAATATTACTTCCAGTCAAAAAAATCGTATTCAGTTTCCCCCTGCTTATTTTTTTGAAGCGGAGATCATGATCAGGCTTTCAGAAAAAGAACTGATCATTGAAAGTGATGGAAATGCAGAGCTGATTTTTAGACAACTGATGGAAACTCCCGTAGCAGTAAATGCGAAAAGAGAAGCTTCTTCC
>DATDPZ010000276.1:0-7699 GCA_035292525.1 Chitinophagaceae bacterium
TTTCCGTTTCCCCTGTTTTATAATTTGAATAATCAACCTGGAAAAGATTCTCCAGTGTCTGGTCAACGGCTTTAAAATTTTTCTGTACTACTTCTTCTCCTTTGCGGCCATAGGTTTTTTTAATCGCCTCTTTTATGTAACGTATAGCTTCTTCTTTTGGCATGACTCCGGAGATAGCAAAAAAGCAGGTTTGCAAAATGGAATTGATGCGGGAACCCATGCCCGTTTCTTTGGCCACTTTGGAGGCATTGATCACATAAAATTTTATCTTTTTCCGGAAAATTTCTTCCTGCACATGCTTTGGCAAATGCAGCCATACCTCTTCAGTAGAGTAAGGTGTATTTAATAAGAAGGTGGCTCCTTCTTCAGCATCCTTGAATACATCATACTTTTTCAGATAATTGAAATGGTGGCAGGCAATGAAATTAGCTGAGTTAATCAGATAGGTAGAGCGGATTGGGTTTTCACTGAAACGCAGATGTGATACCGTGAGTGAACCTGATTTTTTAGAATCATAAACAAAATAACCCTGCACATAATTTTCCGTTATCTCTCCCACAATTTTGATAGTGTTCTTATTGGCGCTTACGGTACCATCTGCACCAAGCCCAAAGAATAAGCCGCGGAAATAATGCTGGTGTTCGAGTGAAAACTCTTTATCCCAGTCAAGGCTGGTATGAGTTACATCATCATCAATGCCGATGGTGAAATTATTTTTGGGAGTCACTTTTTTTAACTCATCAAACACGGCTTTGGCCATGCCAGCATTAAATTCTTTTGAAGCCAGGCCATAGCGGCCGCCAATCACTTTCGGCATTTTATATTCCCAATCATTGTGCAGGGCATTGATGACATCCATATACAGTGGTTCGCCAATAGCGCCGGGTTCTTTACACCGGTCCAATACGGCAATTCTTTTTACGGTTGGCGGAATGGCATCCATAAAATGTTTGATGGAGAAAGGACGGAACAGGTGCACATTAATATAACCTGCCTTCTCACCACGGTCATTGAGATAATCTGTGACTTCATGCACAGGGCCATAACCCGAACCCATAATGATGATGATGTGTTCTGCTTCAGGATGACCGTAATAATCAAATAATTTATAAGAACGACCTGTAAGACGTTCAAATTTTTTCATGGTTTCTTCCATGATTTCAGGTAGATGTTTATAATATTTATTACATGCTTCGCGGCTCTGGAAAAAAACATCCGGATTTTGTGCGGTGCCCCTGACAAATGGATTCGCCGGGTTCAATGCACGGTGACGATGTTCATTAATGGCCTGCTCATCGATCATGCTGAGAATAACTTCATCGGGAATTACAGACACCCGGTTCAGTTCATGTGAAGTGCGGAATCCGTCAAAAATATTTAAGAATGGAATTTTTGATTTCAAAGTTGTTGCTGTTGCCATCAAAGCCATATCCATTGCCTGCTGCGGATTGCTGCCAAATAACTGTGCAAAACCGGTGGATCTTGTTGCCATCACATCACTATGATCGCCAAAGATGGATAAGGCATGCGTGGCGATGGCCCTGGCTGCAATATGAAAAACGGCCGGCGTTAATTCTCCGGCAATTTTATACATGTTGGGGATCATCAGCAACAATCCCTGTGAACAGGTGAAGGTAGATGCCAATGCCCCTCCCTGCAAAGCTCCGTGAATAGCACCGGCGGCACCAGCCTCACTTTGCATTTCAATTATTTTAGGAATTTCACCGAAAATATTTTTTATGTTGTTACTGCTCCATTCATCGGCCCATTCGCCCATAGTGGATGATGGAGTGATTGGGTAAATGGCACAAACCTCGCTGGTTTTATAAGCGATGTAAGCAGCGGCTTCGTTTCCATCCATGATGTCCGCCCGCCCGCCCGTGCCTGTACGGACAGGGATGACCTGGTCAGACGGGGAAAATGTTTGAATATTCTTTGGTATTGATTGCCTGGTAACAGAACCCGGTAACTTAGTTTCCATTTCAGCATTTTTGAGATTAAAAAATAACACTGAAATTAGAAGGAAACTATTTTATTAAAGATGAGATAAATCAGGCCGAAAGCTGATTGATATAGTTTTTTAGCCTTTAAAGATGAGTATTTAGGTGAACCAGCCTGTTGTTCCTCCACAAAGCCAGCCCGAATTAAATCCGTTTTGTCTTAACCAATCTGCTGCCTGTGCAGAACGGCCTCCGCCTTTTTTGCAGGCGGTAACAATAATTGATTCTTTAGAAAACTCTTTAGAACGGTTTTCCAATTCATATAACGAAATATTGACGGCTGCGGGAATATGTTCATCTGTATATTCTTCAGATGATCTGACATCAATGATTAAAACTTTTTCAGGTGATTGCTGCAAAAGTCTTTTCAATTCTTCCCTTGCAATGCAGCCGATGGCTATCGGCTCCTGTGTTTTCAGTTGTTCCATCATTTTTTATTTTTTTTGTTATCCAGTTCCAGACTTTTACAGAATAATCATCGGGGCATCTCATTCTGTAGAATATTATCATAGCTGAACTAATGGTGAGTAACCCGATGATAAAAATGGAAGCATTGATGCCGAGGGTATCTGCAATAACACCGGTGAGAAAGGCCCCGATTGCATAGCCGGAATCTCTCCAAAAACGGAATATACCCAGGCTATGTGCCCTGTCGGAAGGATGTGTGTTTTCGGCAACTGTAGCAAGAAAAGTGGGATATACCAGTGCCGTGCCGATACCAAGTATTGAAGAAAGAATTATAAAGTGTGCCATTGATTGAGCAAAGAGTAAAACAATTAATGCCATTCCCTGTAAAAACATACCAAGAAAGAGTAAATCTTTTTTGCAGAAATAATCAGCCATTCTTCCTGTAAAGAGCTGACCTATGCCCCATACAGCAGGATATATTGCCGTAACAATTCCTATTTCAGCAATGGAGAAACCTTTTGAAGCAAGCAGGATAGGAAAAATTCCCCAGGCCATTCCATCATTGAGGTTATTGATTAACCCTGCCTGTGTTACTGAACCAAGATTTTTATTTTTCCAGGTGGTTTCCCAAAAAATGTTTTTGAGTTTTGGAATTATACTGGTTGTTGTTTCCTGTGCAATATGATGTTTAGTGTCCTTTACAAATAACCAACTACTTAAAAATCCTGCCAGGGATAATGCAATGCCAATATAAAACGGGTAAGGCCGAAGACCATATTCAGAAGCAATCCAGCCGGTAAGAAAAGCAACAAGAGCTACCGCCAGGTATCCTGCAAATTCATTTAAACCCATGGCAAAGCCTCTTTGCTTTTCTCCTACCAGATCAATTTTCATAACCACCGTACTGCTCCAGGTTAAACCCTGGTTGATGCCCAGCAAAATATTGGCCGCTACAATCCAGTTCCAGTTATCTGCATACATCAGCACAAAAGGAACAGGAATTCCGATTAACCAGCCGATAGTGAGTAAATTTTTTCTCCCGATTTTATTTGCCCATACCCCGGTAAAATAATTGGTGAGGGCTTTTACAATTCCGAAAACAATGATAAAAGAAAGAATCGCTGTTTTGGCCGCTATGTGAAATTCAACCTCAGCAATCCGTGGTAAAATACTTCTTTCCAACCCGATCATGCCACCGACAAATGCATTGATGATGACGAGTAAAGTGAACTGCCGCCAGTTTTCTTTTAATCCTAATTTTACCAGTTTAGTCATGAACATTCATGTTAGAAAGTGAGCACCTTGTCGCAGTCAATTACCCATTGTGTGAGTTCGGGCATATTGCTGACCTCTGCACCCTCAATAAGTTGAACGTTTTTTAATCCTCTTGCCTCAGCGCAGCTTCCGCATATTTTCACTTTTGTTCCTTTATTCAATGACAACTTCAACATTCTTTCAATGTTGTAGTAACCGTTGGGAGTTGTTTGATTTGCTATTGCACAATTGACGGCATCTGCCATCAGAAAAATCCTGACTTCCGTTTCCGGATGTTCTTTGTTTAACTGATTGGCTATGCGTAAAGCGTTATATGCTTTCTCTGAGCCGTAGGGTGCTTCATTGATGATGAATAAGATTTTCATGTTTATTTGATTTTCAACATTACTTTTTTCTCAAAATAATTTCCAAACATTCCTTCTTTTGCGTTGCCTTTCCAGCTTTCACCTTTTGTCAACATCACCTGCAATTGTATTTCTGTATCTTTTGCACTGCTTAATGGCTGGATAGTCATAGGCAAACTTGTAATATCTGCATCTTCATAGCCCGGAAGCTTATCCCCAACCACACGACAGGACATAGGAAGATTTACATCCCAACCGGGTGCAAATTTTGAAAGTGAATGTGTCCCAATAGTTGCAGGGTCAATATAAAGCCATGCATTACGGTAAGGAACAGAAGCAGTATTGTCTTTTTTTATTCCGATTACTGTCAGCACAGTTTTTTGTTCCCATCTGTTTGTTTCAATCAGAAAAGTACCGTCAGGTTGCTTCATTGATTTTTTTGTTTCCATATCCAGGATGTCAATAATCGTTTTACTGTCTTCTGTCCACGGTCCATTGTTTACATGACAGCTCATACAGTTTTTTGAATTACTCAAAATGCCTACTGCGGGCGGATAGGCGTTGGCTGCACTTATTCCAAACGATGACGAGGTGTGGGATTCCCTGAATTCAGCATGAAAAATATTTTCCTTATTCATTAATGAGTTAAATGTAACAATAACAAAAAAAATAAAACCCAGGATGATGATTTTTGTTTTCATAATTTTAACTTTTAATTGCTTTAGGATAACCTTTGTCAATCCAATCTGCTTTTATGTTCTTTGGAAGATTAAGAAGTTGATGTTGAGTGAACTTCATTTTATTTAACAGACTGAATGCAGGGCGAATATTAGGACAATCTCTAAATGGACAACAACCACAGTAAATAACAATCCATGTATTTTTGGGGAGTTTTGAAAGTTTTAGTTTCAGATTTTTCAAATTGCCTTTTTCTTTTGCAGCGCCAATGTCAATGGAGCCTTTAACAATGGCACCGGGACCAATGCTGAAAATAACCGGTTGTTTGATCCCGGGATTATTAATAATTGCTGCCAGTTCTGCCAGTGGCATCAATTGATTTTCTTTCCAGGGTTCATCACCGGTTTTTTGTTCAAAGCTGCTGAAAGAGATTATAATTCCAAATAAGATAATTAATGTCAATGGTAAAATTTTTTTTGTTCTCATATCTGATTTTTGTTTTTATTTACCAAACCAAAATTCAAAAATCCGTTCAAATTCATGTTTGGCTTTTCGTACCTCAGGGGATGGGGTTTCCAGGTTTATCCAGGGTGCAGGATACGCATAGAAATCTCCTGAACCTTCGGCTGCCATTCCATCACCCACATCCACATAACAAATTCCCCTGCCATTAAATAACGCTGAATGTTTCTCTCCCCTGATTTGTGCTGCAATGTTTCTGGCAACAATATGCGCCTGGTCTTCCGCAAAAACTCCTGCTTTTGGAAGCATCATACCATTCAAAAGCCGGATAGCCGCATTATCACCGATGGCATATACCTGCGGATAACAGGTTGTAAGTTCATCTACATTCTCCAACAGTTGCATGGTTTGGGGATGAACAGGAATGTATCCTGAAGAATCCGCTAATCCTGAATCTGCAATTGATTTGGGTGCACCATGAGGCGGAACCGCAATCAGTAAATCATATTCTGACACTGCATTGTTTGAAAAGAAAATTTTTTTCGATTCACCGTCAATTTTTGTAACACTGTGTTCAGGGTAATAATTGATGTTGCGGTCCTTTAATATCTGGCAAAACGTTTCCCCTATCTGAGGTCCGGCAACAGGCATGGGTTGTTTTTCTGGTGTGTAAATTGAAATCTCAATTTCCTGCCGCACTCCTCTTTGTCTCATAAACCATTCTGTTAACATGGCTCCTTCATAAGGTGCAGGAGGACAGCGGAACGGAGTACGGGTAATTAAAAATGTTATTTTGCCTTTTTTGAAATTTTCCAACTTCTGGTGAATAGCAAAAGCAGCTTTAGTATCATAAAGATTAAGTGATGATTCAGAAAAACCGGGAATGCTTTCGGGATACAATTCAGCACCCATTGCAATTATTAAATAATCGGCTTGCAGGGTTTGAGCGTTGGTATAAACAGTCCTAGTTTCCGGATTGATGCTGACGACTTCCTCATTGATGATTTCTATATCCTTCCTCAGAAGATTTTTCATAGGACTTTCAACATCCTTCAAATCAGGCTTTTCTCCAATAATAACCCGCAGGAACGAAGGATAGAAAACAAAAGATTTCCTTTTTTCAATGACTACTACCCGGTAATCTTTTGGAACTTGTCCAAGTAAAGCATGAGCAGCCGTCAATCCGCCCCATCCGCCTCCCAATATTAAAATGGTTTTGCTCATATAGAAAAAATTACATTTTTTCGAGAATTGTTTTGTGCTTTTTGAGATAGTCTATCAGCACCTCACGCATCAGGGCACAGGCTTTTGCCACTTTAGGTGAGGAAAGTTTGAAATACACATTCAATCCTTCTTTTCGCTGGTGAAGAATTCCTTTGCTTACCATTACGGATAGGTGTTGAGATAATGTAGATTTTAAACCTTCTGTTTCAGCAAGAATATCAGAGAAACAAAGTTCATTGTCCTGCAGGAGGTCAATGATCTGAATGCGAAGTGGGTTGCCCAGAGCTTTGCAAACTTCAGCATGGAGTTTGTAAATGGAGTTATCGGCCATAGTTTAATTGTTCATTAGTTCACAAATATATGAACTAATGAACAAAACAAAATTTCAAATCCCCATAACCTACGCTTTCCTGTTGAAGATTATTGTAACCAAACTTGCCAGTCTTTCCAACTTTGGAACAATGCAGGGTTCATTTCTAATAAAGGAAATGTTGCATGAAAGGGTTTACAGTATTAATATCCATAATAACAAAGGGAAAAAATAAGCAGGATTGGAATTAGTTAATCGCTGCCAGTACAATCTCTCTTATTTTATCCAAAGGGATTCTTTCCTGCAGCATAGTATCCCGGTATCGGATAGTAACTGTATAATCTTCTTTTGTCTGATGATCTACTGTAACACAAAACGGAGTGCCTATGGCATCCATGCGACGGTAACGTTTGCCAATGGTATCTTTTTCTTCGTAAAAACAACGGAAGGAAGATTTGCATTCATCCATGATCTTCCGGGCAATTTCCGGTAAGCCATCTTTTTTTACCAATGGTAATATGGCCAATTTCATGGGGGCCAGTTTTGCAGGAAGTTTTAATACCACACGGCTGTCCTTTTTTTCTGTTGTACTCAGATCTTCTTCAAAATATGCAGCGCTGATCACCAACAAGAACATTCTATCAAGTCCGATAGACGTTTCAATAACGTATGGAATATAATTACCGTAAGGTTTACCGGTTGCGGGATCAATTTCATTATCGAAATACTGCATTTTCTTTTTACTGTATTCCTGGTGCTGCTTCAAATCAAAATCTGTTCTGGAATGAATGCCTTCTACTTCTTTAAAACCAATGGGGAAATTATATTCAATATCCGTGGCAGCATCTGCATAATGTGCCAGCTTCACATGGTCGTGAAAGCGATATTGATCATTAACCCACCCCTGCCCCTCCAAGGAGGGGAAGAGAGAGAGATGCCATTTCAATCTTTCCTGTTTCCAGAATTCATACCATTCCTTTTGAGTGCCGGGACGAATG
>DATDPZ010000277.1:0-17646 GCA_035292525.1 Chitinophagaceae bacterium
TGTAAGATTATTTCGTGTTTCAACCACTCTTCCTTTTAAATTCAGAACCCGCAGACTTATTTTCTGATCAGCTATTTCACTTCCAATCTGCAAAGTGAAGTAAGTATGGCTTGGATTAGGATAAACTTTTAATTCTCTGGATTTAACTTCTTCAGACACGATATCAGTTATCCTGGCATTATAAGCAGAGCAATCACCCAATACTGCATTGGGATTATTTGCTAATACTGATTCAACAGCAGAAGTAGCTACACAAATAGTCGAATGCTGTCCCGATGGCGTTGTAATACATATCTTCACTTTAGTATTATTGTTGCCACAAGAAACGTCAATTGCTTTTACCAAAACAGTGTCGCTTGCAACACATCCGTATGGAGTCGTATAGGTAACTATATAATTTGTATTCACAGTTGGGCACACAATGATCTGATTGCTTGTGTTATTAGGAATATTTGATGCGGGGTCACTACTCCAACTGAAACTGCTGCCTGCAGCTGCACCGCTGGAAGCTGTTGCTATCAGAGTTGTACAATCTAGACCTTGCGTAATCGTAGAACCACCAAAGAAAACTATTGCATCATTGCCTGCATTCACTGTTGGCGAGTTAACTAAAACAGAAACACTATTCCCATGATGGTTGACGACTGCCATATCTGGTTTATTATCTGCGTTAAAATTTGTAATAGCTATGGAAATAGGATGATTGCCTACTGTAAAATTTGTAGCTAATCCAAAAGAACCAAAACCATCTCCCAAAAACACAGAAATGTTTTCATTCCCAAAATTGGCTGCAACCAAGTCTGTTTTACCATCACTATTTATGTCTCCGGGAACTACCACACGAGGACTATTTCCTGTAGGATAATTGGTGGCTGTACCAAACGAGCCTGCGCCATTTCCCAACATAATTGAAATGTTATTACTGGCGGTATTAGCAGTTGCAAGATCTTTTTTGCCATCTCCATTAAAATCTCCATTCGCTACAGAATATACTTCATTGCCTACTAAGAAAGTTGAAAAATAAGAAAATGAACCTGTACCATTACCTAAGTGTACAGAAATCTTATTGCTGGTACTATGAGAAAGCGCCAAGTCGATTTTACCGTCCGAATTAAAATCGGCGACAGTTATTGAATATGGAGAGGATTCTACTGCAGAAAAATTAACCGCAGATGCAAATGAACCGGTCCCAGCTCCTAAGAGTATAGAAACATTATGACTATTTTGATTCACAACTGCTAAATCTTTTTTACCATCTCCATTAAAATCCGCGGCAGCTAATGTTTGTGGAGCATCCCCAGTCGAATAATTAAAGGGTGGAGCAAAAGACCCATCTCCATTTCCTAAAAGCACAGAAATATCATCACCGCCCCCACCATTGGCAGTCGCCAGATCTATTTTTCCATCTCCATTAAAATCTGCATTAATAATAAAAAATGGACGGGAACCTACTACAAAATTTGTAGCTGAACCAAAAGTTCCATCTCCATTGCCTAAAAGAACAGAGACAAAATTACTGGTAAGATCACCAAATGATATTGCCATATCTGCTTTTCCGTCTCCATTAAAATCAGCAGCAGTAATTGAATGAGGTAATGAACTTACTGAGGGAGTAGAGCTGTTAGTAAAACATAATTGACCTTTAATTTGGCTATAACAAATAAAGGCCATGACTAAAAAAATAACTTTTTTCATAACGAAAGTTTTGATTGTAAATAAAATGAAGTTACCTGCTGAATTAATATCGCACAAGATGATTGAGCTGCAACTTTAATTTTTAGCGCTTAATTTCAGCAGTTAATTGTCTCGAGATAATTACAATCTAAATGTATGTTCTCTTTGTATTAAACACAATCCCACCACAACGGCATTTTTATCTACCATGCCGATGGTATATCATTATGTAATCATAAATAAAAAGGGAGAAGGAATTTATTTGATAAACCCTTTGCTGTAAGCAAATTTGATCAGCCCGGCCAGGCTGTGTGTCTTTGTTTTTTGCATGATATTTCTGCGGTGGGTTTCCACAGTGCGATAACTGATATGCAGTTCATCAGCGATCTTATCGTTGGTGAATTCTTTAACCAATAGCTGAAAGACTTCTTGTTCCCTTCCGGTCAACCGGATCGGTTTTTCTTCTTTCTTTTCAGCTACTCCCTCTAAAATTATTTTTTCTACTTCTTCACTAAAATAATAACGTCCATTCATTACTTTCTTTATCGCCTCAATCAATTCCTGTTTATCTGAATTTTTCAGCAGGTATCCCGATACTCCAATATGTACAAGTTCCGATATTATCTCTTTGTCATTATAAGTGGTAAGCATGATGATCTTTAGTCCGGGTTTGTTTTGCTTTAGCAAACGAGCAGTTTCAAGGCCATCCAGCTTTGGCATGTTAATATCCAGCAGGCAGACATCATATTCATTTTTCTCGGTAAGTTCAAGCACCTCGTAACCATTCGTCGCTGTTCCTGCTACTGTAAATGAAGGCTCTGTTTGCAAGAGGCTGACTATTCCATCCAGCAAGATCTTATGATCGTCAGCTATCAGTAATTTTATTTTATTCATTTCGCAAATATATAAGCGTCATTAATCTTCTGTTCTACCAGCCTCATGGTATTTTACCGGCACACCCTTATAGTGTATATCAATAATAATGATCGTTCCCTTGCCTAAAGAGGATTCAATATCCATTTTCCCTTTCAGATAGTTTACTCTTGATTCAATATTACCCAAACCAATTCCTTTTTTCTCATTTATCGCATTTACAAAATCAAATCCTTTTCCGTTATCTTCTACAGTTATATTGATAAAGTCAGGATATTTTATTAATTGAACAACTGCATTTGTTGCCTGTGCATGTTTTACAATATTGTTCAGCAATTCCAGAACGATACGGTAAATGCTTATTTCTGCGGACTCTTCCAGTCTTTCACTAAAACCATGTTCTTCAAATTGTACCTGCAACCCGGAACGGGATGAAATATTACCTATTAAATTCTTCAATGCTGCTATCAAACCCAACTTGGAAAGTGTGGCCGGCATGATATTATGAGAAATAGTTCTCAACTCTGCGGCTGCTTCATCCAATAAGGATAAAGTTGCCTGGTATTTTCCTTTCTGTTCCTCAGTAAGCAATTTTCCGTCTTCCTCTAAAGAAGACAATTTCAATTTGGCTGCTGACAATACAGAACCAAGCCCGTCATGAATATCTTCGGCAATGCGTTTTCGTTCCTTATCCTGTACTGTGGCAGTTATGTTAAACATTTCATTCTGCTGTTCATTCAACTGTTGCTGGTAAAGCATTTTTTGTTTTATCCGGCGCCTATTATACAGCATTATTATTATCAATATTGCCAAAATGAAAATCCCAATGATAATATTGCGCCATACTTGTTGACGTGACAGTTCAGCTTGCTGAATTCTTCTCTGTCTTTCTATTTGCAGATTGGCTTCCCGTTGTACAATCTCTCTTTGACTTGATTCATCAAGTATACTATCTTTTAATCGGTAATAAGATTGCTGGAAAACAAATGCGCTATCAAACATTTTTTTTATTGAAAAGGAAAGCGACAATTGTTCATAGGCATCTCTTATATTCTCCCGGTGTTTTATACTGTCAGCAATTTTTAATCCTCTTCTCAAATAAACCAATGCCTTGTCAGGTTGACCCAACCTGTTATAAACAGCCCCTGCATTTATATGATAAGCTGCAAAATCATAATAATTACCAGAGGATTTGTGGGTCAATGCAATCGCCTGAAGGCAATATTGCAGTGCGATACTGTCTTTGTGCATCAATTTATATACTTCTGCAAGCTTATTATAAGCATAAGCCTGTCTTTCGAGAGTGTCAACGCTTTCGGGAAGTGTAGATTGATAAATGTTTAGAGCATTATTAATAAATGGGATTGCTTCAGTGAATTTTGTTTCAGCGATGGATAGGTCAGCAAGATTGAGCAAAGCATGTGCCTCCAATACTTTATCTTTTAATTCCTTTACCTGTTGTGTCAATTTCAGATAAGCTAAAAAATAGATCCGCGATTTATCAAAATTCCTCAGCTTCATCATAATATATCCCAGCACATTATTGTAATGTGCAACATAAAAGAGGTCATTGATTTTTTCAGCTCTCGCTAATCCATCACTTGATATTTTCATGGCACTTAAATAATCTCCTTCAAGAAAAAAAGAATGGTTTAATCCTCTCCGAAAACTGTGCAGTTCCTCAAAATAGAAATCATTATTGGTTGAGATATTAAGTGCTTTTAAACGCCAATTCTTAACATTTACTGTGTCATTGTTCCTATGAAATTCAGCTATTTTATAGCTGCAGGCGGACATCAGAATGTAAGCTTGTCTTCTGAAACCAGATAAATTCAATGCTTGCTTTGAAAACGGCAGGTTAATATGGGGGATAATATAATTTCGATGTTCCGGTAAATTACATTCAGACTTATCTTCTAAGTATGCTTTACCAGTTTGAAGAAAATAGGAAAGTGAGTCCAGAAGCTTGGTGATATAAATTACAGTACTCTCCGGCGGCTGCAAACTATCTGTTTGTGCCTGGGAAAAATGTGGCTTGATTAAAACCAAAAACAAGAATATCGTGAACGATTTCACCTGTTTTGGAAATTGATTGCTTTAAATTACGAAAAGCATTACTAATACAACTTCACAAACGGATTGTTCATCTTTTCAAAACCGGCCTCACCCCAATCCTCTCCATAAATGGAGAGGGAGAAACGACTCCGCTAATAGAGCTTTACAAAAGGATTGTTCATCTTTTCAAATCCCACAGTCGTCATCGGTCCATGACCAGAATAAATTTTTGTTTCATCAGGTAAAGTGAAAAGCTGCGTTTGGATACTATTGAGCAAAGTTTTGAAATCACCACCAGGCAGATCAGTTCTGCCAATGCTGCCATAAAATAAAACATCGCCGCCAATTACAAAGCCGTCTTTTTCTGAATAAAAGCAAACGCTGCCGGGTGAATGACCCGGCGTAAAACGAATTTCTAATTCATCTTCGCTTAATTTGATAAAACTGTTTTCTATTAAAAAGATCAGTTCCCCCTCATAGTTATCAAACGGTAACTGCCACATATCACCCGATTTTGGAGCAAAATCCAGAACAGCTTTCTCTTTTTCGTGAATATGCAGCGTAAGTCCCCATGTCCCGGCCACCCATTTGTTGCCAAACACATGATCCAGGTGGCAATGGGTATTGAGCAAAAGAACCGGTTTCAGGTTTTTATCTTCAATAAATTTCTTTAACTCTTCTCTTTCTTGTTTAGAATAACAACCGGGATCTATGATGCAGCAAAAGCCGCTGTCATTATATATAATATATGTGTTTTCCTGAACGGGATTAAATGTAAAAGTCTTAATGTTTAACATAAAGGGATTTTCGTAAGCCCCTCTAAATCCCCGCCTGAATGACTCATTCGGGCAGGTCTCCAAAGGGGAGACTTGGGCAAACACAGCGGCCAAAAGTAAGAAATAGAATTTTTGTGATGTTATTTAATAATAGATGAATAGATTTGTTAAGCCAAAAAATATTTTTGAGGTACCGGCATTTCCCATATCATTATTATTATGAAACGAATGCCGGGATAAATTCAAAAACCGAAATGCCCGCCCGGACGACCGGTCGGACAGGCTTAATTACTTTAATTGAAAGCAAATAAATGCCGGGTCTCTTCTCCCCGTTGTAGAGGAGATTAAGAGGTGAGTCCAGATGAGTAGATTTGGTAACTTTAAACGGAGCCCGTCCGAATGGCTGGCCGGGCGGACGTCGCATCGGAAGTCACATCAGGACTTATTTGCTGGCCTTAAAATAAAAAATTACAGCTGATAAACCGGCAACTAAAAAAAAATTAAATCCGATTTAATTACAGATACGAAACAGCACAGATCTTATGAAGCAAGTATTCAGTTTTATCTTTTGCACGGTGGTTCTCTTTACTTTTAACACGACAGCGCAGGTCAATACTGTAGAATTCGGTAAAAACCGGGTTCAATACCAGAAGTTCAACTGGAAATATTACCAGACAGATAATTTCAATACTTATTTCAGCCAGGACGGACTGAATATTGGAAAATATGTAGCCCAGGTGGCCGAACAGGAATTATCCGGTATTGAAGAATTTGTTGAATATGGAATGCAACGCCGTGCCAATATTGTGGTGTATAATAATTATGATGAATTTCAGCAAAGCAATATCGGTATAGGTATTGACTGGCAAAGCACCGGCGGCATTACCAAATTTGTTAATAACAAGATCGTCATTTTTTTTGACGGTAATCATGATAACCTGAAAAGACAAATAAGACAGGGCATAGCAAAAGTGCTGGTAGATAATATTCTTTTTGGCGATGACCTGGGAGAGTATGCTGCTAACCAGGCTTTGCTGGATCTTCCCAAATGGCTGACCGATGGTTTTATTTCTTATGTAGGAGAAAACTGGAGTGCTCAACTGGATGACGACCTGAAATCTGCATTACTCAGCGGACGATACAATAATTTTTACCAGTTGGCACATGAAAAACCCTTGCTGGCCGGTCATTCTTTCTGGCGATTTGTTGGAGAAAGATATGGAAAGAACAAGACCACTTATATGCTTTACCTGGCCCGTGTGTACAGGAACCTGAATGCGGCGAGCAACCGGGTAACCAAAGTAAAAAAATTCAAGACATTATTGAGTGAATTCATGACGGAGGAAAGCCAGAAATATTTTAAAGATATACGTGGAAGAAGAATTGTACCAAAAGGCCAGTTGTCCGTTTCAGAAGAAGTAAGGAAAAAAGATTTTATCCGGTTTAATGCCAACCCCGTACAGCGAAGTATGACCTGGGCGGTAGTAGAATTTAAACAAGGCAAATACTCTGTAGTGATCAATGAAAACTTTATCAACCGTAAAGTTCTGTTGAAATTTGGCGCCAGGACAAGAGAAGAAGATAAAAATCCCAACTACCCAATACTTTCATGGGATGGCAAAGGCACCCGGCTGGCCGTATTGTACTGGGAAGAAGGAAAAATAAAATTGTTTGTGTACGATGCATTGAACAGGGTAAAGATCAATAAAACAGAAATAACTCAATTTGACCAGGTGCAGGATATGAAATATATGCTGGACGCCAATACGCTTTTATTCAGTGCGGTGAAAAGCGGGCAAACAGATCTTTTTGTTTATAAAATGGATAAACAAACGGTTGAGCAGATCACCAATGATGTATATGATGACCTTGATGCTTCTTTTGTAGCTTTCCCTGATAAGACAGGTATCATTTATTCCAGTAACCGTCCATCAGGAATAGCAGCAAGTACAGAAGATTCCATTCCCAATAACCGTTTTAATATTTTTTTGGTTGATAACTGGAATAAGTCTGAGTTTAAACAGATATCCCAGCTTACTAATATGAAACAAGGCAATGCCCGTTTCCCCTCTCAATACAATACATCGCATTTTACTTTTGTGAGTGATGAAAACGGAATCAACAACCGCTATGCGGGTTTCTTTTCTACAGAAAGAGCCGGGCTGGATACCCTTGTATATATTGGTGATGAACTGTTGCACAATCCCGAACCAAAAGACGTGGACTCCCTGCTGAAAGAGTGGGGTAAAGCCGATATTGATTCGGTAGGTTTCTTTTCTGTTACCAGCGATTCTACTTATGTATTCCCGATCACCAATTACCAAAGCGGATTGCTGGAAACAAGAACAGCAGGCGATAACCAGCAGGTAAGTGAAGTGGTTAGACAGGGTGATTATAAATTCCTGTACCGGCTCAGAGTAGATGAAAACGCATTACGCCGTCGCAATATTTCGGCACGACCAACTGAATATATGAAAAGAGTGATGGAAGAAGAAAAAATTGCGGAAAGCATTTCTGATTTAGCTGTACCGGGGGCGACGGATTCATTAAAAAAAGTACAGGACGATTTTTTCCAAAGTGAATTTCAGCAGGAGAAAAAAGACTCCACCAAACTGGGTGTGGTAGTGGATGCAGTGGAAATGCCGGCAGTGGAAACATTATTGAAAAAAGCAAAACTGTTTGAATACCGTCCGCCAAAATTCTTCAACGACTATCTCGTCAGCGGATTTAATAATAATGTATTGGTGACCCGGTACCAGACTTATGGCGGCGGTTCGGGCCCCATCCATCTCAGCAATGGAAATGCATTCAATGGTATTATCCGCATGGGAACTTCAGATCTGTTTGAAGACTGGAAATTTGCCGGGGGGTTCCGGTTGAGTACCGACCTCAGAGATAATGAATATATTTTCACGACGCAGTACTTAAAAAAGAGACTTGACTACGGCCTCACTTATTATAGAAACACCCAGCGGGTTACCGTATCAGACCAGGGTGGCAATACCTTTACCAGTAAAATGTTCACCAATCTTTACCAGGGATCGGTGTCCTATCCATTTGACCGGGTAAGAAGTATCCGGTTCAACGCTGCTTTCAGATCTGATCGTATTGTCATTCTTGCCGATGATTTTAATTTGCCACCAGCTACTTTACTGATTGAAGATATTAAAAATCATTATGGCCTGCTGCATATAGAATATGTACATGACGATGCCATCAGCCCGGCACAAAATATCTGGAATGGCCTGCGTTATAAAATTTATATGGACTGGAACACCCGGATCAATAAAACAGCCACCCAGGAAAATCCATACACCATTAATGTAGGGGCCGATGCAAGACATTATCTTCCTATTTATCGCAACCTTATCTGGGCTGTACGTGGCGCTTTTGATGTATCCTGGGGTCCGCAAAAATTAATTTACTACCTGGGTGGTGTAGACAATTGGCTATTCCCTAAATTCAATGACGCCAACCGTCCGGATCCGGACGCTGATTATGCTTTTCAATCATTGGCAGTTAACCTGAGAGGATTTAACCAGAATGTAGCAAATGGCAACAATGCTTTAGTGATCAACAGCGAAATCCGATTGCCTGTTTTTGCTACGCTTTTAAATAAACCAATCAACAATGCTTTCTTAAGAAATTTCCAGTTGGTACAGTTCTTTGACCTGGGTGCCGCTTGGAATGGCGCTTATGATAAAATTCAAAGGCCGGCTGTTTTATATTCTCAGCCAAACAATCCTGTAGTAGTAAGAATTAAAGCCGGCGGTATCGGCCCCTTTGCCGGTGGTTATGGTTTCGGCGTACGCAGTCTTTTACTTGGATATTTTTTACGGTTTGATGCAGGTTGGGAAATGAACGGTTTCTTCAAAGGCAAACCGATGCTCTATTTTGCTATGGGGCTTGATTTTTAAAGTTAAATGCGACAGCGCAATCAGTAAATTTATTTATTGTCTACGATCCGGCGAATGGTGTACCAAAGATACCTATTGCAAGTTCTATCCAGACCAGAATGAGTATGGCCAGGATAATAACACAAATGATAATACGGTAATTCTTTTCCTTTACCCGCCTTAAAACAAATTCACATAGAAGGCCAGTACCTGACAACAGCGTAGCGGCGATAATAAAATCGAACAAAGACCAATTTACTTCTTCTGAAAATTGCATCGCTATTAAAGGAATAAGCAATATGATTGCAATAGCAATTACTATATATAAAAGTCTTCTGTTTCCCATTATTTAAAATTTATGTAGTTGTGTTTTTTGAAATGACTATTCATAACAAATCTTTTTTGATCTTTATTATTACCATTGCAGCTTTCGTGAAAAATACATGATGATGGCCAGCGAAATAAATAAACCGACACTGCCCATCAGCAAGGCATAATCCTGTAATTGTATAATGATGAAAATATAACTATACACCACAGCCAGCACAAAGCTGATAAAGATGGCCAGCCGCGATGATCGCATCACGGTTCCAACAAACCAGGCCACCAACCCGATAGTGGCTACAGCTGCAATCAGGTATGCTATATTGAAACCGGTATATTCAGAAATGGAAAGTAATAAGGTATAGAATAAAACCAGTGCCAATCCTGCCAAACCATAATGTACCAGGTGCAGGCTTTTTTTATAAATCGTTTCTATCAGGAAAAAGGCAGCAAACGTAAGCATAATACAAAGCAAAGCATACTTTACAGAACGTTCTGTTTTATCATAACTGTCCACTGGTATCAGCAGTTCCGTGCCTAAATGTGAAGAACTGAGATCATAAAAATTATTATTCCAAACCATCGGAACGGAACGATTCAGGTATTTCCAGCTGGCGGTAAAGCCGGTTTCTTTTACTTCCCGGGTATCTGGTAATTTAACGCCTGTGAAACCGGGATCAGGCCAGGTGCTCTTCATGTCCAGTTTGCTTTCCCTGGCTGCAGCGGCAAATAATAATTGCTGTGAACCATGGAGAGAAAATTTCATGTTAAACGAATGTTCTTTTTCTGCTTCTTGCTGAGATAAAGAAATGGGGGCAATAAAAGCATCCTGTAAACCTGAAATGCCAGCCGGTAGCGGATCAAATACAAATTGCGTGTCATCCCAATTAATAAAAAGATCTTCATTGATGCCTCTCAGGTTATCCTCCACTTTAAAAAGCAGGGCAGCTTCATTCCAAATGAAATTTTCAGGTGCTGTTTTTAGTTGCCGCCATTGAAGAGGTTTAAATTTTCCATTGATAATAATCTCACTCCGGTACACGATCACCTGGAAAATACCCCGGTATCTTTTCTCAGGAGAAATGGAAGCAGTAAATGTTGATTGATCCGGCAAAAAATATCCCACTGCTTTTTCAGAAACAATAACCCCTTTATCATTTTTTGAAAAAATATGATAAGGCAGCATCAGGATCGGCCCTGTCACCGTTTGTTTTCCTGCCCATTTATTACTGACTTCATTGATCGCTGCCTGCTGCCGGCCAGCTCTTTCCCTCACTGTTTCCATGATCAGTTGGGTGGGCAACCAAAGACCCAGTGCCATTCCAAATATAATCAAAGCTTTTACAAAAGGTTTCCCCTTAGTTGAAGCAATTGATGACTCCTTATTTTCCATTTATATTTTTTTTATTCCTCACTTGTTTTTTCCGCCACCCACTTCCACCAGAAAGCAGTGCAGCTACTATACACAAAAATCTGAAACAAGTCATCTGAAACAGAATGACCATTTCTGATAATCGCCATAAAAATGAGTACCATAAAAGCGATGGCCAGCAAAGTGCCGTTGAAACCCATTGGATGTACAGGGAGACAGATCCATCCAGATTTTTTAAACCAGATTAATTTCATAAAAATTATTTTATTCCCCTGATAATATTTTCAAGCGTTAAAATATGATCGGTAAATGCTTTTTCTCCGGCCTTGGTTAAGGAATAAGTGGTGTTTGTCTTTTTCCCGATAAACCCCTTTTTCACTTTTACATAACCATTGTCTTCCAGGTTCATCAAATGAGTAGCCAGGTTACCATCAGTCACTTCCAGCATTTGTTTCAGGTCATTAAAATTAATTTCTTCATTGACCATGAGGATACTCATCACACCCAGGCGTATCCGGTTATCAAATATTTTATTTAAACCATTAATTGGATTCTTCACTTTAAACTTTTAATCGGTTAAACCTTTAAACTTTCCTTTCATACTTCCACCACATGAAAACACCATAAACAATATGCAGCAAACCAAAACCTGCCGCCCAGAAATAAAGTCCATACCCGATATACTGCGTATTGATCAATCCCAGTACTATTTCCAAATAACCCAGGTAGCGAACCTCATTCAGTGTAAA
Organism: Chitinophagaceae bacterium; assembly: GCA_035292525.1. Classification (GTDB taxonomy): domain Bacteria; phylum Bacteroidota; class Bacteroidia; order Chitinophagales; family Chitinophagaceae; genus VBAS01. The sequence goes on from DATDPZ010000277.1 coordinate 11,720, forward strand.
CTTACCGGCATTTACCAAAGCCAGTCCGTAAAATAACAGGCAGGCTGGTACTACAAAACGCCACTCGTCCTGCTGCAGCATGGCCAGGATAAATAATCCGCCGGCGATTAGTGGAATTATTAAATTTATCAGCAAACGTTTTGATGTATGATCCCAAAATTGCCGATGGGTATGTCTTGCCCGAAGCCATGTAAAATATAATGCGGAAATCAACGCAGCAGCAAGCACCGCAACAGCCATAACAAGCAGGTTCATTTTCAGGTTCTGAAAATCATTAACGGTAAATCTCTGGCTATTGAATCGTATATCATATTCATAAATCCAGTCGTAAGCAAAATAAGCACCAATCAATGCAAAAACACCGGCTGTTATTCCACTTAGTCCGCTTAAAGAAATAAAACGGGACGACCGTTCCATAATACGTTTAATGTCCTGTATGGTTTCGAGTGGTTGATTTTGTTCATTCATAAAAAGTACTTTGTATTACAAAGTAGATATTAATTTTCCATATTTCCAAATTTTTTTTGCCGTGTTGCTGACCCGCAGCAGTAATTCTCTTATCTATCTTGAGTTATCCTCCTACTTTTGCATATGTATGTTGAAAATCCGAATGAAAATTTCTGTCTCTTTCCTGTTCAGTATATTGCTGACAACAGTTGTTTCTGGACAAAAAAAAATAATTTCCGGTATTATAAAAGATGCCCACAGTGATGAAAGAATTCCTTTTGCCTCTGTTCAATTTCAAAATTCCACCATTGGAAAACTTTCCGACTCAGCCGGCAGCTTTTTCTTTTATTTAAATGAATGGCCTTCTGATACTTTGCTTATTACTTATGTTGGCTACCAGCCTTATAAATTATATATACGGCCAACTCAAGATTCCCTGAGTATTGATATTGTAATGGAAAGAGGCACTTATAATGAAGGCGCAAAAGTGAAAGTGAAAATTAATAAAGGACTTTTTCTCTGGAAAAAGATTGTGGAAAATAAACCTCGCAATGATAAATTCAGGTTTGATAATTTCTCTTACGAAGTTTATAATAAACTGGAGCTGGATCTCAAGAATATCAATTTCAGTAAATTTTCAAAATTCAAACCGCTGAAACCAGTAACTGAACTGATAACAGGAAATATAGATACGACTGAGGGGCTTCCTTTTTTACCCACCTATTTAACGGAGGCGCTTTCTGATTATTACTACCAGAAGAAACCGTTGAAACGAAGGGAAGTCATCAGGGCGGTAAATACAAATGGAGTAAAAAATGAAAGTATGATCCAGTTTCTCGGCACGATGGATCAGAATGTGAATGTGTACAATAATTTTATTCCGGTTATGAATAAACAATTTGTGAGCCCCGCCAGTGACAATGGCGATAGCTATTATAATTACCGGGTGCTGGATACCCAGGTTATTAATTATAACCGGTATTACCGGCTGGTATTTACCCCAAAACGTAGAGGGGAAAATACATTTGAAGGAGATTGCTGGGTGCATGGCGGCACTTTTGCCATTCAGAAAATGAGTTTGCGACTGGGAAAAGATGCCAATATAAATTTCCTGGAAACACTCAGTATTATACAGGAATACCGGTTGCTGGATGATTCCAGCACCTGGTTTTTATCAAAAGACAAATTTGTAGCCGATATTATTCCCATTGGAAAAGACAGATTGGGATTTATTGGTCGCAAAACAACCACTTATAGAAATATTATTATAAATGACAGTTCGGTCATCATAGAATTAAATAAAAACAAAATCATGGAAGAAGTAATAACTCTTCCTGAATCCATTGAAAAGGCAAAAGATTACTGGACAACTGCCCGCCATGAAGAACTATCCAAAAGTGAAAAAGGGATCATTAAAATGATTGATACGCTTACCAATGCACCGGTTTTTAAAAAATTTACCAATACGCTCAATTTTATTGGTACCGGGTATCTGAATAAAGGTAATTTTCAATTGGGGCCCTGGTACAACTGGATCACCGGAAATTCATGGGAGGGATTCCGGATGCGGTTTGATGTAGGAACCAATTATAAGTTTGACAAAAAAATCTGGTGGCATACTTATCTCGCATATGGTTTCAAAGACAAAAAAGTGAAAGGAAAGGCTGAATTATTTTTTCTGCCTTCCAAACATCCCAGAACTTTTATTTACGGATCATACACAAACGATCTTGATTACGGACAAAATTATTATGGCGAAGTATCCAGTGATAATATTTTTGCATTGGCCATCCGTAAAAATGATATCCCTATCAAGTTTATGAAAATAGATGAAAAGCGTCTTGAATTTTTTCATGAAACCAAAGCAGGATTGTCGGGTTTCCTGGCCGTTATTGACAAGCAGTTTAATCCGTTAAGAAACATTCCGCCCAAAGATTCTTTTATGGTATCAAAGGGTACCCCCTTAAAAACTTTTGAAATATCCTTTAGATTGAGATTTGCATACCTGGAAAAATTTCTGGAAACAAATTTTTTCCGAACCAGTCTTGGAAGCCCCTATCCTATTTCTGAAGTCAGAATTACCAAAGGAATTTCCGGTATAGGAAATAGTGCTTATAATTATACAAAGTTGACAGGAAGTATTACTGATTTTATTAAGCTGCCGCCCTTCGGTAGTTTAGAGTTATATGTATATGGAGGAAAAACTATTGGTACCGTTCCCTATACTTTCCTGGATATAGCTCCGGGTAATGAAATGTATTATTATAATAAATATGCATTCAGCCTGATGAATAAATGGGAATATATTCATGATAAATATGCCGGCATTACATTTGAACATAATGTGGGCAATGGTTTATTCCGCTATATTCCAAAATTAAAATTCCGGCAGTTTTATACAATCAAAACACTATGGGGAAGTTTGAGTGACGCCAATAAAACCATCAACTTCAAAAACGGTCATGGTTTTCAAACACTGGATGGTAAAACTTACCTGGAACTGGGAACAGGAATTGACAATATTCTGAAAGTTCTCCGGATCGATTTTATCTGGAGAGTACTTCCTACCCCGCTTCCTCCGGAAAAAAGCAGGAGATTTGGCATATTTGGAAGTTTCAGATTAAGCTTCTAGATTCTGATATTAATAATTATTTGTGGATATGGATAATAGTTTTTTTTCTTACTTGCAGCAACTTGAATTGATAGCTTTTTTTTCTGGCTATCCTTTAATCTATACCATTGTTGTTTCAATTGCAGGAAAAAATCAACCAAAACGCAGTTTTAAAAACAGGCTTGTTCTGCTGTTACCTTTTGCTTATGCATTGGTGGGTACTTTATACCTTGGGCTTCAATTAAAAAATTTGTATCCTGATTATTCAATTGAAAACATAAAACAAATCTTTCAGGGATCTTATCTTAAAATATGGGGAATTCTTTCCATGCTTTTCTGGATTCCTGTTTTTAGCAGAAAAACGATTTTTAGTTTACTTCATAGTCTTATTTTCTTCTTTTTACTGGGTAAAACACTGTTTTTGTATTTATTCAAAGCAACAGAGCAAATCAACATTAGTAATGAAATGAAAATATATACAGACAGTCTCTTATTAAATACAGGCTGCCTGGTTATTATCACTTTTTTTTACCTGCTATTAAAACAATTGAATAAAAGATCTGTTCATCATTAACTAAAAAAAGATGTGATAATCTTTTCTGATTTAATTACTCTGGCTTCGTCTTTAAAAAAACATTGTGACTAAAATCACCTGCACATTTAACTACAGTCATTAAAGGGTATAAAAGGCCAATCTATTTTTACTCCGTCTTAATATTCATTTATTCATTTTAAAATTTCTGATATGAAACTGCTAAGCAATAAAACATTATTGATCGTTTTAATCCTTGTCAGCAGCTATGGTTATATAGTGAGCTGTACACGAGAAAATGTGATTCCTCCACCTCCTGCACCCACCGGTCCGGTAATAAACCGTGGCACTAATGTTCATTTACCAGGGGAAATGACCACTGGTAATGTCAATGAATGGAAATTTGATAAATCCCATTCAAGTGTGTTATGGCAAACAAATTATGTAGGGGCTTCCGGTTTGCTTACCGGTCGTTTTAACCAGTTTGGTATTCATGATGTAACTGATGCAAAAATGCTGAACTATACTGCTACTGGTCAACCCCTAAAAGATAGTTCCTGGGCATTTTATGAAAATGATCCAAGCAAAACCTTTTTCAATGGTTATGTTCAAATCAACACTTCTAATACAGGAGAACCCGGAAGAGATGCGGGATGTAATATCGGCGCCATGGGTACTACAGCTATAGTTTCCGGCACACAAAACCTGACAGTTACCAATCTTGCCAAGATCAAAACAACAGAAGTAAAATTTGATCCGCTCAGCAATGATTATATAGTTACACTAAATCTGACCTGGCAGGGTAAATTAGCTATCCCGCTGACAAAATCAATTGTAGGCAGGTTAAAATATATTCCCAAAACCCGTGTGCAGTTTGGAACTGCTGCTGCTTATGATGTCTTTGGACTTCAGTTGAGTTTTCAGTTTAATTGTCGTGATTTTGGTATGACCAGCACCAGTATTTCAGATAAAATTGAAGTTGAGTGTAATATAAACTTCCACAATAAGTAATCCCTTAATAGCATTACCATGAAAAAAATATTTATATCCGCAGGTCTACTTCTTCTTCTGGGCGGTATTGGCTTAACCGGGTGTTATAAGAATGTCATCCTGCCTGATGCAGCTTTTGATCCGGATGGACCCGCACAGGCTGTCAGCTATAAGTTGGATGTAGCGCCAATCTTAAATACCAAATGTGCCATATCCGGCTGTCATATTTCCGGAGCCAAAAAACCTTTCCTGGCCACAGTCTTATCTTACCAGGAATTAGTAAATGGTGGATTTGTCAATACAACAATTCCAAAAGAAAGTATATTATATAAAGCAATTAATGGGTCAATGAAAGAATATATTCCTTCAGCTTCCGACAGGCAAAAAGTATATGACTGGATCAGAAATGGTGCCCTGAATAATTAAGTGATTAAAAAATAATTCAAAATGAAACAAAAAATAAATATACCAACACTCCGTCCTGCCATACTCCTATGTATGCTTTGTAGTCTGTTGTTATTCCAGGCATCAATTTATGCACAGGAAACTAAAACAGAATCGGAGGAAGCCCCCGCTCCTGTAAAGGCAAAGCCGGTAAAAAACACTTTTGAAAGCGTTTGGCTCATAGATAATCAAACGGTAATGGTACCCATAAAAGGAACCCTGGAAATGGATATCATGCACCGGTTTGGAGTCGTTGATAAAGGATACGAGGATTTTTGGGGATTCTTTGCCCCTTCCAATATCCGCCTCGGGGTTAGTTATTCACCTATTAATAAACTGAACCTTGGGATTGGTATTACAAAAAGCAATATGCTTTGGGATGCCAGTGCCAAATATTCTATTATTACACAAACAAAAGGAATTTACCCGGTTAGTATTACTTATTACGGGAACCTGGCTTATGATACAAGAAAAGATAAAGACAAAAGTATTTTTAAATACCCGGAGGACAGAGTTTCATTTTTCAACCAGATTATCATAGCCAGAAAAATTACAGATAAGTTTTCTCTGCAAATAGCCCCGAGTATTTCACACCAGAATTCAGTCAATGGTTATTATACTAAAAATGACAGTACCGGAAAAGAGATTTTTGAAGAAATGAAGCATGACCAGCTTTCTGTAGCAGTTTCAGGAAGATATAAATTAACCAATGTAACTTCTGTAATTGTCAATTACGATCAGCCAATAACAAAACATGCTACCAACAACCCGGATCCCAATTTATCATTCGGACTTGAGTTTAATACCAGCAGCCACTCATTCCAGTTGTTTATGGGTAACTACTTTTTCCTGAACCAGCAAAGAAATAGTCTCTTTAATAAAAACAGTCCGTTTAAATATACT
>DATDPZ010000278.1:0-10026 GCA_035292525.1 Chitinophagaceae bacterium
AATTGATATTGATAAAGTGAACCGCATTACGGGTCTTGATATCACCTTTGTTACAACAGCAAAAACAGATGAAGAAGCTTTTGAGTTGTTGAAAGAATTAGGAATGCCTTTTAGTAATGTAAAAAAATAGACATCATTAAATCCAGGTACTGAACAGGAAACTGGAATTTGAAAAATTGAAATTTTTAAAAAAACATGGCAAAAACATCAGTAACAGCCAGGCAAAAAAAGAGAGAACGAATGGTGGCGCAGTATGCTGAAAAGCGTAGTACTCTTAAAAAAGCCGGCGATTGGAAAGCATTGGATGAGCTTCCGAGAAACTCCTCGAAAGTTCGTTTACACAACCGTTGTGCAATTTCGGGCAGACCCAAAGGGTTTATCCGCTATTTCGGCATCTCGAGAATTGCTATGCGTGATATGGCCCTTGACGGAAAAATTCCCGGACTGAAAAAAGCAAGCTGGTAGAAATTGTTCCCGGATATTTTCGGGCTCGATTGGTAATACAATAAAATTTAAAATATACAATTGAAAATATTATGGTAACAGATCCTATTGCAGATTTTTTAACCAGAATCCGGAATGCACAAATGGCCGGCCATCGGATTGTGGAAATACCTGCTTCTAATTTGAAAAAACGCATGACTGAAATTCTTTATGGTCAGGGCTATATCCTCAAGTATAAATTTGAGGATGACAATAAGCAGGGTGTGATTAAAATCGCATTGAAGTATGATGCACAAACCAAACAGCCTGCAATCCAGAGCCTGGAAAGAGTAAGCCGCCCGGGATTGCGTTCTTATGCAAAACCCGAAGCATTCCGCAGAGTAAAGAACGGTCTTGGAGTCGCCATCATTTCCACTTCAAAAGGAGTGATGACGGATAAGGAAGCAAAAGCACAGAAAGTGGGTGGCGAAGTGCTTTGTTACATCTATTAAAAAAAAGTAGTTGATACATTAAGCCGATACCTATCAGGCTGACCGGTCAGCAACAGGAAAAAAAGTAATCATAAAAAATTAAATTAATTATATGTCCCGAATAGGTAAAAATCCGATCACGATTCCCAATGGAGTTTCAATAAGTTTGGGCAATGATAATGTGGTGACTGTAAAGGGTCCGAAAGGTGAATTGAAACAGGCAATCGATCGTGAAATTAAAGTAGAAATAAAAGACGGGATCGTAAGCTTCAACCGTCCTACTGATCAGATCCGTCATCGTGCCATGCATGGTTTGTATCGGGCACTGGTAGCAAATATGGTAAAAGGAGTTACCGAAGGATTTAAAAAGAATCTTGAATTGATTGGTGTGGGTTTTAAAGCCAGCAACCAGGGCAATGTTCTGGATCTTTCCCTTGGCTATTCTCACAACATTATTTTTAATATTCCTAAGGAATTGAAAATAACGACTGCCCAGGAAAAAGGACAAAACCCGACTATTTCTCTCGAGGGAATAGATATTCAATTGCTTGGACAAGTAGCTGCAAAGATTCGCGGATTACGTAAGCCCGAACCTTACAAAGGAAAAGGTGTTCGTTATGTGGGTGAATTCGTTCGTAAGAAAGCTGGTAAAGCAGCTGGTAAGTAAACCCCCTGTACCCCTTAAAGGGGGGATTCAGGTGGTTCAGATCTTTTATAAATTTAAATTTTTAAAAATAGAGTCACTGATAAAATCAGAGACATCAAAACTCCCCTTTAGGGGATGGGGGTAACATTATGAATCCGAAAGCAAAATCAGCCAGAAAACAAAATATCCGTTTTGGCATACGCAAAAAGATCAGTGGGGTAGCATCAAAACCACGTTTATCTGTTTTCAGAAGCAATACTGAAATTTACGTTCAGTTGATTGACGATGTAAATGGCCAGACACTGGCTGCCGCCTCTTCTAAAGATAAAAGTATCGTAGCTCAGAAAGTAAATAAAACTGAGAAAAGTAAACTGGTAGGTGCAGCCATTGCCACAAAAGCTATTGAACTGGGATTGGCAGATGTTGTATTTGACCGTGGTGGAAATTTATATCATGGCCGTGTGAAAGCATTAGCAGATGCGGCAAGAGAGGGTGGACTTAAATTTTAATCTGGTAAACTTAAAATCGCAAATATTTATAAATGGCAAAAGTTAATGTAAACAAAGTAAAAGCCGGCGACCTGGAATTAAAAGACAAGGTGGTTGCTATCAATCGTGTTGTAAAAACAACGAAAGGCGGACGTACATTTAGTTTCTCCGCATTGGTAGTGGTAGGAAATGAAAATGGAGTGGTGGGTCATGGCCTGGGTAAGGCAAAAGAAGTGCAGGAGGCAATTGCTAAAGGCATTGAAGATGCAAAGAAAAATCTCATCAAAGTACCGGTGATGAAAGGAACTATTCCACATGATCAGTGGGCTAAAGAAGGCGCTGCAAAAGTATTGATCAAGCCGGCAGCACATGGTACCGGTGTAATTGCCGGAGGTAGTATGCGTGCCGTCCTGGAAAGTGCCGGCATTACGGATGTATTGGCTAAATCTTTGGGTTCTGCTAATCCGCACAACGTGGTGAAAGCAACATTTAAAGCATTGGCGATGCTGAGAGAGCCCATTCAAGTGGCTAAAACAAGAACATTAGGTTTAAAAAAAGTTTTTAACGGATAAAATAAGGTGTAAGATAAAGGAGATAAGGTATAATACCTTAAACCTGCTGCCATCTACCTTTTAATAATTATGAAAAAAATAAAAATAACACTGGTAAAAAGCCCCATTGACAGACCAGAACGGCAGAAGCTGACATTAAAAGCTTTGGGCTTAAATAAAATGAATGCTACCAGGGAAGTAGAAGCTACCCCACAGATACTGGGTATGGTTCGTAAAATGAATCACCTGATTAAAGTGGAAGAAGCGTAAAAAAAAATTACAAAAAACAAATTCCAGATTCCAATTGGAGACCGGAAGTTGTGATTTGTAATTTGATATTTGAATTTTTAAAAAGCGAGGGGTGATTCCCCGTAAAGTACAAAATCAATAAAAATGAAATTACACACATTAAGACCAGCAAAAGGAGCAACAAAAAAGGAAAAAAGAATCGGACGTGGAGAAGCATCCGGTAAAGGAGGTACTTCTACAAAAGGAAATAAGGGAGGTCAGAGTCGTGCCGGTTATAAAAGGAAGATGGCGCATGAAGGGGGACAGATGCCTATTCAACGTCGTATTCCAAAACGTGGCTTCACCAATATTCATCGTATTGAATTCAGGGTTTTTAACCTGGGACAAATTGAAGAACTGGCGGCAAAATATGATATCAAAGAGTTTAATTTAGAAAATCTATACAGCCATAAACTGATCAGCAAAACCGACCGGGTGAAAATTTTAGGAAATGGTGAATTGAAAAGTAAGTTTGCTTTTAAAGTAAACGCAGTAAGTGAAAAAGCAAAGGCTGCTATTGAGGCAGCCGGTGGTTCCGTTGAACTTATCAGTTAATTTTCTGTAACTTGCGATGGCGCATTTACCCTGCGTCTTTTTTGTTTAAAGGCCCATAAATTTTACAGCATTCGTGAAGAAATTAATTAAAACCCTTAAGAATATCTGGAGTATCGAAGATTTGCGCAGCAAAATCATCTTTACACTAATCCTGATTTTTATTTATCGCATAGGTGCTCATATCGTATTACCCGGTATTGATCCTAATGAAATTGCGAAGCAAATGGAAGGTTCCAGGAGAGGAATTCTGGGATTGATAGATACATTTGCCGGAGGTGCTTTTTCCCAGGCTTCCATTTTTGCTTTGGGTATTATGCCTTATATATCTGCCTCTATTTTCATGCAACTGATGACGGTCATGGTACCGCAGATGCAGAAATTGCAAAAGGAAGGAGATAGTGGCCGCAAAAAAATTAATCAATGGACCCGTTATCTTACCGTAGCAGTTACGATTGTTCAGGCATCTGCTTATGTGGCTTACCTGCACCAAATGACGCAACAGGGAGGAATGATTGATGGATACCGCGAATATTTCTGGTTATCAACAGTCGTTATTCTTACTGCCGGTACTTTATTTGTTATGTGGTTAGGTGAAAGAATCACCGATAAAGGTTTAGGAAATGGTACATCTCTCATCATTATGATTGGTATTCTTGCCCATTTACCTCAATCCTTGGTTCAGGAATTTGTTTCTAAATCTACCCGTCCCGGCGATATCCTGATATTTATTATTGAGATTGCTATACTCATTGGTATTATCCTCGGTTGTATTTTATTAATCCAGGGAACCAGGAAGATTGCAATTAACTATGCAAAACAAATCGCAGGAGGCAACAGACAGTTCAGTGGCGCCAGGCAGTTTTTACCAATCAAAGTAAACAGTGCAGGTGTTATGCCAATCATTTTTGCACAGGCTATTATGTTTCTGCCTACTTTATTTTCTTATTCAAACTCAGAAACAGCCAAAGGAATAGGCCGTGTGTTTTCAGATCATACTAATTTCTGGTACATGGTGGTATATGCTACGGTCGTTATTGGATTTACATTTCTTTATACCGCATTAATATTTAATCCCAAACAAATTGCTGAAAACCTGAAGCAGAATAATGGATTTGTTCCCGGTGTAAAACCAGGTCAGCCAACTGCAGATTATATTGGCGCTGTGATGGATAAAGTAACCCTCCCCGGGGCCATTTTACTGGCTTTTATTGGCATTTTACCGGGTATAGCACAACTGATGGGAGTTACCCAGGGATTCTCTACCTACTATGGGGGCACCTCTTTACTGATTATGGTTGCTGTTATTCTTGATACATTACAGCAAATAGAAACCCAGTTATTGATGAGGCAATATGACGGATTGATGAAGAGTGGAAGAATTTCAGGAAGGCAGCCACTTTCACAGGTATCAATTTGATATTTAAAAAAACATAATAAAAGGATACCCGGTAATAAGTGTTGCCGGGTTTTATTTTTTAAAGAGATATTTGTAAAATGATAATCTGTAAAACCAATGAGGAAGTGGAATGGATGCGCCAGAGTGCTTTGCTGGTAAGTAAAACGCTTACAGAAGTAGCCACGATGTTGAAACCGGGCATCACCACTTTAACATTAGACTTAATGATTGGTGAATTTCTGAAAGACCACCATGCCATACCTTCCTTTTTAAATTATCATGGTTATCCTTTTAATTCATGCCTGTCGGTAAATGATGTGGTGGTTCATGGATTTCCCAATGGAAAAGAGTTGAAAGAAGGGGATATTATTTCGGTGGATATTGGTGTCATTCTGAATAACTGGCATGGCGATCATGCTTATACTTTTGCCATTGGCTATCCGGGAAAAGAAGTGGCACAACTGATCAGTGTAACAAAACAATCTTTGTACAAAGGGATTGAAAAAGCCATTGCGGGTAACCGGGTGGGTGATATTTCATTTGCCATTCAGGAGCATACCTGGAAAAAATATGGCTATGGAGTAGTGAGGGAATTGGTAGGTCATGGATTAGGAAAAAATCTGCATGAAGACCCGCAAGTGCCTAACTATGGAAAAAGAGGATCAGGCCCCAAGCTGAAAGAGGGGATGGTGCTGGCTATTGAACCCATGATCAACCTGGGCACAAGAGATGTGTACACGGAGCCGGATGGCTGGACGGTGAGAACAAAAGACGGCAAACCTTCCGTTCATTTTGAACATGATATTTGTGTAAGAAAAAACAAAGCTGATATACTTTCTGATTATTCTCCTATTGAAGCTGCTGAAAAATCAAATGTGAATTTGTTCAGCGATTATTAATACTCCGGGAATTTATTTTTATAACCATGATGTTTTATTAAGTAACTCAACAGGCCATCCGGTTGCTTAAGAAATTTTTACAGGAGAGTAGATAATAAAGTTGTAAATTGGGAGAATAAAAAAATTCAAACCATCTCCTGCTGCTTGTGGTAATGTTATTGCGTAGTTCATTCAAACGGTTTTCATCTTATTTATTGAGTCCTAAAATTTAAATCATGAGAAAATATATTTTCATTACCTGTCTGTCTTCGTTCGTTTTTTTATTTATCAATTGTGCCAGGAATCCTGTATCCGGTAAGCGACAGGTAGTGCTGATGTCAGAAGCCAAAGAAATAGCAATGGGAAAAGAGGCCGATCCCCAGATTATTGCACAATATGGTTTATATGAAGACAGCTCTCTTCAGAATTTTATTACAAAAAAAGGAAAAGAGATTGCAGCCATTTCTCACCGCCCGAAGCTGGACCATTATTTCAGAATATTGGAATCGGAAGTGCTGAATGCATTTGCGGTGCCCGGCGGTTATGTTTATTTCACCCGTGGCATCATGGCCTATTTCAATAATGAAGCGGAGTTTGCCGGAGTGCTTGGACACGAGATAGGACATATAGCAGCCCGCCATTCGGTAGAGCAGCAAAGAAATATACTCTTAGGTCAACTGGGAATTATTGCCGGCATCATCATTTCTCCTGAACTTGCAAAATTTGCAGAAGCTGCTTCATCAGGCATGTCGCTTTTATTTTTAAAATTCAGCCGGGATGCCGAACGGGAAGCTGACAAACTGGGTGTGGAATATGCTACTAAAATAAAATATGATGCACAGGAGATGGCAGATTTTTTTAAAACACTGGAAAGAAAAGGAACGGCATCCGGTTCTGCTGAGTTGCCCGAATTTTTATCCACACATCCCGATCCGGGTGATCGCTACACTACTGTAACTAAATTAGCCGCAGAATGGAAACAGAAACTGAATCTTACCAATCCTATTGTAAACCGCAATACATATCTCCGGAGAATTGAAGGGTTGATTTATGGGGAAGATCCAAAAGGCGGGTATCTGGATAACAATGTTTTTTATCACCCGGTTTTAAAATTCCAGTTCCCGGTTCCGCTTAACTGGCTTTACCAGAATACACCACAGAGTGTACAAATGGCATCGAAGGATGGAAAGGCTTTAATGATGCTTACTTTAGCCCAGGGAAATAATCTGCAGGAAGCATCTGCAACCTCACTTGCAAAATATAAACTCACGGCAGTAGAATCAAAGTATGTTACAGTAAACGGCTTACAGGCATTGGCTGTTATTGCAGATCAAACTGCTCAACAACAGCAGCAGCAACAGCAACCCACCGTCAGAACATTATCATACTTTATTCAATTTGGCGGCAACATTTATCATATAATTGGTGTATCTGCCCTCAGCGATTTTAATACCTATACTTCCTATTTCAATAATACCATGCAGGGATTCAGGGAGCTGACTGATGCGGTTAAATTAAATAAGAAAGCAGACCGTGTACGCATCAAAACGATAACCAAAAATATGACCCTTGCTCAGGCATTCCGTGAGTATAATGTTCCGGACAAACGCCAGGAAGAATTTGCAATTCTAAACGGCATGAAACTGACCGATAACCTGGCACAGGGTACATTAATAAAAATTATTGCAGAGTAAAACAGAGCAAATATTTTTTCTGATTAAATTCATATTGAAGCAGCAGAAAAAGAAAATAAGAATTTGCACAATGAATATAAAATTGTTATACAATAACTGCTTTATATTTCCATTCCTATTCCCATAGTTCTCCCTCTTCAGTGTTGCTTTCCCTGCAACATCCGGTAATACTCAGACAACGGAAAAAATGAAAAAGGATTTTTCGTATAAGGAATTCCAGGCTCTATAAATGATACGTGCCGCAGAACGTAAGCCGCAAAATGTGAGAGGGAGAACAAAAAAAAGAATGATGAAAAATTGCAGACAATATTTTCGGGCTTGGCGAAGGAGGCGATTTTCACCATCCGAATAGCTATATGGATTCAAACGAAGCACTGAACCGCCACTTTTGCCAAACCGCTAAGAGTAGGCTTATTTTTTGAATTCAACTGTCCCATTATAATTAGGTAAAACCCCCGAATTATTATAATTTAAAAATCTGATAGAATTAAATGTACAACAACGACCCTCTGTTAGTCCATAAGAAACCCTAATTGTGTCAATGTCAGTATTATTTAATTTGATAAATAGTGTGTCCACTTTAGCAGAATAATAAAAATGTAAAACGCTGTCATACCCGTCTTTTACGAGTCTATAAGGTTCATAATTGGCAAATGCTGTGTCTGTACCCTTTATTGAAAACACTTTAATTTTAGATTTATCATAAACTTTCGTAGAACCATAAACTAAGTCTTTGCCGTCTGTTTTACTAATAATCCGAAAAAGAGTTTCATATGTGTCTGGACAAACTCCATTTGCGTTTTTGCATGGATTGTCAACGCAAGACGCAATAAATAATATTAATATTAGAAGAAATGAAAGAAAATTTTTAAAGTGTCTCATAAATTTTATAAATGTTCGATTGGGGTCAAAGCTTGCAGCCCTTTGTCCATACAGCCATTTTTAAATGCCATATTGTTAAGGCTATTTCTTTTTCCCTTTATTCAGTTGCTTGTTCTTCTTTGGTTCTGGCAAATAATTTTCTGATGATACTACTTTCTTACCTGTTTTAGTTTCAAGGTCTCGTCTTGCTTTACCAGCAACAGAACCGCCTTGTTTAGCAGCTATTTTATTTTCAATAAAGCCTTTCGGGTTTCTTGTCTTTACAATTGCAGTTGTTGAAGCTTCACCCAACATTGAAAAAATCAATTCAAGGTCGTTCATATGGTCACGCAGGTTTTGGCTTTTCAATCCTTTTACTTTTTTATATTCAGAAGGCGTTAAACCAAAAGTGGCCTTTGAAATTTCTGCCGTCAGAATAGCATAATCTTTTTGCTCTTTTACTCCTCTGTTTTTCCATTCTTCAGTAAGTTCTTCACGGATTGCAATACTACGCATCCGTTTTTCAATCCAGTCGTCTGGATAACCTTTAAGTTTGTATAACTCTCTTGTGCGTTGTGTTGCCAGTTCGGGGTTTTCAATTTCATCTAACCTGTCAGAACCTACTTGTGCTAACCATAATTTGAAAGGCTCGGCTTTAGGTGATGGGATAGATTGAATAATTCGCAAAAGCCCTTGTGCATTGGCACAATTCAGTTTCTGTTTTCCTCCTGCGGTGTCAACCAAAAGGGGGGTGACAAGTTGTCCCCACCCTTGCGAAAGCACTTCATCCCGCTTACGCATCTTCTTTATATAATCTGAAGGGTTGGGTGTGTCTGTTAGCACCTGGACAACATCCGCAACAACAAAATACCATTTCTGTTCGGATTCATTCCAAGTGGTTCTTATTTGTTTGCTTTCAAATAGTTTAATATTACTCATGCTCAAATTTAGCAATAAAATGTCAACAGGAATTAAGTGTATACTGTTATGTAGCAGTTAGTATTTAAGTGATTTTTTTTCAATTCTGTTTATTTTAATATGCGATTTCAAAATTGAAACTCTCCACTACTCGATGGTATAATTTGTTCATTTCATTGTCATATGCATCTAATGGTAAGTTTAAATTCACTTGGTAAATTTTTGAATCATAATAACATTGAACTTGTTTGCCAAGATATGTATAAGTCCTTGACCCCGCCGAAACAACATGTGTAAATTCAATTAAATAGGCCGGGAAGTTGTTTAAATATCCTTTCTCAATTTTAAAATTTTCTGCCTTAGTATTTTGTAAAGCCAATCCTTCGTTTAGGAATTTTTCAAATTGGTCGGTAGTAGAATAACTTTCGGTAATATCATTTGGGTTAGTAGGTTTATCTGGCAAATGAGTTACAGTAACTGAAAAAGCTGCCCCAATTTCCCGATTCCCTGCTCTCGCTAAAGTAGATTTTGTTGTGCCATTGTCATATTCCCATCCCTTGGGAAACTCAATTCTGAAATTATAAAACTTGTTTCTATATACATTATTCTTCCATTCGCCATTTTCAGGTTCTTTATTAGTTGGCGGAATAGTCTTTTTGTAATCCTGAATTTCTTCCTGAAAACTCTTTTCTGTTTTTGTTTTTGGGTCTTGTTCTTGCGGTTGCTTTTTTTCAGTCTGGTCGCAGCCGACCGTTGTAATGCAAGTCAGAAAGAATAACCCAACAATTAGCTTTGTCATGGTGAGTTGATTTTGGAATTTAAGGAGTGTCGACAACG
>DATDPZ010000279.1:0-2083 GCA_035292525.1 Chitinophagaceae bacterium
ACTTCAATAGTTACTTTATAATAAGTCTGTGATATATCTTTTTCAAAAACAATATCACCACCCAATAAACGAATACGGCTGCTGATGTTTTTCAGGCCAAGGCCAATATTGCTTTTATTTAATTTTTCAAAATCAGATTGCACAATGCCCCGGCCATCATGATGCATACGGAGATAAATTTTATCTGCATGTACATTCTGAGTCAGGTGAATAAAGCTTGCATTACTATGCTTGAGAATATTATTAATTAATTCCTGGATGATCCGGAAGACGATCAGTTCATTTTCCGGTTTTAATCTTTCTTTATAATCATGGAATCGCTGGCTGGCATTAATCGTTCCGCTGCCGCTGATTTTCTGAAACAGGTCATTGACCGCAGACTCCAGACCAAAATTCTTTAAGGTAGGTGGCATCAGGTCGTGGCTGATGTTCCTGATCAGTTGAATTGTTTCATCAATAATTTGCCTGGCCTGGTAAATGCTTTGCAGTTGGTTTACTTTATCCTGGTTTACCAGGTTTTCATTCAGGTACAGGCGGGCGGTTGCCAGTAAGGGACCTGCATCATCATGCAGATCGGCAGCCAGCCTTTGTCTTTCTTCTTCCTGCATCTTAATAGAAGCGTTCAGCATCATTTTTTGCTGATCTATTTCCATCTGCTGAAACCGTTGCTGGAAACGCTGCACCCGGCGCTGGTGCATAATGATAAAAATAACAAGCCCGATAGTGAGCACAAGCATACCAATAGTACCCAGGAAGAGCACAGTGGCATTGGAAGAATTGGTGGCTTGTAGAAAAAACATGGTACTGGTGGATGTTTATTTGTTAACTAAAATCCAGGAATGGAATTTTTTTATTGGACAATGGTGGTTTTTCTTTTGGTGTATTTAAGAATATAACTATGCCTATAATAAAGAATAGAGAACGAATTATATAAAAAACTACAGTTAGATAGCGAAATTTTTTCCAAGCTACCGGATCCAGTTGTTCACCATATATATAGATAAAGAAAGATCCTGCAAGGTATAGGATCATTCCGATCAGGATCCAAAACCGGTAATCATTATAGATGTAATTTAAAGTTGGGCTTTTAATCTTTTCATAAAAAAAATAGAATGAAAAAGAGATGATAATAATTGATTCTATTCCGATCGGGATAGAATCAATTCTGCTGAAATGAGAAGAGATATAAAAATAAATAAGAAACAGAAAAAAAAGTGATGATAAAATTACCAGAACTTTTCGGGCTTTTTTACTTGCCAGGTTTATCCATAAAAAAAGTGCCAGGAAGAAATACTCAAAAAATGTGAAGGAGTTGATCAGGAATCTTCTGAGAAGATGATTATCTCTGTGGATGTTATCTACAGAGAAAATAATCATAAACAGCACTAAACAAGAAAGTGGTATAACCCAGAGTCCCTTTTCGTTTTTAACTTTTCTGAAAAATATAATAAAAAGAAGGACGGGTATTAGATCAATATACTTCGCTATATAAGAAATAAAGTTTTCTATAGTTTGGAATTTGTTCCAAATATAGAAAACCTGATTAGATAATAATAATATTTAGCCCTATTCTTCTAGGAACTTACCAGGAGATGATCATTTCAATATCATCCCATACCCTTCTAACATTCTTTTTCATAACTGTTGTTTTTTCGGCTTTAAGATTAATTACAGGATAAAAATTGCCCAAAACCGGGGCGAATTCAATAGTGAGAATCCATTAGAAATACTGTATTAATGCCTGAAATGCTGTTCCAGTAAGGGTTTCATCGTGTTTTTTCAGGGGTATTACATACGGATAATGGGTATAATCACCAGGTAAAACTAGTAATTTTACGATGCTAATACAAGGGATTTTACCAGGAAATTTTCGTTTTTTTAAATAGTTGTTAACAGCTGTGGAAAACCCTGAGATTTGAGTTGAGCCGGGTTCTGTAATGCTGATTTTGGAAACAGCTTTTGGGTGGGGATTATAATTTATGCCGGATATTAATAAAAAAAAGTTGATTGACATTGGACTTCGCCATCGGTCTTCAAAGGATAATGTGATTCTTTTCAGGACGGTTTTCCCCGTTTCCGGGAT
>DATDPZ010000280.1:0-5383 GCA_035292525.1 Chitinophagaceae bacterium
CAACAACTTTTATTTACTCTTACTGATCCTCTCTTCTATTTTAATTGCTGCTGCCGGTTATATAATTAATGATTATTTCGACATCAACATTGACCAGATAAATAAACCACAAAAGAATGTAGTGGACAAAATTATCTCCCGGCGATGGGCTATGCTTTGGCATTCCCTGTTTTCATTTTTTGCTGTAGCAACAGGATTTTATATTGGCTGGAAACTGAATATTTTCTGGCTGGGGCTGTTGTTTTTTTTCAGCTCCGTATTGCTTTTTTTTTATTCCACTACATTCAAAAAAAAATTACTTTCCGGTAATCTCATCATTTCCATTCTCACGGCCTGGTCCGTATCCGTTTTGGGATTAGCTACATTTTATATCGTACTAAAAAACCCGGATGCATATACAACCATGGAAAACAGCAAGATTTTACGATTTACTATTTTATACGGAGCCTTCGCTTTTATCATTTCTTTAATTCGGGAAGCAATCAAAGACATGGAAGATTTGCCCGGTGATGCAAAGTATGGATGCCGGACCATGCCCATCGTATGGGGAATAAATGCTACTAAAATTTATACCGCAGTCTGGCTTTGTGTATTGATCTGCGCAATGCTCATCATCCAGGTTTACCTGTTACAATACAAATGGTGGTGGCCGGTATTATATAGCATTGTTTTTATTACTTCCATTTGCCTGCACATCCTCCGAAATCTTTTCAAAGCGGCAGTGCCGTTTGACTTTCATCGCCTGAGCAACCAATCAAAAATGGTGATGTTGACGGGCATTTTATCCATGCTGTTTTTTTATTACTATTTATGAACAAAATTATCCTGGCCTCTCAATCGCCACGACGAAAACAATTACTGGAATGGGCTGAGATCCCGTTTGAAATTGTTATTAAAGAAACGGACGAGTTTTATCCACCGGGGTTGCCTCCTGAAGAAATTTCAATTTATATAGCCAGGAAAAAAGCATTGGCTGTACAGGAAATAACAACACCTGGTCGGGTAATACTGGCAGCCGATACGATTGTTTTACTGAACGAAGCGGTACTGGGTAAGCCCGTGCACAGGGAAGAAGCAGTGAGTATGTTGTATGCTCTTTCCGGATCAAAACACAAAGTAATCACCGGTGTGGTGATCAGAAAAGATGATAATGAAATTGCATTAGCTGACAGTACAGAAGTCACTTTTCATAAATTGACAATAGAGCAAATAGAATTTTATGTAGATAAATACAAACCCTATGACAAAGCCGGCGCCTATGCTATACAGGAATGGATAGGAGTAGTAGGCATCAAATCAATTATTGGCGATTTTTACAATGTAATGGGCCTGCCGGTGAGCAGGGTGGTAAGAGAGATTGATAAATTTTAAATGAAAAATTGATAATCAGAAGTGAATTCGTAAATT
This sequence comes from Chitinophagaceae bacterium, assembly GCA_035292525.1. Lineage (GTDB taxonomy): Bacteria > Bacteroidota > Bacteroidia > Chitinophagales > Chitinophagaceae > VBAS01. The sequence continues at coordinate 1,408 of DATDPZ010000280.1, forward strand.
CATTAACCATTATCGTTTTTCAATAATTAATTATCTGTTAATGACTGAACGCCTTTTCCAATTCATCTGGCAATCCGGGTATTTCAACAAGAATAACCTGGTCACTGCTGCCGGTGAAAAAATTCAAATCGTTTTTCCGGGAAATTTAAACCTAAACCAGGGCCCCGATTTCCAGGATGCAAAAATCCGGATCGGGAAAACCTTATGGGCAGGTTCGGTTGAACTACACCTGAAAACTTCTGATTGGGAAAAACATCATCACCAGCTCGATAAAAACTATAAGAATGTCATTCTTCATGTGGTATGGGAAAATGATAACGCTGCAATGCCTGCCGTTGTTCCCTTGCTTGAGTTAAAAGAGCAGGTTGCAAAAATTTTATTGGATCGTTATGATTCGCTGATGAACAACCAGGGATTTATTCCCTGTGAAAACAATATTTCTTCTGCCCGGCCCATTGTCTGGAAATCGTGGAAAGAAAGATTGATTGTAGAAAGACTATTAAGAAAATCTGAAATTGTTGAAACCTACCTGCAACAAAATAAAACACATTGGGAAGAAACTTTTTGGTGGTTGCTGGCAAAAAATTTTGGCATGAAGGTCAATGCAGATGCTTTTGAACAAATGGCCAGGAGTATCCCGGTTAATATTCTTGCAAAACATAAAAACCAGCTGCAACAGATAGAAGCTCTTTTATTCGGACAGGCAGGATTGCTGGAAGCGGAGTTCAATGAAGATTATCCAAAAATGCTGAAGAAGGAATACTCCTATCTGAAAAAAAAATACCAGTTAAAAAAGACACATCAACCTGTTTATTTTTTAAGAATGCGCCCCGGAAATTTTCCTACTATCCGGCTGGCGCAGCTGGCCATCCTGGTAACTGCATCATCTCATCTTTTTTCAGAAATCAGGGAAGCTACTACTGTTTCAGAAATCAGAAAATGGTTTGAAGTAACAGCCAATGACTACTGGCATTATCATTACAGGTTTGATGAACTTTCTGAATTTAAAAAGAAAAACCTGGGCGCTGACATGATTAATAATATTATCATCAATACTATTTGCCCGGTTTTATTTGCCTGGGGAAACTACCATGACGATGACCTTTATAAAACAAAAGCCATTAACTGGCTGGAAGAAATATTGCCGGAAAAAAATAATGTAACCTCCGGGTTTCAGCAATTGCGGATAGAAAATAACAATGCCTGCGATTCACAGGCATTGTTAGAATTAAAAAATGAGTATTGTAAAAAAAGACGTTGTCTGGATTGCGCAGTTGGCAATGCTCTATTGAGGCCCTGATCGGGTCACTTCATCGCCCTGCATTTTTTATAACTTCTGTTAGCAGCTTCGCTGGGTGTTACTGCATGGGCACAGGCACAAAACATAACGATCACTAAAATATAAAAGAGAATTCTTGTTTTCATTTCATTTTAATATTGTCACAAAAGTAGACTACGCTTCTTTACTAAACAAAGTAAAACCTGCTGTGATTATTACTACGTAAAACCAAGTGCTGCTATAAGATTGTGAGATAACAAAACAATTTTTTTAACGAATAACCCTTAGGCTTTAGGTCCAGGCACCCCAATCTGATTTTACTTCAATTTCCGGGTGAATACTCAACTGAACCGGGCAGGTAATAGCCGTTTGTTTTAAAATTGTTTTTGTCTTTTCGTCAATGGCTTTCAGGTTGTCCGGAATATGAAAAGTCAATTCAATTGCTCCTACACGGCGTGGATCTGACTTCATGACCTTCAGCACTTCAATCTTCAGGTCATTTAAATCAAAGCCCATGGTTCTTGCTTTTTACCCATCACAGTGGCCATACAGGTAGCCAGGGAAGTAGCCATCAGATCAGTTGGAGAAAATCGTTCACCATTCCCATTGTTATCAACCGGCGCATCAGTTTCAAAACTATTTCCGCTCCTTAAATGGGTACAGGTGGTTCTTAACTTGCCATTATAAATTACTGTGGATGTCATTATAATTTTTGCCCTAAATTTACATTCAAAAGCTAAGAGTAAAAATAGAGAATGAAAACAGGTACATAAAAATGTTTTAAAAACTCCTTCTATCATTTGAACTCTTAAAATTAAATAACATCCTCGTGAAGAAAATAATCATCCTCCTTACCATTTCAGTTTTCAGCCTTTCTGGTTTTTCACAAGATCCCGGCAGAAAAAAAAGCAGAGCCGATACCCGGCGTGAAGAAAGAAGACAAAAGATCAACGAACTCATCAGACAGGACGAAGAAGGCGTGCTGATCTATTCCAAACAAAGCATCTTTGGCCTTCAGCTGCGTACCAATGGCTATGGTCTTTTTTTTGAAAAAGGAAAAACCAAATCCCAATCCATTACTAACCTTTACGATATTGAGTTCAATGAAATAAAACATCCCAAAGAAGATAAACTGCCAAATGGCACAGGCGGCTTTTCATTCGGCAATCCTTATGTTTACGGAAAGCTGAATAACTTTTACCAACTGCAACTTGGTTTTGGCCAGCAAAGAATACTCGGTCAGAAAGGAAATAAAAATGGAGTGGCTTTAAGTGTTATTTATAAAGGCGGGTTAAGTCTTGGCTTACTGCGGCCCTATTATATAGATGTTTTAGACAACAACCGGGTAAACAAATCCATCAAATACACACCACAGGATAGCGCCTTATTCGTTTCCGGTTTTATTGTTGGGGGCAGTGGACTTGGTAAGGGATGGAATGAACTGGAATACAAACCGGGGGCTTTTGTCAAAACTGCGCTGCGTTTTGACTTCGGCCGGTTTAATGAAGTAGTTTCCGGAGTTGAAATAGGCCTAAGTGCAGATTTCTACTCGTCCAAAATTCCACAGATGCTTTTTCAAAAAGAAAAGCAATTCTTTTACCAGGGACATATTGCTGTCATGTTTGGTCATCGTAAGTAATCGCTGTATTTTTGCTTTTTCTTCGTTGCTTCTGCAAAGAAGGACTTTTAATAATTTATTTTACCGGTTGAAGGAAAATTATTGAGCTTCCGTTGCGACGTCCGCCCGGCCAGCCATTCGGACGGGCTCCGTTCAAGGTTCCGTAATTCTATTAAGTTAAAAATGTTCAATTCTCAATTAAAAGCCTCAAAAAATTGAAAATTGATTATTGAAAATTGGACATTGAACATTTATAAATATGACAGAGCTTCCCATAATATCAGACCCAGTTGAACAAAAAACTAAAAAACCATCCTGGCTTCGGGTAAAATTGCCTATTGGTGAAGAATACAAACATATAAGAAGCCTGGTGGATAAACATAAACTGCATACTATTTGTGAAAGTGGCAACTGTCCCAACATGGGAGAGTGCTGGGGAGAAGGTACTGCCACTTTTATGATCCTTGGAAATATCTGTACCCGTAGTTGTGGCTTCTGCGCTGTAGCCACCGGGAAACCAGCACCTCTTGATTGGGATGAACCGCAACGGGTGGCAGAAGCCATTCATTTAATGAAAGTAAAACATGCGGTTATCACTTCTGTTGATCGTGACGAAATCATAGACGGCGGCTCCATTATCTGGAACAATACCATCAAAGCAGTAAAAGCCTTAAATCCTGAAACTACTTTGGAAACATTGATCCCTGACTTCAAAGGCGAGAAAGAAAATATACAACGTATCATTGATGCTGCTCCTGAAGTAGTATCTCACAATATTGAAACAGTAGAAAGGCTGACCAGGCAGGTACGCATACAAGCCAAATACTGGCGCAGTATGGAAGTGATAAAAATATTAAAGCAGGGTGGTATGCGAACCAAGAGCGGCATCATGCTGGGCCTTGGCGAAGCAAGGGAAGAAGTGATACAAACCATGACCGACCTCCGCGATAATGGCTGCGATGTAATTACTATTGGTCAGTATCTTCAACCTACAAAAAAACATTTACCCGTTCATCGTTTTGTACATCCGGATGAATTTGCTGAATACAGAGAGATCGGTTACAAACTGGGACTGGATT
>DATDPZ010000281.1:0-15216 GCA_035292525.1 Chitinophagaceae bacterium
CCGGTGAACATATTTCTCAATATGCCCGTACAAAATGGTAGCATTACTCTGCATACCCAATTGATGAGCCGTTTCATGAATTTTCAGCCAGCCTTCGGCATTTACTTTATCGGCACATATTTTTTCTCTTATTTCAGGATGAAAAATCTCGGCTCCGCCACCGGGTAAAGAATCCAGGCCGGCTTCCTGCAGGTATCTTAGACCTTCCTCATTGCTCATCTTTGCTTTGCGAAACATGTAATCCAGTTCTACAGCCGTATAGCCTTTTATATGCAGGGAGGGACGGTGTTTTTTTATTTTTCTTAATAGCTCCGCAAAAAAATGAAGATTCATTTTTGGATGTACACCCCCTACAATATGCACTTCAGTCACCGGCTTTCCATCATAGCTTTTTACTATATCCAGCATCTGCTCTTCTGAAAGCTCCCAGCCATCTTCTTTATGTGCATACAGGCGGGAATAGGAACAGAAGTTGCAGCTGAATACGCAAACATTGGTTGGTTCTATATGAAAATTCCGGTTGAAATAAGTTTTGTTTCCATGAATTTTTTCCCGGATATGATTGGCAAGAGAGCCTAGAAAAGGTAAGGAGCCTTTTTCAAAAAGTATTAAACCTTCTTCATCAGAAATTCTTTCACCTGCCAAAACTTTTTCCCTGATCTTATTCAATGCTGAAGGCAGTTTAACAACAGCAGGCAGGTCCTTTATCATTTTGTAAAAAATTTTACGGCAAAGGTAGGCACAAAATAAAACCCCGGGGACGTCAATTGATTTAAAATTCTGATTGAAGTATTCAATATTTTACTACCGGTATGCTTACATTTTTTTTGGTATCCTCGTAGCCCAGGCTGACAGTATACATGCCCGAAGCTTTCGAACTCAAATCAATCTCTATCACTTTTCCGGCATTACCATTAACTTTTCTTGCCCATACCAACTGGCCGTAAGCATTATATACATTTACAAATACTAAATCAAACGGGGTTCTGAAATGCCAGACATTTACTTTATTTCTGAAAGGAACAGGATAAAGAATATAACCGTCTCTTTTCAACCGGTCAGGCAAAATCTCCGTTCTCACCGTCACATCATCCAGGAATAAATTATTTTCAGTATTTCCATGAAACCTGAATCCCAGTTGGAATAAAGGTTCTGTTCCGCTTAACCAGTTTCCCAGATCGAGGGAATCTAATCTCCACTGATTGCCGGCAGGGAAAAACTCAGCTGTTGGATTCAAGGGGAAATTTACTGTTTGTATGGCGGCACCATATTTTTTATAAATAGACTGAAATGTATTTCCACAATCTTTAGAAAGCAGAACAGATAACGTGTCATACCGGGCTCCCGGTGTACCCGGTACTGTTTTGGAAATAGTAGCCAGGTTAAAGGTCATGAAAACAGAATCAATGCCGGTGTATGAATAATTTGGAAGGAGCAGATCGTCAAACCTGTCAACCGTATTATTTGCAAAATCATTGAACCAGGCTGAGCCCGGATTTCTTTTTCCGATACCGGCATGCCGGGCCCAGGTTATATCTGCATCCGGATTATAAATGTTCCAGTTGGGGGGAGGGAAAGCCGGATTAGTAAATTCTTCTGTCACTGCTTCCTGTAAAGCAAATACATCAAAGACCTGGTATGCTTTTACAAAGCGGTCATTCGTGGGATCCTGGTCCGCAACATTATTTGGCTCTGAAGTATAAACATGCAAAGTATGATTACCTGTGCTGCCAAGATTGGCAACAGGCAATGTAATGGTAGCCGTTTGATTTCTCACAAGATTTCCAAACCAGAAAATCGTTCTGACCGGGCCACTGCCATCTACCTGGTAATTGATATTGGCTGAGGTGAGGTTATTTTTACCAAAATTTTTAATAACCACTACCGGGGCAGTACTGTTCACACACATTTTTGCTTTTGGGTTGATGACATCAACGACACCGGCATCAATATTCTGAAATATTTTTTTGTCAATCTGTATATCATCCAGGTAAAAATTATTTCCTTTTTGATTGATCATCCTGAAACGGATCAGCAGGTTGCGTGCCGTATTTAATGAACTGAGGTCAATTGATTTTCTTTTCCATTGACTGATGGCAGAAGGAGACCAACTGGTAGCAGAAACAACAGGTGGTTCTGCAAAATCCTGGTCAGCTGTATTATTATAAACATTGGTAAAAGTATTTCCGCAATTGGTGGAAACAGCCACCTGGAAAATTTCAAAGGAATTATTGGGTTGTCCTTTATAAGCCGCCCAGAAACTTACCCAAAGAGAATCAGCAATACCAATTGAAATATTTGGTGAAATCAGATCATCAGTTTGACCAACGGATAAATAGTTAAAGTGATTAATGAATGCTTTTGCATTTCCGCTTCGGGATATATCCGTTGTGTTTCTTTGCCAGGTTAAATTATTATCTGGGTTCTGCCTTGTCCAGTTGGCTGGAGGGAAACTGCTTCCTTCAAATCCTTCTGATAGGGGAATACCGGCCAATGGCCATTGAATGGCTGAACCATTTGCAACAGCAATTTTACAGTCGTTTGAAGGTACTGAATCCGCGAAGCCATTAGGATCTTTTGTACAAACTACAATGGTATTTTGTCCTACAATTAAATTTACCGTGTTCAGATTGATAATTGTTGTAGCCCCAGGTGCAAGACTACCCGTCCAGTTATAGGTCTGAATTAAAACATTATTTAGTTCAACTGTAATGGTCACTGCTGTTAAAACATTTGAACCGGGATTATGTAAAGAAACCGATAACGGAGTACTGGGACCCAGACAATCAGCAAAATTTTGCGGAGTAAGAATGGAAGAAATGCTGGCATCATTTGGCAGCGGTACTACCGGCTGGCATCCGTTTGAGGATAACAATCCTGACCGGAAGAGAACGATGGCCTGGTCGGCACGTAAATTTTGCCCGTTGGTAAACATAGACATGCAGCCATCATCGGTATAGTCCATAAAGTTCTGGTACATTCTGCCGGGAGGAGATGGAGATGAACAACCGGAAGGTTCAACACCCACAGGACAGCCATAAGTTGGGTCAGCCTGCAAAGGAGTATCATCAATTCCGGGAGTATTTGGAAAATCATCGGCACAGCTGGTACTTCCCCAAGGATGAAGCAACCAGAAATAGTGGCCCAGTTCATGGATCAATGTTCGTCCGTTATTATACGGAGTTTCATCGCCACCGGGTAAGGTGCCGGCAAGTACAACTACACCCTGTTCTGCCTGTAGCGACCCGGGGAAAGTGCCATAGCCCAGAAATCCGTCAGGAAGATTGGCGATCCATATATTGATATATTTATCCGTGTCCCAGGCGCTGCTTCCGCCCTGTGCTGTATATTTTACAGGATCCCCTGCACTTAAACTGGATTTTACAGAAGAGGTGATTCTTACAATACCATTGCTTGAAATATTGGCAGGAGTTCTTTGAGCGAGGCAGAATTGAATTTTTGAATGCCCTCTTACCGAATAAAAGGGGGCACCGTTTGCACTGTCTGCATTTAGCCCTGCAAAATCCAGGTTCAACCTGTTTAACTGTGCTAAAATCATGGCATCAGGCACCGTGGCCTGGTTGGATACTACCACATGAAATACAACAGGTATATTAATAGTAGCAGCCGTTCTTTGGAGGTTTAAAATATTTTCCTGTTTAAGAATTTTTGTAATGGCATCGCCCAGTAGTTTTTCATTTTGAAGATATTGTTCCCGGTACCCGGGAGAAACGGTATTCATGTTGTTCAGCCAAAGCTGTGTGCCGCATTTGTCAATAGTTGAATTTGTGCCGGGAAAAACTGACTGCTGCGAAAAAGTAACAGGCATACCAAGTAAAAAAAATGCAATGAATATTTGAATTGTATTTTTTTTCAATGGATTGCTTTTTGGGAGATGGATAAAGTTTTTTACAGGATTTATTGTTTACAATTTTACTGATTATTGATCAGAACCGGTAGATTTGGTTTAATGAAATGATTAACTCATTTTATCATTTAAATAAACGTCATTTTTAAAAAAAAGTTTGCTAGCCATTAAACAAAGCCCCCGCAATGGTGGCTGTCATCAGGCAGGCAATAGTGCCGCCAATTAGTGCTTTAATGCCAAGTTCAGTAAGATTTTTCCGTTGATTCGGTGCCAGGGCTCCGATACCGCCAATCTGAATTCCGATTGAAGAAAAATTGGCGAAACCGCATAACGCAAAACTGGCCATCACCAGTGTTTTTGGATCTGAAATAACATTAGCCGATTTCATTTCTGCCAACGACTGATAGGCAATGAATTCATTGACGATTGTTTTTTCTCCTAATAACTGGCCAAATAAAACAATATCCTTGCTATGGATACCAATAATATAAGAGATAGGAGAAAAAGCATATCCTAAAATGAATTGTAAAGAAAGTTTATCAAACCTCCCGCCGGTATTTTGAGCAATGAGATCATTTAATGTGGTAAGTCTTCCTACCAGGCCAAGGGCTCCGTTGAATATTGCAATCAGAGCAATGAAGGCGATCAGCATGGCGCCTACGTTTACAGCCAGTTTCAAACCATCCGTAGTACCGTTTGAGATTGCTTCCAGCAAATTGGATCCGATTTTTTCTTTAGACACTATTAATTCTTTTCCGGCAACAACCGGTTCGGGATCGGGAAAAAGCATTTTTGAAACAACTATAGCAGCAGGAGCAGCCATTACTGATGCCATCAATAGTAATTTGGCATATTTCTGTTGTTCTGCCACATCGTTTCCACCGAGCATGGTTACATAAACGCCCAGTACACTGCCTGCAGTAGTAGCCATTCCACCTACCATGATACATAGCAATTCCGTTTTTCTCATTTTTTCCAGGTAGGGTTTTACCAGCAACGGAGCTTCTGTTTGTCCCATAAAAACGTTGGCAGCAGCTGAAATGCTTTCAGGGCCACTTACACCAATCTTTGAGAGTAACCATGCAAATCCAAAAACAATTTTCTGAAGAATTCCAAAATAATAAAGCACTGCAGAGAGGGCTGCAAAGAATATAATATTTGGTAAAGCCTGTACGGCAAAAATGAATCCCCAGTTCTGGCTGTCATCTACCAGGTTACCAAAAAGAAACCTGGCTCCGCTTTTTCCGGTATTTATCACTTTCACAAACAGGTTGGCCATAAAAGAAAAAATATCCGACATCCATAGCAGGTTATTGGTAATTAAAATTGCCAGTGTGATCTGAAGCAGGAAACCAAGTCCGGCCAGTTTCCAGTTTATTTTTTTCCTGTTATTGCTTAAAAGGAAACAAATAAAAAATAAAAAAAGTATTCCTGCCAAACCACGTAAAATATTTTCTATATGCATGTGCCGGGGATTTAATTTGCAGCAATATAGCCGAAATTTTTAATTAACCTGTCTGCCGGGGGAGTTTAATAAATTCAAAAGATGGAACTTACCCGGGTATTTTTTAAGCATAAAAAAAGCCACCCGTATAAGAGAGGCTTTCATTTAATTATCTTAGATATTAAATATGGGATTCAATTTTCTTTACAAAGTTTCCTTTGGGTTGTGCCCCTATCAGCTTATCCACCAGTTGTCCGTTTTTGAAAAATAAAATAGCAGGAATGGAAGTAATACCATAGTTCATACTGATTGTTGGATTTACATCCACATTTACCTTGCCCACGTTTATTTTCCCGTTGTATTCCTTTGCCAGATCTTCAATTACGGGTCCTATTGCACGGCAGGGCCCACACCACTCAGCCCAAAAATCAACTACTGTTAATTTATCTGCTGCTAAAACTTCTGTCTGAAAGTTACCATCTGTAAATTCTTTTGCCATAATTTATTTTTTTGTTTTTATCAGGGTTGCAAAAATACGTCCAAATAGGATAGGACGAAGTTATGGCAGCATTATGTGATTAACTTGTCATTATTAAGACAAATAATGAAGGAAGTGCTGCTAAAACGTCGTTTTGTTTAGTGTTTATTGATTTTATTTTATCCAAAATAATTTCTAATTAATTGGAAGTTATTTGTACTTCCAGATCCGGATTGTTTTCAAGATATTCTACCAGTTCATCGTTCATTTCAAAACCGGTGTCCAATGTAATAAAGCTGATCTTCAGGTTATTTTTTGGTTCCAGTAAATTAAATTTCAGGGAAGATCTGCCCGGGTGTCCTTTCACATTTTCTTCAAAAAAACTAATCATTTCAGCAGTGATATTCTTTGGATGAATATCTATACAAAGTTGTTTGGTAAGATTTCGTTTAATATTTTCAATTGTAGATACCCCGGAAATTTTAAATTCATATTCAGGTGTGTTATAACGTTGTTTAAAATTTCCTGTGATAAATAAAGCGCCGCCCGGTTGCAGAAATGGCGCATGCCTGATATAATCATCTCCCCAGAGTACGAGGTCAGTTTTTCCGGAATAATCTTCAATAGAAAAAGCGCCATACTTATTTCCTTTTTTAGAAATCCGGTGGTCGGCATTTGTTACTAAACCAATCAGCCTGAATTGACGGTTTGAATTGGGAAAAAGATTCACTGCTTCCCTGAACTCATTAAATTCTGCTAATGGAGTGATGGAATAATGTTTTATTTCGAACCTGAAATGATCCAATGGATGGCCGCTGAGAAACATACCCGTTACTTCCTTTTCATGATCCAGTTGAACGATTAATGGCCAGGGTGCACAGTCTGGTAAAACCGGGTTTTTAATTTCAATGGCAAGTGGCAGGTCACCGAATAATGTATTGGAAGAAGACAATGTATTTTGCTGAAATACCTGTCCGAATCGGATAATTTTTTCTAACCCGGTGGCTGTATCATCTGGTGATGTAAATAAAAATTGTGCACGGTGATATTCCGGAAAACAATCAAAGGCGCCGGCATATACCAGGCTCTCCAGTGTTTTTTTATTTACACTGCGTTGGTTCACCCGTTTTATAAAATCATAAATATCCCCGAAGGGACCGTTCTTTTTTCTTTCTGCTATCAGGTTTTCAACAGCTGCTTCTCCTACACCTTTTAATCCCCCTAATCCAAAACGTATTTCGCCTTTTGTATTTACAGCAAATCCTTTTAAGGATTCATTAATATCCGGCCCCAGTACTTTTATGCCCATCCGTTTGCATTCTTCCATAAAGAAGGTGATCTTTTCTATATTGCCGGCATGGTTAAGCACGGCAGACATATATTCGGCCGGGTAATGAGATTTTAAATAAGCAGTCTGGTAAGCCACATAGGCATAGCAGGTAGAGTGTGATTTGTTGAATGCATATTGGGCAAATGCTTCCCAGTCGGTCCAGATCTTTTCAAGAGTGTATTCTCCAAATCCTTTTTTCTTTGCATTTTCAATAAACTGTCCTTTCATTTTATCCAGCACCGATTTCTGCTTTTTGCCCATTGCTTTTCTTAATATATCTGCATCTCCTTTGCTGAAATCAGCAAGTTTTTGTGCCAACAGCATTACCTGCTCCTGGTAAACAGTAATTCCATAGGTTTCCTTAAGGTATTCTTCCATCTCCGGGAGGTCATAAGAAATATTTTCTCTTCCATGTTTACGTTCTATAAAATTCGGAATATAAGCAATGGGGCCGGGGCGGTAGAGAGCATTCATGGCGATCAGGTCATCCAGCCTGTCGGGTTTCAAATCCCGTAAATATTTTTGCATACCCGAACTTTCAAACTGGAAAGTGCCAATGGTATCTCCGTGCTGGTATAATTGAAATGTTTTTTCATCATCCAACGGCAGATCGTCAATATTAATATCCACTCCATGATTCAGCTTTATAAGTTCAAGAGCATCTTTAATGATAGTAAGGGTTTTTAAACCCAGGAAGTCCATTTTGATAACGCCGGCATCTTCAATCATATTTCCTTCAATCTGCGTTAGCCATAAATCCGATTCTTTTGAAGTGGCGACAGGAATTAATTCAGTGAGATCTTTTGGGGCAATGATGATGCCGGCAGCATGAATCCCTGTATTTCGTACTGAACCTTCCAGAATTTCTGCTTCATGTAATACATTACTTTCTATTCCCTTGCCTTTATATAATTCACGGAGTTTTTTTACATTCTCAATTTCATCTGGGTTAAGTCCTTCTTTTTCTGTAAGTGATTTATCACCGTCTTTCGGAGTAAGTGGTGCATGCAATACTCTTTTAAGTTCAATGCCGGCTCTTTCTGGCACCAGTTTGGAAATTGCCCTGCTTTCAGGTAAGGGCAGATCCATTACCCTGGCCACATCTGCAATACTGGATTTGGCGGCCATGGTACCATAGGTAATAATCTGTGCCACCTGGTTTTTGCCAAATTTTTTTACCACATAATCAATCACTTTTTGTCTTCCCACGTCATCAAAATCTGTATCTATATCGGGCATTGATTTACGATCGGGATTTAAAAATCTTTCAAACAGCAGGTTGTATTTTATGGGATCAATATTGGTAATTCCTAAACAATAAGCCACTACGCTTCCGGCAGCAGATCCTCTGCCGGGCCCCACCAATACGCCAATCTCCCTGCCTGCTTTTATAAAATCTGCAACAATGAGAAAATAACCGGCAAAGCCCATTGTTTTGATGGTGAACAATTCGAATTCTATACGATCAAGCAGTTCATTATTCAATTCAGAATAACGATTTTTTGCACCTTCGTAAGTAATATGTTTCAGGTATTCCCATTGGTTGAGAGAGTCCAGGCTTACTTCCCCTTTTCCATGTTTCTCCGGTTTTGTGTGCATCTTGAATTCAGGAGGTACCGGGAAGGCCGGGAGAAGTATTTCTTTTTTCAGGTTGAGCAATGAAATTTTATCAACTATATCATTGGTATTATCAATTGCTTCAGGAAGATCGGAAAATATTTTTTCCATCTCTTCCGTTTTTTTGAAATAAAACTGGTCGTTGGGAAAGGCAAACCGTTTATCTTTTACCATGATATCATCATCAGAAAATTCACGAAGGGCGGGAGTACTTACTTTTTCACCTGTGTTTATACACAACAATATATCATGGGCAGTAAAATCACTTTGCTCTACATAGTGTGAGTCGTTACTGGCAATGATCTTAACACCATATTTCCGGGCAAATTTTATTAGCACCAGGTTCACTTTATCCTGGTCTTTCATTCCGTGACGCTGTAGCTCCACGTAATAATCTTCTCCAAAAATATCCAGCCACCATTTGAATTCTTTTTCTGCAGCTTCTTCTGTGCTTCTGAGGATCAACTGGGGAACCATTGCCCCCAGGCAACAGGTAGTTGCTATCAGTCCTTCATGATATTTTAAAATAAGTTCTTTGTCAATGCGGGGGTATTTACTGTATAAACCTTCAATATAACCCAGTGAAGTAAGTTTAACGAGATGCTTATAACCCGTTTCATTTTTAGCTAAAAGAATCTGGTGATGCCGGGGGTCTTTTTCTTCTTTTGTAAAAGTTTTTCTTGTTCGGTCTGTTGTAATATAAAATTCACAACCTACCACCGGCTTTACTTTCAGGTTCCCTTTTTCATCTTTATGTTTATATGCTTCGGCTACAAATTCGAACACGCCAAACATATTTCCATGATCGGAAATAGCCAATGCCGGCATTTTATCATCAATAGCTTTCTGATAAAGTTTCTGGATAGAAGCGGCTCCGTCAAGTAAAGAGAATTGAGTATGTACGTGTAAGTGAGAAAATTTCATAGAAAAAAAGTCATTGAGCAAAATTAACAATCCATATCAATGAACACTATCTGCTTTAGTATCAGTTGTTCTCTGCAAATAAAAGGGAATGACCTTTGGTAAATGCAAATTTCCGGTAAATAATATCCACATTTACAATAAAGATTTTTATTTTTGAGCAACCCGCAGAAAAATTCCGGAACTGCCTGCGGCAGGGTTTTTGTAACTACCCTCTGAAATTCAATCTAAGTGAACCAATTCATGCTGAAAAAGTTTCTTTTATATTCATTTTCAATAGTCATCTTAACAAGCTGTAGCAGTTTGAGAACTGCTTTTACAGGAAAAACAGATAATACAGAAGATAATGCTTTTACGACGGGAAAAAAGGAAACAAGATTTTTGAGCGAAATTTCCATGCCGGTTGCCTCATTGGCAGTAAACCACGAAAATAAAAAACCGGAAACGCCGGCAAAAAGTTTAGCTAAACCTTCCCGGTCAAATACTCACAAAAACTCTTCTTTAACGAATCAAATTGCTTACTCAAAAATAGAACTGGCTTCTCCATTACAGGTAAAATATTCAATTTTACTGAATACTTCTGTTGAGGATATTACCACTACCAGGATGTTTGAATTTATTGATGAATGGTATGGTACCCGGTACAGGTTGGGTGGCAATACAAAAAATGGAATAGATTGTTCTGCTTTTTCAAAATATCTTTTCGCCGCTGTTTATGGATTAAATATTCCCAGAACGACAAGGGAGCAGTACAAAATAACTGACCGGATATCAAGAACTCAATTAGCCGAAGGAGATTTGTTATTTTTCAATACCCGTGGTGGCATTTCGCATGTTGGTATTTATCTTCAAAACAATAAATTTGTTCATGCAGCTTCCAGTGGAGGCGTTATGATCAGCGATATTTTTGACAGTTACTGGGTTCGCAGATTTATTGGAGTAGGAAGAATTAAGGAAGAGTCAATTACTGCCGCCGGACAATAAATCATTCTCACCGGGTTTACAATTTACTTCCTGCAGACCCTGCAGAATTAATTCAATTTATACTATATCCATTCTGCCTGAATCAATCAGGTGATTTTATCTCTGCTTTTTTACAATGGAACCGAGATCGTATTTTTATCTGGTAAAATCACTTTTTAAAACGTAATTATCCCAGGTATTTTTAAAAAAGACCGATGTTTTATTACGATTACTATTGCACAATTCTGAATTGAAAATTACCTTAGGCTTACGAAGAAAAAGTTCAGTATCCCTTCAGGAAAACCCCGAAAAAATCACTGTTATTATTGTATAATCCTTTGGATTCCAAAAAATATTTTGATTGAAAACTTTAAACTGTACTTATGAAAATTAAATCTACTCACGTTTTAGTTACCTTGTATATCATGCTTTTACTGGTGTACGTTTATTATCTGCTTGCTTATGTATTTGGTTTTTAAAAATGATAAAGAAATAAAATAAATCCCGGAAAAACCTGAAAAAGGATTAAAACTGTTTATTGTTTTTTTAATTTATCACTGAATACTTTCTTAAACTTTTCAAGTTTCGGTGTGATTACCATCGAGCAATAAGGATTTTTGTTTTTATTATTTGCATAATACTCCTGGTGATAGTCTTCTGCTGAATAAAATTTTATAAATGGTTCCAGCGTAGTTACAACAGGATTGCTGAAAGCGCCGCTGTTATTCAATTCTGATTTATATTTTTCTCCTTTTTGTTTTTGATCTTCATTATGATAAAAAATCACACTCCGGTACTGAGGGCCTACATCAGCTCCCTGGCGGTTTAAAGTAGTAGGGTCATGCACCTGCCAGAATACTTCAAGTAATTCATCAAAGGTTAATTTTTGAGGATCATAAACAATCTGAACGCATTCGGCATGGCCGCTTTCACCAGTTCCCACTTCGTTGTATGTTGGATTTTTAACGTGTCCGCCGGAATAACCGGATACAACAGAAATTACCCCATCCAATTGTTCAAAAATGGCTTCTGTACACCAGAAACAACCAGTGCCCAATGTTGCGGTATCCGGTTTACCTGTTAATAAAGATCCAGATTCAGCAGTTGCTTTATTTGTATTCATTTTTTTATCTTGATTATTTAGTTGAGCACAGGAAATTAATGAGCTAATTACAATAAAGCAGGCAATCCCCAAACTTTTCATAAATATTAAATATAATTTTCTTGAATTCATTTTCAAAATCATTTGCAATTTACGTTCTTTTATAAAGCCGGATAGTAAGCTATATGACAGGTGCCGGTCTTTGAGGATAAATTAACAAAATAAGTGACTGAAATTTTAATGGGTGCATTTCAAATGTCGCTTTTGCCCTTATTTCCTAAAGGAGAATAACTAATTTTAATACTGGTACTCCCCTTTAGGGGATGGGGGCTGAAACAAATTAAGGATGCGACAATTTAAAATGCCCCCTCTTTCTTATGAAAAAAGATAGAGATATACAAACAAAAACGCCTCAGGTATAAGAGACGTTTTTATTATTCCGCTGGAAATTGAGGGAGTTTTTAGTTGTGCTTATTTCAGGAATCAGAATGAATATATTTTTCGAGATGGTCTTTCGATTCTTTTTTTTCAAGGATCGTTTCCATTACCACATCGCTCATACTTATAATCCCTGAAATAAGTTCATTTTCAAATACCGGTAAGTAACGGATGTTTTTTTCAATCATTAATTTCATGCAAAGTTCTACCGTATCGGAAGGGAGTACGGAAGGAAGGTTAGTGCACATGATTTCTGATACACTGATCTCAGCCGGGGGTTTACTTTTTAAAATTATTTTTCTTACACAATCCCGTTCAGTGACAATTCCTGAATATTCGCCGCCATCCATCACCAAAATGGATCCGATATTTTTATCGGTCATCAGTAATAGGGCATCTATCACTTTTGTGTCAGGTTTTACAGCAACAGCAGAAGCGCCTTTCCGCACAAGGATATCTGAAACAGTATGCATAGCTTTTTTTCGAGACTTGTAATTTAGTAAAAGTCAGGAGTAATACCAACCATCTGGTATAAATTATTTTGTTTTTCGGCAGTGCTGATAGTCCAGGGGCCATAGTACAGATAAAGAAAAGCAGATGAAACTTGACTTGTATTCTTCAGAAAAATTTAGCTTTACAATAAAAGCAAAATGGAAAAGTATCAGGTAGCTCTATGTTCCTTTGGCATGAGCGGAAAAGTTTTTCATGCTCCGTTCCTCCAGGTTCATCCCGGCTTAAATTTTTATGCAGTATGGGAAAGGGCTAAAAACCTGGCCACTGAAATATATCCCGGGGTAAAAACTTTCCGATCTTTTGAGGAAATGCTGGCAGATAAAACCATTGACCTGGTAATCATAAATACACCCAGTTATACACATTTTGATTTTACAAAAAAAGTGTTGCTGGCGGATAAACATGCAGTGGTAGAAAAACCTTTTACGGCCACTACCAGCCAGGCAGAAGAATTAATCTCTTTGGCAAAGAAAGTGAATAAAAAACTTTCTGTTTATCAAAACAGGCGATATGACAGTGATTATAAAACAGTGAAAAAAATTCTGGATGAAGAATTATTGGGAAAAATTGTAGATGCCGAAATACATTATGACCGGTTTAATCCGCAATTAAGTCCAAAAGAGCATAAAGAAATACCTGGTCCTGCGGTTGGTTGTTTGTATGATCTGGGCTCACATTTAATTGACCAGGCCATTCAGTTTTTCGGAATGCCACTGGCTGTTTCTGCAGACATCACCATTAACAGGCCGGGCTCGCTGGCAGATGATTATTTTGATCTTAAACTTTTCTATCCTGAACATAGAATGACGTTGAAGTCGAGTTATTTTGTAAGGGAACCATTGCCGGGATATATTTTTCATGGACGAAAGGGGTCGTTTATAAAAGCCAAAACGGATGTTCAGGAAATAAATCTTACTGCCGGGAAACTGCCCGAAGGAGATGACTGGGGTAAAGAACCTGCTACAGAAATGGGATTTCTTCATACAGAAAAAGACGGCATCATTATTAAAAAACATATTCCTTCTTTGCAGGGAAATTATATGGAATATTATAATGGTATTTATGAGGCACTGGCAAACAATTCAGCGATGCCGGTAACTGCAGCAGATGGTCTTAAAGTGATCAGGCTGATTGAAGCGGCAATGAAAAGTAACAAAGAAAGAAAAGTGATTGATCTTTGAAAACAGGATTCAGTTTTGATTAACGTTTTAACACTTCAATACATAATAAAAAAAAGACAAAAGCATGAACGACAAGTTTAAGATATTTGAGGAAGTAGAAAATTATTTATTCAAAGATGGATTTATTATCATCAATAAAGATTTAAACCGGCCCTGGGGTGGATTTTTTGTGATTGATGAAAACCAGGCAGTAAAATTTGTTTCTCATTTTTTCCCTGAAGAGAATATTACGGATCTTCAGCTTAAAGGTAAACTCAGCCCGAAAATTCTAATGGTGGCGCCAGGCCAGCGTCTTAGTTGGCAATATCACCTTCGCAGGGCGGAAATATGGAAATGTATTGGGAATAATATCGGAGTAGTGACCAGCGAAACGGACGTCGAAAATAAGAAACAAGTTTTAAAAACAGGTGAAATAGTAAAACTAAAGCAAGGATTAAGGCACCGGCTGCTGGGTTTGGATGATTGGGGAATGGTAGCAGAGATCTGGCAACATACAGATACAAATAATCCGAGTGATGAAGAGGATATTATAAGATTGCAGGATGATTACAGCAGGGTATGAAAATTAATTAAAAAATCCTTCAACGCTAAAGCGATCGAGGGTAATGCGGAGAGAGAGGGATTCGTAATGTAATTTGGAACGCTTTGCTGGCTTATGTTTCAGCGATTTTCAAATTTACTACGCACCGAATAACGAACCGTATAAATTGCTATGGTTTAATACAATTTATTAGCAGTCATACTCTATCTACGCCTTTAATGAGCTTCATCCCTGGCTCAAGATACGAGGAAAAGGGAAACCTTTTCCTCCTTTAGTCCAGTGAATTCGCAGAATTCTTCGACTGAAATAAAATCTCCTTTTTCCTTTCTGTATTTCTTTCTGATCCGGGCAAGCAGTTTTCTTGCGGCTCGTTCCTTACGGCCGGTAATATTCATGATGTCTTTTGCATAAATGACTATGCGATTGGGGATCGTTTGCTGCATAACCCTGCACCTTCGGAACGGTTGCTTTTTTCTTTGTCAATGTGATTTTAATCTTGTGGTGATAACTGCAAAAATAAAAAAAGTTATAGCTATAACTGCACAAAAAGTGCAACGCAGTAAAATCAATTAAATCAATCTAAATCCTATGGCAAGACAAAAAGGAATTATCAAATTAGATGGTACTATCGGAGATATTACTTTCTACAAAACGCAGGACGGCTATTTAGCCAAAGAAAAAGGCGGGATACCTGCTGACCGTATCGCAAATGATCCGGCGTTTCAACGGACCCGTGAGAATGGCGCTGAATTCGGACGTGCTGGTAAAGCCGGTAAGATTTTGCGTAACTCAATCCGTGGTTTATTGCAGAACGCTTCTG
>DATDPZ010000282.1:0-2153 GCA_035292525.1 Chitinophagaceae bacterium
GAATGCCGTTTCACGTCTTCCCGTATTTTAGGAATGCTGAGGCATCCTTCGTTATACAACCATTCAAACCCATCAATTTCTTTGATATGGGCATTAATGAAAACCTGCCGGATACCCGGAGCATCGGGGAAAGAATTTTTCTCCCTGTCTTCTTCCATTTGCTTAAAGATCTGTGTAGAATCTACTATAAATAACCTGATCGGCTTATTCACCTGCGGAGCAGCAAGACCCACCCCACTGCTGAAATACATGGTTTCCCACATATCCTCAATCAGTTTGGAAAGCCCGGGATAGTCTTGGGTAATATCATCGCACATTTGTCTTAATACCGGGTGGCCATAGGCTATTATTGGTAAAATCATCTATGAATTGTTAAATTGTTCAATTGTTATTCGTTGCAAAAATACCGTCAATTTAACAACCAAACAATTTAACCATTAATCAACTCTATTCATATATTCCTGCAGAATAATGGTAGCGGCAATTTCATCTACCAGCTTTTTATCTCTGCGCTTTTTTTTCTTAAGCCCCATTTCCAGCATGGAGTCCTTAGCCATCTTTGACGTATAGCGTTCATCCACTTTTTTTATGGGAATAGACGGGAAATTCTTTTGAAGCTCTTTGATACATTTTTCTACCAGCGGGGTGGCGTGGGTATCAGAATTATCCCAGTTCTTTGGTTCGCCAATGATGATAAGTTCTACTTCTTCTTTTAAAAAATAATTTTTAAGAAAAGGGATCAGTTGTTTTGATTCAACCGTAGTCAATCCTGTGGAGATGATCTGCAAGGGATCGGTGACAGCAAGTCCGGTTCGCTTCAGGCCATAGTCGATGGAAAGTATGCGTGCCAAATGGATTTTTTATTGAATTATTATTTTAAAAAATACATATCTGTAATTACAAATATCGCAAACACAACTGAAGCGATACCGTTGGATGTCATAAAAGCAAGATTAACTCTTTTCAGATCATTTGGTTTTACAACTGAATGCTGATAGAATAACATGCCAATAAAAATAAAAGCCCCTGCCCAATAGAACATTCCAAATTTTCCTGCCCATCCGGCATAAATAACAACAATGGAAGTTAGCAGATGTAACAAACGGGAAACTGCCAATGCATTTGCTTTACCTAAAGCAGTGGGTATAGAAAACAATTTATTCTCTTTATCAAATTCTTCATCCTGTAATGCATAAATGATATCAAAACCACTTACCCAAAACAAAACAGCTAAAGAAAAAAGTATGGGTAAAAAATCAAAGTGGCCGGTAACTGCCAGGTAGGCGCCGATGGGTGCAAGGCTTAAACCCAATCCAAGAATTAAATGACAAAGAGGAGTAAATCTTTTTGTAAAACTATAACCGAGTATAACTATCAATGCAATTGGTGAAAGAAAGAAACAAATTTTATTGATAAAAAAACAAATAGCAATAAACAAAACACAATTCACAATCGTAAACAGTAATACATTATTCGCTTTTAAAATACCGGTTGGAATTTCCCGGATGGCAGTTCTTGGATTTTTTGCATCAAAATACCTGTCCAGGTACCGGTTAAATGCCATAGCAGCGCTACGGGCAAAAACCATACACAAAACAACCAGAATAAAAAGCTTTCCGTATTGCAAATACCAGGGTTCAGTGATCAGTTCAATTTCAAGAGATTTTACTCCCAGGAAAAAACCGATCATAGCAAAAGGCAATGCAAAAATGCTGTGAGAGAATTTTATGAGGTTGAGATAGTTTTTTACTTTGTTCATCTTAAATACAGGGATAAATCATAATTAACGCAGGTAAGGTTTTAGTCTTTCCTGAATCTCTTTATCAGTAATTGTTTTCTGAACTGATTTATCGTAAATACTCACAAGAAAGATGAGTTCGTTCATAATTTTTACTCAGGTGATTATTCTGGCTCCCCCGCTCTTACCCTTTCCTTTACTGGCAATAGCCATACGTAACTTAAAACAATTATTACCCAAAGAAACTCCCTGTTTGGGGTTTTTATGTAATGAAACTAAAAAAGAATTGAAATCAGATTTTAATAAAGGGTTTTTTGAAGAAAGTTTTTTAAACTCTTTTTCAAATGAAGCAGTATAAATAATTTTAAAGTTCATTCAGCAAATACTTTGCTTCTTTCAATTTTAATTTCCCTTT
>DATDPZ010000283.1:0-4444 GCA_035292525.1 Chitinophagaceae bacterium
GGCATCGGTTCTTTCGTTTTATAATGAACCGCATAATTTTTAAACACTTTGGGATCGAGTGCCCAATGTTCATTAAACTGGGAGGGAAATTCAACAAAATCCCGTGCTACAGAGCTTCCTGATATAGATGCATATTTTTGACTGGCAAAGAAACCGTGCAAGGCATGTCCAAATTCATGAAACATAGTTATTACATCATCAAAACTTATTAATGCCGGTTGACCGATTGCCGGTTTTGTGTAATTGCATACATTATAAATGACAGGCTTTGTACCTAACAATTTTGTTTGGCGAACCATATTGTCCTTCCAGGCACCACCCCGTTTATTATCGCGTTTGTAATAATCACCGTAAAATAAACCAATGGTTGAATTGTCTTTGTCAAACAATTCAAATACCCTGACATCTTCCTGGTAAACTGGCAGGTCGTGACGTTCTTTAAAGGTGATGCCATAGAGTTGGGTAGCTGCATAAAATACCCCGTTCTCTAATACATTGTTTAATTCAAAGTACGGTTTGATCTCATTGGCATCCAGGTCATACTTTTCCTTCCGCACCTGCTCTGCATAATAATTCCAATCCCAGGGTTCTAATTTAAAACCCCCGTTTTGCTTATCAATCAGGGCCTGAATATCGGCGGCTTCACCTTTTGCTTTTGCAGTGGCTGCTGGTACCAATTGAGCAAAGAAATTATCTACAGATGCCGGGGTTTTTGCCATTTGATCCTGTAGTTTCCAAGTGGCATAATTGGGAAACCCGATCAGCTTTGCTTTCTCCGCATGGATCTTTGCTATACGGGAAAGAGTATTCTTTGTGTCATTTGAATCATTTTTAACTGTACGGTTCCAGGAAGCTTCAAATAATTTTTGGCGGGTAGCCCGGTTAGAAAGTGATTGCAAAGCTGGTTGTTGCGTAGTGTTTTGTAAGGCAAGCAGCCATTTATTCTCCAGCTTATTAGCTTTGGCATCACGGGCCGCAGCATCAATCTCTCCTTGTGACAGACCGGCTAATTCTGAAAGATCGTTTATAACCAAAGCTCCTGCTTTGTTGGCTGCCAGCAATTGATTATTGAATTTAGCGCTAAGAGAAGCCTCTTCTGCATTCAATTTTTTCAGGCTTGCTTTATCTGCATCTGATAGTTTGGCGCCTGATAATAAAAAACGCTGATGATAAAATTCAATCAAGCGGATTGATTCTGCATCTAACTTTAGTTTAGCCCGGTTGGCATAAAGTGTTTCAATACGTTTAAACAATTGGGTGTTCAGGTAAATAGCATCACGATGTGCAGCTTGCTTTGAAGCAATCTCCCCGGTTATTTTTTGTAATGCAGGATTTGTATTGGCGCCTGTAATCAAGACAAACACATTGTTCACCCGTTCGAGCAGGCGGCCGCTTTTTTCCATTGCTGCCAATGTATTATCAAATGTTGGCGGCTTAGGATTATTGGCAATTTTCTCTATTTCCATTAGCTGCACTCTCATACCTTCTTCAATGGCAGGTTTGAAATCGCTGTCTTTAATTTTATCGAATTGAGGTGCCTGGTAGGGTAATTTACTTTCGCTGTAAAAAGGATTGGTAGGGGAAAAATTAGTTTGACTATTTCCATCAACAGTCAAAATCAGTGACATGGTTATTAAACATAACCGGTAGAAATGTTTCATGTTGGTTGGTTTTAGTTATGAAATGATACAAAGACCTCTCAATGTATCTCATTCCTATCCCTTAGTATGTTTTATATATGTGAATTAACATCTCCTTCCAGTTTGGCAATAGTTTTCTTTGCCGCCTCCAGCTTTATCTTTTTATTCTTTTCAATCAATTATGCCGTTGGTATGCAACACTGTCTTGTGTAAGGTGTACCAACTGGCCTAAAAAATAAAGTATTTAAAACTTAAAATTCCATGTAACTGCAGGTAAAATTGGAAAAAGTGAAACCTGCCTTGCTTCCACTTTTAAGCTACCGTCAAAAAGACTGCCGGTTTGATCAAAATAAATAAAATAAGGATTTAGTCGGCTATACACATTATAAATACTAAATACCCAATAGCTCTGTAATTTCCGTTTCTTCCTAGCTGTAGGTGTATAAGTGGCCGCAAGATCCAACCGGTGATAATCGTCCAGCCGGTATTGATTCACTTTACTGTATTCCTGAGTCAGTACACCATTAATAAAATAAAAACGTTCGGGCAAGGTAGTTGCATTGCCAGTACCATAAACAAACACGGCACCCAGCTTCCATTTTTTTCCGGCTTCATAATTCACCACAATACTCATGTCATGCCGGCGGTCGTAGCGGGCAGGAAATTTTTCACCTCCATTCAGTTCTGCAAACTTTCTCCATGTCCAGGAAAGTGTATAGCCAATCCAGCCATTGAGTTTACCCCTGGTTTTATTAATAAAAAATTCAGCGCCGTAACTCCATCCTCTTCCAAAAACAAATTCCTCTTCAGGATCTTTTAAAGAAGGAGTAAATCCTTCCTGGTATTCAATCTGGTTTTGCATGTTTTTGTAATAAACCTCGATAGAAGTTTCATAAATATTATTTTTAAAATTTTTAAACAGGCCCGCCGTGTATTGCCAGCTCAATTGAGGTTTCACCCGGTAAGTACTGGGCACCCAAAGATCGGTGGGTAAGGTGCTGCCGGCATTGCTAACAAGATGTATAAATTGATAATTGCGGTTAATGGCTGCTTTCACCGATGTTTCATCATTCAATTTAAACCGGATAGTGATGCGGGGTTCCAAACCTCCGTAAGTTTTCACAGATTCAAAATTTTTATAAACACTGCTGTCTGTTTTATTCCCGTGAATATCCCTGCTAAACCTTTTATAAGGTCCGATCTGTGTGAACCCACTCCACCTGGTCCCGTAATTCAATTTTATTTTATCACTAAGCTCCCAGTCGTCCTGGATATAAAATGCAAATTCACTTGCAAATTTTTCAGGTTCGTTGTTGGGTTTAAAAACAACGGAGTCTTGTTTACCCGAAAGTACATTGGGAATGAACTTGTGATAAGTATATAAAGTACCAAACTTTATTTTATGTTGCGGCAATGGATAATAATCGAAATCTACTTTCAGGTTGGCATCTTTAATACCGGAAACCATTGATAATTCAAAATTATTCTGTGCCGCAGCAAACTTGAATTTATAATTATTATAAACTGCTGTAGTATTGGCAAAAAGTTTTTTATTGAAAACATGATTCCACCGAAGGGTGGCTGTGGCATTCCCCCAGGGGATATTTGATTTGAAAGATCGTTTTTCATTATTAAAATCAAAAACATCCCTGCCAAAATAACCGCTCAGGTACAAGCGGTCTTTTTCAGAAAACCGATAATTCACTTTTGCATTCAGGTCATAAAAAAAATAACCGGAGCCATAGAAATCGCTGGTTTTTTTAATAAAGGGTTTAGCCAATGCATCCACATAAGTTCTCCGTGCAGAAATAATAAACGAAGCCCGCCCTCCCACCCGTGTCTGTACGGACGGGGATGACCCCGTCGAACGGGATCTATCCTTTATAAGAGGTCCCTGCATTGAAAATCTGGAAGCAATCAATCCCACGCCGCCATCCATCTGAAATTTATTGATGTTCCCTTCTTTCATAGCCACATCCAATACTGATGAAAGCCTTCCACCGTATTGTGCAGGCATCCCGCCTTTGATCAATGATACATTTTTTATCGCATCAGAATTAAAAACAGAGAAAAAACCAAAGAGATGCCCTGTGTTATAAACCACGGCATCGTCCAGCATAATTAAATTCTGATCCGGCCCCCCACCCCGCACATAAAAACCTGCATTCCCTTCGCCGGCATTTCTTACGCCGGGCAAAAGCTGAATCGCTTTCAGTATATCCACTTCTCCAAGAAAGGCTGGAATATTTTTAATTCTGCTGATAGAAAGATCAACTTTCCCCATCTCTGCATTTTTCACATTGGCATCACGACGTTGGTTGCTGTACAGCATCACTTCAGCAATTGAAAACTCTTTTGGCAGCATGTCAAAATTGAATGGCTGATCATTATTCAAATCAAGCAAAATACTTTTTGACTGGTAAGAAATATGAGAAACGCTGATATGGTATTGGCCTGCATCCAATGTTATAGAATAAAACCCGTACTGATTACTGGTAACTCCTTTTGTTGTACCAGCAGCCTGTCCGGCTACGATGATACTGACACTGGCGCCAATAATGGATTCTCCATTGATACTATCCCTGATATAACCATTCAGAGTAACCCTGCTCTGAGAAAAAACAAGGCATGGAATAAGGTAAAAAAAAATAAGTGCAAAATACCTGATCATACTGCCGTTTACAAATTCTGAATTCCCTGATAAATCTTTATTGCATCCTGATTGAGTCCCTGGTACTGCCGCAGATCAGCATGGCTTTGCCATATTTGGGATCATGCAAACCCAGGTAGGGATTTCTTCTTTT
>DATDPZ010000284.1:0-17650 GCA_035292525.1 Chitinophagaceae bacterium
GCGGTATAATTTTTTGAAACATTGGTCCAGCTTTTACCGGCATTGATAGTAAACTGAATATTGCCATCATCTGTTCCTGCCCAAATAATATTTTCATCTAAGGGAGATTCTGCTATAGCAAATATGGTACAATGATTTTCTGCAGAAGTATTATCGGCGCTGATGCCGCCACTTGCTTCCTGGTCCTGTTTCTTTTTATCATTGGTGGTCAGGTCGGGAGAAATTTTGGTCCAGTTGGATCCACGGTCGGTGGATTTAAAAAGATATTGCGAACCTGTGTACAGATTTTTTTTATTTTTTGATCCGAAAACAATGGGTGTATTCCAGTTCCAGCGAAGCTTTTCATCATCGGGGCCTTTTTGCGGTTTGATGGATACTGATTTAAAATTTGTGAGGTTCACTCTTCCCATATTTCCGCCCTGCGATTCGGCATAAACAATATTAGCATCATTCGGATCTGGAACTACCCAGAATCCATCGCCGCCGTAAATTGCTTTCCAGTCGCCATTGGAAACGCCACCCGGTTTTGCTGAAGGTGCAAACCAGCTGCCGTTGTCCTGTAGTCCGCCATATACATAGTAAGGATCTTTATAGTCAATAGCCACATGATAAAACTGCGCAACGGGTAAATTCTGAACAAAGATCCAGGTAGCGCCACGATCCATGCTGATATAAACACCGCCATCGGTTCCGAGATACATTTGGTTTGTGTTGTTGGGGTTTATCCAAAGTGCATGATGATCGCTGTGTACCCAGCCGCCTTCATTGCTGGCATCGGTAAAAGAATATCCGCCATCGCTTGAATAGGAAAAATTTAATGCCGGCCGGTAAACACGTTTCGGATCTTTAGGATCAATAACCAGGGTGCTGAAATAGAACGGACGGGAGACTACATTGAATGTAGCGCTTTGTTGTTTCCAGTTTTCACCAGCATCCGATGAAATATATAAGCCGGTATTATTTGATTCTACAATAGCTATCAGATTGTTTGGTGCACTGGGAGCTAAGGTCAATGCCACCCGGCCAAATGGTTTTGGTGGCAAGCCTTTACTCAGTTCTTTCCAGGTTTTTCCGCCATCGGTGCTTTTATAAATTCCGCTTCCCGGCCCACCGGAGTTAAACGAATAAGGCTGTCTTCTGAACTGCCAGGTAGTAGCATAAATTATATTAGTATTCTCCGGATCAACTGCAATATCTGCACATCCTGTTTTTTCATCTATGTATAAAATTTTATTCCAGGTTTTTCCGGCATCGGTTGATTTGTATAATCCGCGATGGATTCCATCACTCCAAAGAGGCCCCGGGGCAGCTATATATATTATATCAGAATTTTTTGGATCAATGATGATTTTTGAAATATGCTCAGTACTGTCCAGGCTAATTTTTGTCCAGTTATCACCGGCATCGGTTGATTTATACAAACCATCACCAATAGAAACTGAATTCCGCATATTACTTTCTCCGGTGCCGGCATAAATTATTCTCGGGTTTTTCTGATCAATAGCCAATGCCCCGATTGACTGGCAATATTTATCAAATACCGGTTTGAAAGATGCTCCGGCATTTGTGGTTTTCCAGATTCCGCCACCTGCTGTGCCTATGTAAATTGTTTTTCCGTCTGCATTTACACCTTCAATAGCTGTAATGCGGCCACTCATGGTGCCGGGTCCTAATATCCGGGCTTCCATCATTCCAAATGTGGAAGAGTTGATTTGAGAAAGAACTGTTCCGGTAAAGAATAAAATAAAAGATATTAAAAACGAAAGCTGTTTTTTCATATGTGTTTTGTTTTGGGAGATCCTAATATAAGGAAACCCGGCCTTTAAACCGGGTTTATTATTTGTATAGCACCATTATTATTTGGAAGTTTTATATTTTGATTCTTCAACCGGTTTATTTATTTCAATTTTCGAAAAACTGATTTCGCCAGGTCCGAAGCCTGTTTGATCAAAAGCAAAAACTAATCCTTCCGCTGTTTTCTGAAAATTACTGAAAGTTTGCACCTGTTCTGTTTCCTGGCCGGCGGCTTTTGATTTTACAATTTGTTTAATGATATAATAATTGGCCGGATCAATAAACATGGTTAACTCCGAACCGCCTTTTAGTACAGCTTTCAATTTAAAACATTCGGTTCCTTCAAAATCTTCTTTACCCAGGTATTCCACCGTATGTCCTTTTTCTGTATAATTCAATAAGGGGCCCTGCAGGTCAAGTTGATCAATAGCTTCTTTAACCTGGTCGGCAGCCATGGCTTCCGGCGAAGCCATTCCCTGGAAAGGCATAAATGTCCATCCTTCAGTTAATGTATTAATTATATAACCGGTCATTCCCATCACATTTATTTCAACCCGGGCTCCCTGGTTATGAGACTGATAAATGGTAACCGGGATATCCATTCCCTGGAAAATAAAATTTCCTTCAGAAACCACGGTTTTCAGTTCCAGTAATTTTTCCTTTCCTCCAATGGCTTCAATATGTTTATTGATAATTTCATCCACCGTTTGAGCATGGGTTGAAAGTGTAAAGGCAGTAATGAATAAAAAAAGAATTTTAACCTGTTTCATATAGCTTTATTTTAATTTCGGAAATGAAAAGACAAATGTATTGAGATAAAGTGCTTAAAAAAATTCAATCTTAACAACCACCCCAATAATTTTATGAGTGGAATAAAAACACAAATAATTACCGGAAACCTGGTTGATATCCGGGATCAGACGATCTATCCTGCGGAAGTGGTTGTAAGTAATGGAAAAATCATTTCAATCACTGAGATCCCGGCACTAAAAACTCAACCATTTATCCTTCCTGGTTTTATTGATGCTCATGTACATATAGAAAGTTCAATGCTGGTGCCGGCTGAATTTGCCCGTTTAGCTGTTGTTCACGGAACGGTTGCCACCGTTAGCGACCCACATGAAATAGCAAATGTGTGCGGTATGGCGGGTGTGGAGTTTATGATTGAAAATGGAAAAACCGTTCCTTTCAAATTCAATTTTGGTGCACCCAGTTGTGTGCCGGCTACTGTTTTTGAAACAGCTGGAGCCATACTTGATGCAAATGATGTGGAAAAACTATTGCAAAGAGAAGAGATAAAATACCTGAGTGAGATGATGAATTTTCCCGGTGTGCTGAATGGAGATGTAGAAGTGATGAAAAAAATTGCATCTGCACACCGTTTATTAAAACCGGTGGATGGCCATGCACCGGGGCTGAGAGGTGAAGAGGCTAGAAATTATATTGCGGCAGGTATCACTACAGACCATGAATGCTTTACAAGGGAAGAAGCATTGGACAAATTGCAGAATGGGATGAAAATTATCATCCGTGAAGGAAGTGCGGCGAAAAATTTTGAAGCGTTGATTGATCTGCTTCATGAATATCCGGAACAGATGATGTTTTGCAGTGATGATAAACACCCGGACAGCCTGGTAACCGGACATATTAACCAGCTATGTGCAAGAGCAGTGGCAAAAGGTATTGATGTATTTAAAGTTTTAAAAGCTGCCTGCAACAATCCTGTACTACATTATAAATTAGATGTCGGGTTATTAAAAGAAGGCGATCCGGCAGATTTTATCCTGGTAAAGAATCTGGAAAACTTTGAAGTGCTGCAGACGTTTATTAATGGAGAACTGGTGGCAGAAGAAGGAAAATCAAACATCTTAACACAAAAGTCAAAAGTGATAAACAATTTCTCCTGCAGTAAAAAAGAAGTTACCGATTTTCAATATTTGCTGAATAAACACGGAGAAGACGAAAATATAGAACAGGTACATGTTATTGAAGCGTTGGATGGTCAGCTTATCACCAATAAACTGGTAAAGAATATAAATGATGTAATTGTCAAAAATGGTTTTATTGAAAGCAATCCGGAAAATGATATTTTAAAAATTGTAGTAGTGAATCGTTACAATGACACCCCGGTTTCCAAAGCGTTTATAAAAAATTTTGGATTAAAAAATGGAGCTATTGCTTCCTCTGTAGCACACGACAGCCATAATATAGTTGCAGTAGGTGTGGATGATGAAAGTATATGCAAAGCCGTAAACCTGGTAATAGAAAACCAGGGAGGGGTAAGTGCTGTGAGTAATAAAAAAGAAATGCTGTTGGGGCTTCCTATTGCCGGATTAATGAGCAATGAAGATGGCTATGAAGTTGCTGCGGCTTACACAGCTATTGATAAAATGGTCAAGGAAGAATCAGGCGCTACTCTTACATCCCCCTTTATGACTCTTTCTTTTATGGCTCTTCTTGTAATTCCACATCTTAAACTTAGCGATAAAGGATTGTTTGACGGGGATAAATTTGAGTTAATTAAATAAATTGCCGGCTTCTTTAACATCTCCGCTTTTTGCATTCCCATACTTTCACAATCCCTTAATAAATTATAATATTTTTCTGCGTCTATGGTATAAAGGCCCTGGATGGGTTGACGAAGTGTAACAGGTACAGGGTAAGAATAAAAAACCATGTCATGAAACAAACACTTTACATATCTGCCGAGTTTGATCAGCCTGAATTTCTCCGGGACCTTGTAGAAAAATTAGCTGACCGTAGAAATCTTTCGGGTTTCAGATCACAAACAATTCCTTTTGCACACCATTCATTTGAATCGTCCACTGTTGAAACTTATGTAAGTGGTATTACCGGAATAGATATACCAGCAGATACAGAAACCGGAGAAGAAAGAATTAACATGCCTTTCATCACCAGTTTCCTTTTTACCTGTATAAAAGGGAAACAGAATAATTTTAAAATGGAATGGGCACTGTCTCTTTCCTGAAAAATCAATGTTTGCCACAAAGGCATTTGCCTATCTCTTCAGTTTCTCCGATCAATGGTAAATATTCTGCGTTTTTAAAAAGCTCCCATGCAAATTTTGCCTTTGGCTTATTATAATTTCCGGTTTCGTTCATCGTTTCTGCATCAAACAATCTTCCATTCACCATCGTATAACGGATGGTTTCAGTATTATAAATATTATCCAATGGATTTTTATCCATTACAATCAGATCGGCCAGTTTTCCCGCTTCAATAGATCCGATCCAGTTATCCAGTCCCAAACTTTGTGCAGGGTTAATGGTGGCCGTCTTCAATGCCTGGTGATTTGTCATCCCTCCCTGCGACATCATCCATGTTTCCCAATGAGCACCCAACCCCTGCAACTGCCCATGTGCACCCATATTCACTTTTACTCCTGCATCCGTTAATTTTTTTAAACTCTTTGAAATCAGAATATGTCCATTTACATATTCTTCCTCAGGCAACATGGTGCGATGACGGCTCCTTGTGTCAACAATTGCCCTTGGAATAAATCTTAAAAGTCTTTTCTTTTCCCAAACATTACTATGCTGATACCAGTAATATTCTCCGCTAACAGCTCCATAAGAAACTATCAACGTTGGTGTGTAAGCAGTTTTAGAATTTTTCCAAAGCTGAATCACATCATCATGCAAATCCAGAATGGGAATGTTATGTTCTATTGTAGTATGTCCGTCAAGTATCATGGACATATTATGGTAGAAAAAAGAACCACCCTCCGGCACTACTTCTATTTCTAATTCTTTAGCCGCCTGCATTACCATTTGCCTTTGTTCTCTTCGGGGTTGGTTATAACTTTTTACAGAAAATGCTCCGAATGCTTTTGTTCTACGAATGGCACTCCGGGCATCATCAATATTATTAATTACAGCTTTAAAGCTTCCATCAGCGCCGTATAAAATAGTTCCTGTAGAAAAAACTCTTGGACCAGCAATCAAACCTGCTTTCTGTAATTCGCTTTGTGCAAATACCCATTCTGTATTAGCTGATGGATCATGCATAGTGGTAACACCGTAAGCAAGGTTGGCATAATAAGGCCAGAATTGTTGCGGGGATAAACCCGAATTGAAATGATTGCCGTGTGCATGTGCATCTATCATTCCGGGCATGATAGTTTTACCACTGCAGTTTATAACTTTTGCATTGGCAGGAATTTTTACTGAACTCCGGCTTCCAACAGCTTTAATAATATTTCCATCTACAAGCACTGTTCCATTGCTGATTATTTCATCTCCCTTCATGGTGATGATTCTTGCATTGGTAAATGCAATCATTCCTTCCGGTTTATCCATTGGAACTGTAAGCCCCAGATCAACCCCCTGCTCCGGCATTTTAAATAATGAATCCGGTTTATTAGCAATGAATTCAAAACGATCATCCAGATTGATGGAAAAATACTGACTGCCCAGTGTATAATGCAATTGTTTACTGTCACGACTCCAATGCAAATTAAAACCTGCATCTTTCGCAACTTGTTTCACCGGAAAATCAGTTGTGTTGCTACCAAGATCAATTGTTTTTCCTGTTTGGGGAAAGGATGCCACATAAACTTTATGCAGATCAATAAAAGCTACCCATCGTTCATCAGGAGAAACAGTGAAATTAGATCCGTAAGTACTTTTGAAATGAGTACGGTCATCAGAGCCATCTGATTTATAACTGCCAAAATTAAATGTCAGGCCACCCCCAGATTGATAATAGATGCGATTCCCTTTTGCATTGAATTCGGGAAAACTTCCTTTATCGGAAACAAAACTTGCATCGCCGCCATCAGCCGGCATAATATAAATACCGGGTTTACCTGTATAAGCCGGTCCCATCAGATCGCTGCTTCCCTCTTTTCTGAAAACAATTTGTTTCCCGTCCGGAGAAAATGCAGGTGTACGATAGTTTCCTTTCTCTTTTGAAATTTTTATTGGTGTAAGTGAACCCTTCAAATTTATTTTATAAATAGATCCCGATGCTGCGTCATTAGCCGTTACATAAATCAAGGAATTCCCATCAGGTGAAAAAGCCGGATCAAATTCAAAATCGTTTCCCTTGGTTAACCGCTGTGGCTCTCCATCCGGTAAATCTTTTTTCCATAAAAAGCCAACGGCATTAAATACTACATATTTTTCATCGGGAGAGGTAACTGCATGCCGTACCGCATTTACTTTAAAATTTGAAGGATTCAGTTCCTGCTTAAATCTTACTGCATCATAAATCCGTTGATTCACTTTTGCTGTAAAAGGAATTACGGTTGATTTATTATAATCACTCACATCCACTTTATTTATTTTTCCTTTGGCCCAGATATAAATGGATTTATCATCTGGCGACCAGGAGAAACCGGTATAAATTCCAAAAATGGTCCATGCCTCCTGCTGGTCTTTTGACAATTGATCATACACCGGCCATTCTTCTGCTGTTTCCAGGTTGCGGATATATAAAACCGTCTTTGTCCTTACCCTTTTTATAAATGCAAGAAATTTTCCATCATTCGAAACCTCTGGCCGCACAGCGCCACCGGCTCCACCAGTTACCGTTTCACTGATCCCTTTTTCCCGGTCAAACCGTCTGATAACAAATATCTGGTTGTTGGGATCTTTATTATATTGAAAAAAACCACCCGGGTACATGTCTTCACTATAATATATATATCTTCCATCTGGTGAAACAGAAGGCTCGTTAAGATCCTGCTGATCGTTTTTCCTTGGAGTAAGTTGTAAGCCTTTGCCCCCACTGATATGGTACATCCATAATTCACCGGCGCCAAGTGAACGTTGTGAAGTGAAATGTTTACGGGCAATGATGTATTCTCCATCGGGTGTCCACACTGCATTATTCAATAGTCTGAAATCTTCTTTGGTTATCTGTGTTGCATTTTTTCCATCACGGTCCATCACCCAGGCATTATCGCCTCCGCCTGCATCAGAAGTAAAAAGGATTTTTTTTCCGTCCTTACTGAACCGTGGCTGCACTTCAAAAGCATGTCCGCCCCGAAGTAACTTTGATTCTCCTCCACTAACCGGAATAGAATAAATATCCCCCAACAAGTCAAAAATAATTTCATTTCCGTCCGGAGAAACATCGAGGTTCATCCAGGTACCTTCATTCACAGTAAAAGACACTTCTTTAAAAGTCCCACCGGGATTATTTACATCCCATTTTTTTTTCTCCTGTGCCAGAATTGTTAACGAGCAGAAAAGTAAAAAAGCAGTAAGCAGGTGTTTGATTTGCATAAAAAATATTTTATTTCAATTATATGAAAAAGAGGATGAAGGTAGTTTATCCTTTATAAAAAGTTGATTAACTTCCCTAGGAAAATTAAAATCCATGTCTTCTTACCGCCAGCTGGCCGCCATTATGTTTACCGATATTGTCGGGTACACGGCGCTTATGGGTAAGGATGAACAAAAAGCATTTGAACTTCTTGTCAAAAACAGGCAGATTCAAAAACCAATTATTGAAGAACATAATGGACGATGGATAAAAGAGCTGGGTGATGGAGTGATGTCAAGTTTCAATACAGTTTCTGATGCAGTGAATGCAGCCATAAAAATTCAGGAAGCCTGCAATGTTGCAAAAGATTTTCAATTAAGTATCGGTATACACCAGGGTGAAATTATTTTTGACAACAATGACATTTATGGTGATGCGGTAAATATTGCTTCCCGGATACAAACATTAGGTGTTCCCGGTTCTGTTCTTTTTTCCAAAAAAATAGCTGATGAAATAAAGAACAAAGCAGAATTTCATACCATTTCACTGGGCAGTTTTGATTTTAAAAATGTGGATGAACCGATGGAGGTTTTTGCACTGGCTAATCCCGGCTTTATTGTTCCAAAGCGGCGACAAATGAAAGGTAAGCAAAGTCAAAGCAAAAAAAAACCAAGGTTTCTTATTTGGATACCGGTAATTTTAGTTTTGGCTGTTTCAGTATATGTAATTACGAACTTTTTTGGTAAAAAGGAAGTAAAGTCAATTGCGATATTGGCTTTTGAGGATCTCAGTCCAACACACGACCAGGAATATCTCGGAGATGGAATTGCGGCGAATGTTCATGGTTTACTCTCGCATTTAAAAGAACTAAAGGTAAGTGGTCTTACTTCCTCATTTTCTTACAAAGGAACAAAAACGAATCTGCTGACCATTGGCCGGGAACTTAAGGTTCGATTCATTGTTGAAGGAAATCTACAGCGAATCGGGGATTATTTAAATGTTAATACTGCTCTCATAAATGCAAAGGATGGCATCGAGATCTGGTCAGAGTCTTTTAAAAAAATAGACATCAATGACATTCTTCTTATTCAGGATAAGATTGCAGAACGTATTGTAGAAGAAATAAACGTAAAACTGTCTAAACGGGAAAAAGAAATGCTTGTTTCTTCTAATGCCACCACGTCACTTAATTATGATTATTATATGAGAGGTCAGAAGAACCTTTATAAACTAACTACTTCTGGCATCGATTCGGCACTCTATTACTTTCAATTGGTTTTGCAGAGAGATCGAAAATTTGCTAAGGCTCATGCAGCCATCGCAGACTTATGGGTAATCAAAACACAGCAAGGTCTGATCACTTACCCGGAAAGCAAAAAGTTTATAGAAGAATCAGCCCGGAATGCCCAGGAACTTGACCCATTCCTCGCAGAAGTAAATTATAGTCTCGGGCTCTCAGCCTGGCTGGCATGGGATTGGAAATCCCTCATTGACGAGTTCAATGAAGCAATTGAGAAAGCCCCAAGTTTCCCACTTGCTCATATTTATTTATCCAATTTTCAATACATACTAGGGCACCGTGAAGAATCAGATTTTCACAGCCGGAAAGCTTTGGAATTGGACCCGCAAAATCAGAATCCCCTTTTCAGAGCACTTTACAGCATGAATCTTATGTATGCAGGAAAACATCAAACGGCAGTGCAAATACTGGAGAACAACCTGAAAAATTTTCCCGAAGATGAACAAACGATTACCATGTTAAAAACCGCTTACCATCTCGTTCACCGTTATGATGACGCATTCGCTATTTGGAAAAAATCATTTTCCCTGAAAGGCGACAATGCCGCTGATTCTGTTTTGACTAACGGATACCATGAGGGAGGATATAGTAAAGCTCTGCAACGATTAGCAGAATTCTATATCACAAAATTAAAAAGGTCCTGGTCAATTGCCACACTTTATGCCAGAGCCGGAATAAAGGAAAAGACTTTCGAATGGCTCAATAGAGCATTAGAAACTCATGATGCCAACATGCCTTACCTGAAAGTGGATCCTATATTTGAATTCCTGAAGAATGATCCGCGGTATAATGAATTATTGAAAAAAATAAATCTGCCTTCTGATAAACATAAATAAAATGTTGCCTGACAATTTCAAACCGGCATCTTCGGGGCATGGATAGATAAAAAAAACATTTCCCCTTTTTTGTGTACGAATAACTCCGTCTCTTTTTTATTAACTTTAAACATCAGGAAAAAACTATGCCCCAATCCCGCCAGCTCGCCGCCATCATGTTTACCGACATTGCCGGTTATACTGCCATGATGCGGGATAATAAACAGAAGACAACGGCGGTCTTATAGTATAACAATCTTATTTTCACATTGGCTCTCTATAGATAATTTGCTAACTTGTACTGACCGGGCTTTCGTTTTCTTTCCAAATACAGCGTATATGAATTTTTTCAGTTCAGCCATACGAATTTTTATCTGGTTTTTATTCCCGCTCCATTTGTATGCACAGCAAGTGATTGATTCGGCATTTCAGTTGCCCGATATTATTCCGGCATACAAGAATGCAGAAGGCCCGCTGATGCTTGTGGATTTGCATCACAATAATCAATCAGTAAGGGAGGGAAATTATAATCCTTTTTTTACCTTACTGGAAAAAGATGGGTACCGGATCCGTTTTCTTGAAAAGGATTTTTCTGAAAAGACACTAAATCAAGGCAGGATACTTGTAATCATCAATGCACTTTCAAAAGAAAACATTGATAACTGGGCACTGCCTGTTTATCCTGCATTTTCTATAAAGGAAGCAGAAACAGTTTATGAATGGGTTATAAACGGAGGTTCATTATTGCTGGTAGCCGACCATATGCCTTTCCCGGCAGCGGCGGAATTGCTGGCAAAAAAAATTGGCGCTTTTTTCACAAACGGGTTTGCCATTGATACCATACACTGGGACCCGCTTGTGTTCAAACGATCAGATCATACTTTAAAAAACCATCCGGTTATTTTTGGCAGGAACGATGCGGAAAGAATTGATTCGGTAGCCACATTCTGGGGGCAGGCTTTTCAAACCGATGAAAAAAAGCTGCAGGGATTATTCAGTTTTTCTGATAATGTGATTTCTTACAATCCCGATACTGCCTGGAGATTCCGGGAGCATACTCCCGTAGTGCCCGTAAAAAACTGGTTGCAGGCCGCAGCTGGCGAATTTGGAAAAGGAAGGGTTATTATTCTGGGAGAGGCCGGAATGCTGACGGCACAGCTGGTAGGACCCTCCCGTACAAGAATGGGAATCAATTCAAAAAAAGGAAAACAAAACACACAGTTTATATTAAATGTCATGCGATGGTTATTCTTTCTTTACCCGTAGTCAAAATAAATTTATCATTAAAATAAAAATGTTGCTGGTGCAGATTCTGGTAGCTGGATGCTTTAATGGAACACTAACAATTGCGTAAAGGATTTACGTTAATGCCATTTGCGTTGCACTTTTGTTTTTGCTGCTTCGTACTTTTCCAGGATTTAGTAATCCTGCTTAATATTATTCAAGTGAAACTATATTTTAGTTTAATACCACGGATTGAATTCCTGCTTCAGCGTTTTGCAGAAAAAATTATAATATGATAAACATACATAGGAAGATTTTCTCCTGCAATCTCCAGTGCATTTATTACCGGTCTGTTAAATAGCCTTTCGTCATTGCAATTATTACAACTCAGCATCAAAGCTGTTTTTTTAAAATCCAGCCTGCCGCTATTTTCCTGTTTTACCATAAAGGCTTTTTCTGACTGGCTTCCGTAGATTTGAAAATCCTTTTCATTCAGCTTCAGCAATTCTTTTATGCTCATCCCGGAATAAATTCCGTTTTCCAGTTCCCATTTATTGAGACCGAGTGCATCTTTAAATTTTTCAGCGCTTACAGTAGGAATCACATTACTGACCAGAATATAAGACAGATCCCGAAGATTTTCCTCATCATCCCAGACAAAAACAGCCTGGCGGTTGCTGTTGCCAAATAACACGGTACACTTTTTCAATTCTTTATCAGAAAAATAATAGAGATCTTTCTTTACATTTTTTTCTCCGAAAAAACCCGCCAGGTATTCATGAGAATTAAATTTCAGCAGGTCTTCCGCATGCCGGATACCGGCAGGATTTGGATATTCCCTTAATTCCAGCCGAAAACTATATTGCAGGCTGTTATCTATTATGCTGGTTGTTGCCCATACAGTAATATTTTTTTTCTGATAAAGTTTGGAACCTGCCTGGCTTATGTCTTTTTTCTCATCATGAAATAAACCGGCTTTTATTAACCTGCGGTGGCCGTCGAGAAACTCATTAAAGGAGGGAATGTGAAAATCAAAATATCTTGAACCGCTTTTTTTATACAAGTAAATACTTCTTCCGGTTAATGAATCTTTTTTTTGTGTTTTTATTTTTTCCGGGAAACTGGTTTTTTGCAAGCCCTCTTCCATCCGGTATCGGGTGGCTGAAAATCCATTTTTTCTCAAATAGTTATCTGCTTGTTTTGAAGAAACTGAAGCTAATTTAAGCAGATCATCTACCGTAAATGACTGGCTATATGCCACGCTGGCAAAAAACAATTGCAACAGAAATATAAGCAGTAGCCGCCTCATTACCCTGGTGGTAAATAAATTTTTTACTGAAAAGGTTTTAAAAGGATTCCCGGATCGGGAAATTTAGTTTGCCGGAGGGATGGGACAAGAGGTTAGTGATTGTGAAAATACTTCCTTTTTGAAAAATTTCAAAACAATGAAATTAATTCAGGCCCCATTACCGCCAGTTCTCAACATTATTGATAACCAGCAAAGCTTTAGCCTGGGTGGATTTACCGATATTGAAGGGTTTACGGCTTTAATGAATAAATAATTTTACAATCTGTGAATGCTGACAGCAAGTGGGTTGTAACCCAAAACTACCAGTAACTAAAACTCTATTGTATCTTTATCTTATGACAGAAAAGTTAAAACCTATATTTAACAAACGTATTTTCTGGGATGTGGTATTTGAAAACATCGACTACGACAGTAAAGCTAATTTTGTAATCGAAAGGGTTTTTGAACGTGGCGATGTAGATGATATTCGTTACTGCCGGCGTTATTATGGTGATGAAAAAGTAACCGACGCCTTGCTGAACGCTAAATTTTTACCTGAAACTACGATGTATCTTGCAAGTGCTGTCATAAATAAACCTCTTAAAGATTTCAGATGTTACACATTAAGACAATTGAACCCAACGCTTTTTCCATATTAAATCAGTTAATGAAAATTCCTGAACTAAAGAATTTTTCTTTGGTAGGCGGCACGACATTGTCTCTTTTGTATGGGCATCGTAAGTCTGTTGATTTAGATTTATTTTCAAACCATCCATTTGATAATACAGTTGTTATTAGTGCCCTGGAAAAAAAATTTAAAGAATCGTTTGTAAACCAATCAGCAAATCCCCGGTTTGGAATTTTTACTTTTATCGCAGATGTGAAAATTGATTTTATCCTGCACCCGCATCCTTTGATCAGGCCTGAAATGAATATTGAAGGCATCAGAATGTTTTCAACAGAAGATATTATTGCCATGAAAGTGCAGGCAATATTAGGCAGGGCTAAAAAAAAGGACTTTTGGGACGTTGCCGAACTTTTGAACCATTTCACAATCCCGGATTTTATAACTTTTCATAAAGAGAAATATTTTTCTCAAAATTTAATGATTACCGTACCCCAGGCCCTTACTTATTTTGCAGATGCAGAAGAAAGTGAAGACCCTGTAAGTTTAAAGAATCAAACCTGGGCCAGTGTGAAAGATTTTATTAATTTAAATGTCAGTGAGTATTTAAAATAGAAATTATTCATTATACCATGTCTCAATCCCGCCAACTCGCCGCCATCATGTTTACCGACATTGTCGGGTATACGGCTTTAATGGGGAGTGATGAACAGAAAGCATTTCAGCTTCTCAAAAAAAACCGGCAGATTCAGCAACCTCTCATTAAACAATACAATGGCACATGGATAAAAGAAATTGGTGACGCGGTATTGGCAAGTTTCCATACTGTTACGGATGCAGTATTGTGTGCCGGGGCTATTCATAATGCCTGCAGTACTGTTGATGGACTTCAGTTGCGCATTGGTATTCATCTTGGAGAAGTGGTGTTTGAAGATCATGATGTATTTGGCGATGGTGTGAATATTGCTTCAAGATTGCAGGCACTTGCTCCCATTGGCGGAACCTTTGTTTCCGAAGCGATATATAAGAATGTAAGTAATAAAAAAGAAATTATTACTGAGTTTGTGAGGGAAGAAAATCTGAAGAATGTAAGTGAACCTGTAAAAATCTATGAAATAAAATTACTAGGAACTGCAAACTTCCAGCCTGAAACTTTACAGGATTTAAAGAAGGGAAGTACTATCATAACGGCAAAAAAGAAAAAAATAATTGCCGGCATTGCTGCATTTACCGTACTTGGAATCCTGTTATTATATTTCTTATTTATAAACCCAAAGAAAGAATCAACCCCTTCCAGCGATGTAACGACAGAAAAATCAATAGCTGTTCTACCCTTTGTAAATATGAGTGGAGATAAAGAACAGGAATATTTCAGTGATGGGTTAAGTGAAGAGTTATTAAACCTGCTTTCAAAAATCCCCGATTTGAAAGTAATCTCACGTACTTCCGCATTTTCTTTTAAAGGAAAGAATGAAGATGTCAGAAAGATTGGTGAAAAACTTGGCGTTGCAAATATTTTAGAAGGCAGTGTCCGCAAATCCGGAAATACTATACGCATTACAGCTCAGCTGATCGAGGTACACTATGGCACACATCTCTGGTCCGAAACCTATGACCGCAATGTTGATGATATATTTAAAGTTCAGGATGAAATTTCTAAAGCAGTTGTAGAACAACTGAAAATAAAATTATTGAATGCAAACAAAACAATTGTTACGGAAAATTCTGAAGCCTATAGCTTATATTTAAAGGGAAAGTATGAGTGGGCCAAACGTACACGGGAAGGCTTTCTGAAAAGTATTGATTTTTATAATGAGGCAATCAAGGAAGATCCAAAATACAGTTTAGCTTATGCAGGAATGGCCGATAGCTATACTTTATTATGCGGATACCATATCCTGTCCCCCGAAGCAAGTATTTCAAAAGCAAAAGTTGCAGCAGAAAAAGCTATGCAGTTAAACCCCACTCTCGCTGAAGCATTTGAAGCTACAGGTCATATAGAATTTCTTGTGGAAGTGAACTGGCAAAAAGCGGAAGATAATTATAAAAAGGCAATCCGGCTGAATCCAAGTTTTGCCACTGCCAGACAGCGATATGCATTGATGATGGCAACACAGGAGAGGTATAATGAAGCATTGGAAGAAATAAAAAAAGCTCAGGAGCTTGACCCTCTTTCAAAGATTATCAATACCGATGCCGGTTTAATTGAATTGCTGAAGGGAAATGCAGACAACGCAATCAACCAATGCAAAAATGTACTTGATATTGATTCCGCATTTTCAGTTGCACTTTTTATACAGGGTCTGGCTTTTGAACAAATGGGTAAAACAGAAGCTGCCGTTTCCAATTTTCAGCGTGCCGTTAATGCATCGAATAATAATCCGATTTCAGTTTCAGCATTGGGTTATGCATTGGCAAAAAGCGGAAAAAAAGCAGAAGCTTTAAAAATTTTAAAAGACCTGGAGGCTTCATCAGGTCAAAAATATGTTTCGCCTTATTGCAAGGCCGTCATTCATGCCGGACTAGGAAACAGGGATGTAGTTTTTCAATTATTGAACCAGGCTGTTGATGATAAATCAGTTTGGATGATTCATCTGCATCTAAGTGCCGATCCCCGGTTTGAGGAATTGAAATCTGATAAACGATATTCAGAGCTCTTGAAAAGAATTCAGTTTCTAAAAGAATAACAGACTTCAAAATATGTCTCAATCCCGCCAGTTAGCTGCTATCATGTTTGCCGATATTGCCGGTTATACTTCGATGATGCAGCATGATGAAACCTTAGCGATGAATAAACTTCATCATTTTAAAGAGCAATTGAAGCTAAAGGTTCAGAAATATAACGGAGAAATCATCCAATATTATGGTGACGGTTGTCTTATGATATTTACAAATGCGTTGGACGCAGTGAATTGTGCAAAAATATTGCAGGAAGATTTCACTAAAGATCCGTATGTACCTGTTCGCATTGGTATCCACCTGGGAGATATCCTGCTGGAAGAAGGAAATATATTTGGCGACAGTGTTAATATTTCTTCCCGGATTCAAAGTATGGGTATTCCGGGAGCTGTGTTGCTCTCCGATGCCATAAAAAATCAAATAAAAAATAAATCGGAATTTCAGCTCACGTCTTTAGGGAATATTGAATTTAAAAATGTAGATGATCCAATTGAAGTTTTCGCTTTATCTAACAGCGGATTACCGGTACCGGACAAGTTCAATCTTAGTGGAAAGTTTAAAGAACTAATAACTTCAAATCTTGTTGCTGATACACCAGTAGAAAAAAAGAAAGTAAAGCGCCGTGTATTGTTTTTTATTCTGCCGGGAATCTTTGCTATCCTGACTGCGGGTTATTTTATTTTTAAAAATATTAATTCTGAAGTATCAAACAATTCAGAACTCATTGACAAATCTATTGCCGTATTGCCTTTTGTAGATATGAGTGCCGGTAAAGACCAGGAATATTTTTCTGATGGACTGAGTGAAGAATTGCTGAACCTTCTTTCAAAAATATCAGAACTAAAAGTGATTGGCCGTACTTCTTCTTTCTCTTTCAAAGGAAAAAATGAAGACCTGCGCAGCATTGCTCAAAAACTCGGCGTTGCACATATACTGGAAGGCAGTGTACGCAAAGACGGAAATAAGATTCGGGTTACAGCTCAATTAATAAGAGCAACTGATGGCTTTCATTTATGGAGCGAAACTTATGAAAGGGACCTGGAAGGAATTTTTAAATTACAGGATGAGATAGCTGGGGCTGTTGTCAAGCAATTAAAGCTGAAGCTGCTTACTGCTCCATCCGGCGCAGCTTCATCTGCCAGTATTGAAGCTCATAATCTTATTCTTCAAGGTAATTATTTCATTGAAAAAAGAGATAAAGAAAATCTTACAAAAGCACTTGATTTTTATCTAAAGGCTTTAGCAATAGACTCACTAGATGCCAGCACTTGGGCAAAGGTTGGACATTGCTATATACTACAAATAAGTTGGGCCCGCATTGACAGGAATGAGGGAATGCAAAAAGCAAGAATAGCCGCCAATAAATCTGTTGCTCTGGATAATACTCAGGCAGAAGGATATTATGTATTAGGACTGGTAAAAATGTGGGATTTTGATTGGGCCGGGGCAGAAACAGAATATCAAAAGGTGCTTGATCTGGAACCGGGAAATGCCGATGCTTTGAGAAGTATGGGATTTTTATACAGGTGTATTGGCCGTTTTGATGAAGCAATACAGTTAACTAAAAAATCAATAACCCATGACCCGATAAAACCTGCAACCTATTTTAATTTTGGTCAACTTTTGTATCATAACAATCATCTTGAAGAAGCTATTGTTTCCTACAAAAAAGTTCTGGAACTGAATCCACAGTT
>DATDPZ010000285.1:0-6034 GCA_035292525.1 Chitinophagaceae bacterium
TGCCGGAAACATCGCTGATGGAAAAAATCCTGTAGTGGAAAAGGCAAGATCCTTATTCAATTTAAATGATGGTAA
Source organism: Chitinophagaceae bacterium (assembly GCA_035292525.1). GTDB lineage: Bacteria > Bacteroidota > Bacteroidia > Chitinophagales > Chitinophagaceae > VBAS01. Next base: position 76 of record DATDPZ010000285.1, read on the forward strand.
AACCCAGGTTATTTATCTTGGGAATAATGTAAATGAATATGGACTGCCGGATGAAAGTTCAAAAGATTATTCAGAGAAAAAAATGATATTGGATGCACAGGTAAGCCTTGTACAGGGAACATCAGCAAAAGCATACTTCGTACCGGGTAATCATGACTGGAATAAAGGAAAAGATGGTGGATGGGAACAAGTAAAAAATCAGCAAAAGTATATTGAATCGTTACTGCTTCCCAATGTGGAAATGATGCCTAAAAATGGATGCCCCGGACCGCTGGAAGTAGTTGTAAACGAAAAAGCGGTAATTGTATTTATGGACAGCCAGTGGTGGCTGGAACAGGCAGACAAACCGGGTATTGCCTCTGAATGTGAAAGTCAGACAGAGGAAGAAGTAGTCAATTCACTGAGAGAAATAATATCTGTAAATACCGGCAAGCTCTTAATTGTGGCCATGCATCATCCGTTTTATACACACGGCACTCATGGAGGATATTACACACTTAAACAACATATTTTTCCATTTACCGATATTAAACCGGGTTTGTTTATTCCGATGCCGGTTATTGGATCGGCTTATCCCCTGACAAGAGGGTTGTTCGGTACACCGCAGGATATCAATCATCCCAAATACAGAACGCTGATCCATGATGTGGAAGAAGTTTTGAAAGAACACCCGAATGTAGTGCATGTTTCCGGACATGAACAAAGCCTCCAGTTTTTGAAAAAAGATAATATTAATTATATCGTCAGCGGGTCTGCTTCAAATATCAACCGGGTTAAAAAAGCTAAATATTCTTTGTATGCTGCCAGCGAAAAAGGTTTTGCAGTTTTGGAAATTACGCAAAGCGGGAAAGTAGCTGTAAATTTTTATGGAGAATCAAGTGAGCAAATTGAAAAGCCGCTCTTTACTTCAAACCTGAATCCAATAGAATCAAAGGCAAAAAATGAAATGGCAACAACAATCAGGCAAAGTTCATTTCCTGATTCTGCTTCTGCTATCGGGTCAGATAAGTTTGAAGCAAGTGGATTAAAAAAAATACTGATTGGGAAAAACTACCGGAAAGAATGGGGTGAAGCAGTAAAAGCCAGGGTATTTGATATTGAAAAAGAACAAGGCGGTTTAAAAACAATTAAAAAAGGCGGGGGGCATCAAACAAAATCATTAAGACTGGAAGATAAAAATGGTAAAGAATGGGTTTTACGGGGTATTGAAAAAACCGTAACTGATGCAGCATTACCTCCGGACTTGCGGGGCACTTTTGTAAAAGATATTGTACAAGATGGGGTATCTGCCTCTTATCCTTATGCAGCATTATCGGTGCCGGTGCTTGCTGAAGCAGCCGGCGTTGTACATGCTAAGCCAAAATTATTTTTTATACCTGATGATGTTCGGTTTGAAAGACACCGGATAGATTTTGCAAATAAATTATCGCTGCTGGAAGAAAGAGAACCCGGGGGGTTTAAAAAAACTATCAATACGCCAGAGTTAGCAGAAAAATTAAAAGATGATAATGACAACCAGGTGGATCAGTCTTTGTTTTTAAGAGCCCGGCTCCTGGATATGTTTATCATGGATTTTGACAGGCATGAAGATCAGTGGCGATGGGGAGTAGATGATAAAGGAAAAGGAAACCGCTATGTGGCACTTCCCAGGGACAGAGACCAGGCTTTTTTTACTAATCAGGGATTTTTGTCGTGGGTAGCCAGCTGGCCATGGATATCGCCGCAGGTGCAGGGCTTCCGGAGTAAGGCAAGGAATATCAGGTTCTATAATTTTAATGCCAGAAACCTCGACAGGGCTTACCTGAACGAAATGAATGAAGAAGACTGGAAAAAAGGAACAGCATCCATGATGACGGCCATGACCGACGAGGTGATAGAAAAAGCATTGGCACAGCAGCCTGATGAAATAAAAAAATATGCTTACGGCTCTATTATTAATAAACTGAAAGAAAGAAAAAAATATTATCCTGCGGAGATGATGGAGTATTACCGCTTCATCTCAAAAATTGTAAACATAACCGGCAGCGATAAAAAAGAATTTTTTGATATAAGCAGAGAAAACGATGGTTCGGTAATGGTTTCCGTTTATAAAATAAATAATGAAGGAGAAAAATCAACCTTAATTTACGATAGAAAATTTAATCCTGCCATTACCAAAGAACTGCGGTTGTATGGCATGGGAAGTGATGACCAGTTCAATATTCATGGAAACGGCAGCAAGATTAAAATAAGAATCATTGGTGGTAAGGGCGAAGATAATTTTACGAATAATTCGAATGGAGGTAAAACGATTGCCTATGATTTGGATAATGGCAAAAACACATTTACCGGAAAATTTAAAATGAAGCTTTCTGAAAATCCGGAGGTGAATAATTATGTTCAGCAATATTATCAATACAATCTTTGGATCCCCTTTCTATCCTTTGCATTTAACAGGGATGATGGACTGTACCTGGGCGCCTCATTAAAACACATAGCACATAGTTTCCGTAAAACACCATTTGCATACAGCCACCAGCTTGCAGTAAACCATTCACTGGCTACCAATGCATTCAATTTCCGGTTTAACAGTGAATTTATAAAAGCAGTCGGCAGATTGGATCTTGTATTGAATGCTGATATAAAAGCACCAAATAACGTTACTAACTTTTTCGGATTTGGCAATGAGTCAAAATCTTTTATTGATACCAAACCCGGGAAGATTGATTATTACAGAACCAGGTATACCCAGGGCGATATTTCCATGTTGCTGAGAAAAACCGGAAAAACTGTTTCGTTTTCTTTCGGTCCTGCCTACCAGTTTTACTCGCTGGACACAACGGATAATGATGGCAGGATAATTGAGAACCCGGCAGAAAGCGGGTTGGCAATTGCTTCCGTTTCGCAAAGTAAATCCTGGCTGGGCGGACTGCTTAATATTGGAATTGATACCAGGAACAGTTCAGCATTACCCACCAGGGGCATCAACTGGCAAACTTCATTTAAAGTTTTAAATGCTTTGAAAAATACGACGGGCAGTGTAACTCAATTAAGCAGTGACCTGTCTTTATTCATGAGCTTTTCCCGGAATCCAAAAGTGGTGTTGGCTACCCGTTTTGGAGGAGGGATCAATTTTGGAAATAATTTTGAATTCTTCCAGGCACAATATCTTGGTGGTACGTTGAACATGCGTGGATTCAGAAAATATCGTTTTGCAGGGAAATCTATGGCTTACAACAATACAGAACTGCGGATTAAAATTGCTGATTTCAGAACCTATCTTTTTCCGGCTTCAATCGGCCTCCTGTTCTTTCATGACATCGGAAGGGTATGGGTAGATCAGGACAATTCAGATAAGTGGCATAAAGGATATGGCGGAGGTATTTATATTTCTCCCATGCGGCGCACAGTAATTGCCCTCAGTATTGCAAAATCAAACGAAGAGACTTTACCGGTTATAAGTTTTGGATTTCATTTTTAAAAATCTTTTCAATGGGCTGAAATAGCATACGCACAGTTTTTCTTCTTTTTTGAACTTACAATACTTAGAAAAACATTGTACATTTAATTTACTTTTTTCTGCAACTAAACCTAAACTAGTTTTATGAACTGCTTAATTAAGAAACAACCAAAATTATTTTTTTTACTTCTTCTTTTTCCTTTCATGGCAATTGAAGCACAAACAGACTCCGCTTCTTCAGCAGGATCTGCATCCTTCAAAATGACCCGTTCAAAAAATTTCTGGATGGGATCCAACTACCGGAAGGAATGGACCACCAGCATCAAAGCACCTATCTTAAACCTGGCTGCAGAAAGCGGAGGCTTAACACCCGTCAGAATGGGAGGGGGAAAACAAACCAAGTCTCTCAGGCTGGAAGATGCTAATGGCCGGCAATATGTTTTACGGTCCATTGAAAAATTTATTACTGCAAAAACATTACCACCGGAGTTGCAAAGTGAAGCGGCAGAAGACCTGGTAGCTGATGGTGTATCTGCTTCTTATCCTTATGCTACCTTATCTATACCACCATTGGCAGATGCAGTAAGTGTACCATATGGCAAAGTAAAACTGGTTTATGTTCCGGATGATGCCCGGTTGGGAGAATTCAGGCAGGAATTCGGAAACATACTTGCCCTCTTTGAAGAAAGATTATCCTCCACCGTGGATAAAGGATATAGTACGGAGGAAGTGGCTGATAAACTAAAAGAAGATAACGATGATAATGTAGATCAGCCTGCCTTATTGCGTGCCAGAATACTGGACATGTTTGTAATGGATCTTGACCGACACGAAGACCAGTGGCAGTGGGGAGCCATAGATAAAGAAAAGGGTAAAACTTATTTCCCAATACCACGCGACAGGGACCAGGCATTTTTTACTAACCAGGGTGTTATTCCCGGAATTATTAAATGGCCATGGCTGGTGCCACAATTAGAAGGATTTAAAGCGAAGGCAAAAAATATCAATCGGTTCAATTTTGCTGCCAGGAACCTGGACCGGTTTTTCCTGAATGAACTGAATGAACAGGATTGGCAAAAAGCAGTGGAAGACTTTCTTCCTAAAATGACCGATGAATTAATTGAGAAAGCGCTTAACCAGCAGCCAGCAGCAATAAGACCTGTTTCGGCAGATAAACTTATCAGTAACCTGAAGGAACGGCGCCAATTCCTGGCAGGTGAAGTGATGCAGTATTACCGGTTTCTTTCTGAAATAGTAAATATTACAGGTAGTGATAAGAAAGAATTATTTGACATTACGAAGAACAGTGACGGATCGGTGCAGGTGCAGGTATACAAGATCACGAAAGAAGGGGAGCAGTCAATAAAAATGTATGACAGAACGTTTGATCCTTCCGTAACAAAAGAACTACGGCTGTATGCATTTGGTGGCGAAGATAAGTTTGTCATCAAAGGAGATGCAGATAAAATAAAAATAAGAATGATCGGCGGCGAAGGTGACGATCTTTTTGAATCTGTATCAGGCGGCAAAGGAATTGTTTACGATTTGAAGGACGGGAACAATACCATTAGCGGCAAGTTGAAAAATAAAATGGCCAATGATACCCTAGTAAATTCTTATGAAAGGATCTATTATAAGTACAACCAGGTGATCCCTTTTGTTTCAATAAACTATAATCGGGATGATGGACTGTTCCTGGGATTTAGTTTAAAATTTATCAATCATGGATTCAGAAAAACACCCTATAAAAACACACATGAATTCATGATTAATCATGCGCTATCTACCAAGGCTTTTAATTTCCGGTATTATGCAGAGTATATAGGGGTAGTGGGAAAAAATACAGATCTACTGACTGATTTTGACATTAAAGCGCCAAACAATACCACCAATTTTTTTGGTTATGGTGGCGCATCAGTTTATGATAAATCTAAACCCGGTGAGTTCAGGTACTACAGGGCAAGATATAGCCTGGGGGATCTTTCCATTCTGTTAAGAAAAAGATTTTCTGAAAAAGTGATGTTTACGTTTGGACCCACATACCAGTTTTATTCATTGGATTCTACACAAAACCTGGGTCGGAATATTATTACACCCGCCACCTTGCTTGATCCCACTACGCTTTATGCCAAACAATCTTATGTTGGCGGAAAAATTTCTTTGTTAGCAGATACAAGGGATCATAAAGTAGTGCCACAAAAAGGTATATTCTGGCAAACTTCCCTTCGTCATTTATCCGGATTAAATGATGAGAGTTATACAGTAACTCAGCTTAATTCTGATTTTACATTTTACCTGAATATCATTCCTAAAAAACTGGTGCTTGCCAACCGGATTGGCGGTGGTCATAATTTTGGTGATTTTGAATTTTACCAGGCCCAATACCTGGGAAGCGAAGACAACCTGAGAGGCTATCGAAAATATCGGTTTGCCGGCCGCTCCAAACTGTATAATAATACTGAACTAAGACTGGCATTAGCAAATTTCAGAACCTATCTTTTTCCGGGAGTACTCGGCATC
>DATDPZ010000286.1:0-2202 GCA_035292525.1 Chitinophagaceae bacterium
GCCACTTTCTTCCTGAAAAGAGATAACCTGAAACTTGGATTAGTGCTGGGCTTGCTGGGACCCCTGCTGGGATTGATCAGTGTTTTTTTCTTTTCAAATAATTTCCAAAGCCTGGGTTTCATGGAGTTTCTTGATTATTTCTTTCATGATAATAAACTCATCACCTCTATTGGTGCACTTTGCCTGCTGGCCAATGCGGTTTTATTCACTCTCTACATCAATACACACAGGGATCAAACTGCCAAAGGGATTTTTGCAACTACCCTTATATATGGTATCGGTATTTTGATGCTGAAGATTTTTAATTAGGCAGCCGGCATTGGTAATTGTCGCAGTATTTTTTCAACGCAGAGAATAAGGGATCGCTGAGTTTACGCTGATCCCGATAGTTATCGGGATGCAAGACCTCCTTATCTCATGTTCTCTGCGCTAAAAGTTTGGCGTCAGATGAAATTACTGTAGCGACAATTATATATAACCCCACTCTTGTACACCTCTATCGCTATTCAACAAATGCTTATTTTGCAAATCATTTTAATTAATTAATTCACTCTTTAGGGGGTATATGAAGTATTACATCATAGCCGGTGAAGCCAGCGCTGACCTGCATGGCAGCAACTTAATAAAAGAATTAAGGAAACTTGATTCTTCCCCTGCTATTCATTGCTGGGGAGGCGAAAAAATGGAAGCCGCCGGCGCCCAATTAATAAAACATTACCGTGAACTGGCCTTTATGGGTTTTTGGGAAGTGATCAAAAATATTTTTACCATCTTCCGAAACCTGCAGTTCTGTAAAAAAAATATTCTTGATTTTAATCCCGATGTACTGATCCTGATTGATTATCCGGGCTTCAATCTTCGTATAGCAAAATGGGCGAAACAATATGGCTTTAACGTCATCTATTATATTTCGCCACAGGTATGGGCATGGAAAGAAAACCGGGTGAAGCTGATGAAAACCTGTATTGATAAAATGATTGTGATCCTGCCTTTTGAAAAAAAATATTATAAAGAAAAATGGAATTGGGAGGTGGAATATGCCGGGCATCCGCTGGTGGAAGTGGTGGAAAGCTACAGGTTACGGGTTACGGGTTTCGAGACTCAGAAAAACTCAGTTATTGCATTACTACCCGGTAGCCGGAAACAGGAAATCTTAAAAAAACTACCGGTGATGCTGGAGGCAGGTAAATGTTTTCCCGGATATCAGTTTATTGTGGCTAAAGCCCCCGGTGTTGATGAAGACTTTTATAATAAACTACTGTCTCCGTATAAAAATGTAAGTTTTGTTTCCAATCAAACATATTCTTTACTGATGCAGGCAAAAGCTGCGTTGGTAACATCGGGCACGGCCACTTTAGAAACCGCTTTATTCGGCGTGCCGCAGGTAGTTTGCTATAAAGGTTCTTTTTTTTCTTACCTGATTGCAAAAATGCTGATCCGGGTAAAATACATTTCCCTGGTAAACCTGATCATGGATAAACCGGTGGTAAAAGAATTAATTCAACAGGAAATGAATGTAAAAAACCTGGAAAAAGAATTAAACGATATCCTGCAGCAGCCTGATAAAATAGCAGCCATGAAAAAAGATTATGCCGCCCTGAAGGAGTTGCTCACAGAAAAAGAAAATGCATCCTTAAAAGCCGCCCGCCTCATTTATGATTTTCTTTCAGGAAAATAATTTGATCAGCAAAATAATAAGACAGAGAATAAAAAGTAAAAGACTGGTGCGGTTGATCCAGTGCATTTTATTGATGAAATCTGATTTGGGCCGGTTGGGATCCGGTTTTTTTATATAAAGGTATTCTGCTATTTGTTTGATGATACCCATGATGCAAAGCTACACAATGCCCGGGGAATATGAACCACACAGGCACTTGAGGAGCATTTAAAATTGTCGCTTTTGCCCCTAAATCCCACGTCCGACCGGATAGTAACATAGAAGCTATGTGTTTATTTCCCCGCCTGAATGACACAGTCGGGCAGGTATCTGCCTATGATTCTATTGGGGTTCTGATTTGAAACCATCAAACAGGCATTAACTGTTTTATTTCATTTTACAGAAACCCGTTTTTAAAACAATTTTTCATTCGGCGGCTTCAGCCCCAGCAGGCGGATATAAATAGTGGTTTGGCCGCGGTGATGTGACTGGTGCTCGAAAGCTTTCAGCAACCAGGCCAATCTTGTTTCATCAAAATTTCCTCT
>DATDPZ010000287.1:0-3336 GCA_035292525.1 Chitinophagaceae bacterium
TCAGCAACTGGCAAAACTTGGTGAGGAATTAGCAGAGTTGCATTTACTGAAACATAAATCGCTGAACCATCCCACTACAAAATATTTCGGCAAAGGCAACAGCGACAAAATTGAAAAACCGATGTATGATGAAGAAGCGAAAAGAGTTTTTATCAATGAGTCAAGATATTTTGATAACATCAGCCCCGAAGTGTGGAATTACCAGGTAGGTGGTTACCAACCCATGGAAAAATATTTAAAAGACCGGGCCAAAGCAGGCCGGCAGATGGACGACCCCGGCCATTATTGCAAAATGGCAACTGCCCTTGCAAAAACAATTGAAGTACAAAAGGAAATTGATAAGCTGTTTCCCGAAGCAGAAAGCGAGGTCTTATCATTTATATGACCAATTATTCTACATAGAATTACCGAACCCCGAACAGAAAAAATTATCCTCAATAAGTGTCATAAATCTGCCCTCTTGGGCCGATGTCAATAACGGTAATAACTAGTTCTTTGCGGAATACTTCATAAATAATGCGGATATTTCCAAGACGGATCCTGTAAGTGTTGGAGTGTCCTTTTAGTTGAATAGCATCACCGGGAACAGGATCATTTTTTAATTCTTCAATCTTTGCTCTGATAGAACGGTATATTTTACCGCTGGCTTTATTCAGATATTTTTCGGCAGGTTTCTTAATCCGGACGCTATACATGGTTATTTTTTAAAGCCATGTTTTTTATCAAGCTTCTTTTTTACTACTTCCCAATCTGATTCTTTTTTTCCTTTGTTCTTTTCAACCGTAATCCGATCGAGTACATCTTCAATAAGATGACTCCAGCGCCGGGAAGTCAGAGTGATTTTATTTACCCTGCCCGTTTTACTGCGATGAACGGTGACACCTGCAATACGGCTCATAGTTTAATTTTTCTCAAAGTTACATTTTGTTTTTCTTCCTTGCCGGGTCTTTTTCTTTTTTCTGCCCGAAGCCGATAGCTATTGGCTCCACACAAAGAGCTCAGCAGTGAGACCCCGGACAGAAAAAAAAATATCTAACTTTACAGTAACAATTTGAAAAATATGCAGCCCCCTGTTTCAAAAAAAGCTTTCTGGGATGTGTCATTCGAAAACTTAGATTTTGAAAAATCTTCTCTGTTCATCATGCAAAAAGTTTTCAACTACGGCGGCTGGGACGATCAGGTGGCTGTTCTCAAATACTATGGTTCAGACCGCATCAGGAATGAAATTGTAAATGCTTCTTACCTGCGCCAGCCTGTTCTTAGTTTTTTATGCACTATTTTAGAGCTGCAAAAAACTGATTTTGCATGCTATATAAAAATGCAATCGAACCCGCTGCCCTGGAAGTATTAAAAAAAATCAGTGAGTTACCTGCACTGGCAGACTTCGCCCTTGGCGGCGGCACCAGCATTGCCCTGAGAAAGGGTCGCCGGTTTTCGGCTGACCTTGATTTCTTTACTGACAAACCCTTTGATACCGCCTCTGTTTATAAAACAATAACCAGAGCTTTTAAGGATACAGAATTGCTTTTTGAACAAAATCAAACGATGATGTTCCTGATAAATGGTGTAAAAACGGATTTTGTTCTTTACCCGTTTAACTGGTCGCTTCCTTTTGAAATTATTGATGACATAAGGCTGATAAGACTTGAAGACATCATACCCATGAAACTACAGGCTATAAGTAACAGGTTTTCAAAAAAAGATTTTTGGGATATTGAATTACTGCTTGACGAATTTCCACTCACTGAAATGATTGAGATTTTCAAACTTAAATTTCCCCCGGTTGATACAGGTTATATCATTCACAGCCTGATAAATTTTGAAAACGCTGAACAGGAGGAAGACCCAATCAGCCTTGTTGGTAAAACATGGGAAGAAGTTAAAAAGAATCTTAAAAAAGCTGTAACAAATTACACAAACCTGTTCCGGTAATAAGAACCTGATATTTTATTTTTTTTCTGTGTGAAGCCGGTAACTATTGGTTCCATACAATCCCGCAGTCTAGCGGTGATCACGCCATTACGGAAGGCTCATCTGTGAGTCTCCGGGCAGAAAAAACAATAAAATTGTAAACGTTCATGGCTGGAACAAATTATATAATCAGTTAGTATGTTGATAGAAACCTGTCTTCCGGATTATCATTACAGAGAATTTCATTCAATTAAAATTGTTTCCTCTTCTGAAGACGTTTATCAACAGGTGATCAATTGTGACCTGAGCCGGTCCCGTGTAATCAGATTTCTTTTCCGGATGAGAGGTTTGCGACAGAAATTCTCAACTATAAATGACATTAACAGGCTTGGATTTGTTAAACTGGATGAAAAGCCGGGGGAAGAAATCCTTTTCGGAATCATATCAAATCGCCCAACATTTAATGGCTGTGAAATAATTAAATCACCATCGGAGTTCATAGAATACAGAAGTGAAAATATTATTAAAGCAGTTATAAATTTGCGGGTTAACAGTGAATCGTCATCAAATCAAATTGTTTCTACTGAAACAAGGGTTTGCTGTGGAAGCAACAAAATGAAAAAAAGTTTTCGGATCTATTGGTTTTTTGTTAACCCATTCAGCCGTATGGTTAGAAAGTTAATGTTATATCAAATAAAAAGTCAACTTAAACAGAACTAAATACAGGTTCTAAGACAGGCTATACTCTGCCATAGCAGTTGTTCTGACAAAAACAACAAGCTAAGGTTGGTGTTTTCTTTTAAAGCCACATGAATTTAAATCTCTTTTTTATAAAAAGAAACTCCGCAATAGCCGGATAGGGAACTGAACGTTCAAGTGTGCGACGCAACGAAAGCTCCATCAGGGAATCAATGCCGGCTACCACTCAAATAATTTCTTTTAAAAGACTACAATCAATTAATAAATTTGTTTTATGCTCCGCACTTTAGAAATAATTTTTAACAGCCTGAAAATGGCTATCCAGGAATTGTGGAAAAACAAGCTTAGGACTTTTCTCTCACTCTTTGGTATTACGATTGGTATTTTCTGCATCATTGGTGTGATGGCCACCCTCGGCAGCCTGGAGCGGAATATTCAGAATGAAATAAAATCTTTCGGCACCAACACTATTTATGTTGATAAATGGGATTACAGCCAGGGCGGCGATGGTCAATATCCCTGGTGGAAATATATTAAGCGTCCTGTTATGAAACATGAAGAACTGAATGCCATTATGCAAAGAACTCCTTCTGCAAAAAATGCTGCTTTTAAAATCAACAGGAGTGGCGATGTGGAATATGGCGGCGCTACTCTGAAAGATGTCGTCTTATATGGCTTGAGTGAAAAATTCAATGAAATACAGGCAGTGGATATTAACCAGGGACG
>DATDPZ010000288.1:0-7501 GCA_035292525.1 Chitinophagaceae bacterium
ACGGAGTACAGGTACGGTACAAAGGGTTTTCCACTACTGTTCAGTATAGTTATACCGGCAGTACTTTTTCTGATGCACTGAACACTGCAACCCCCAATGCCAGTGGTACTGTTGGTATAGTACCTTCTTATCAACTGCTAGACTGGAATTTTACATATCACTTTGCAAAACACTATAACATGAAACTGCTCATGAATAACCTTTTTAATAAACAGTATTTTACTGAAAGGCCCGCTTTCTTTCCCGGACCCGGTGGATTATATCCGTCTGATGGGAGATCAATTATTTTTTCTGTAGGAGTACTTTTTTGAAAACTGGATATTACAGTTAACGCTGAATTACAAATTGAATGAAAAAACTTTTTTGGTCAGGCCTCCTTGGGTTACTGCTGTTTGAAATAGCCAATGTCTATTTCATTATGCCTATGCCGGGCAGTCAGCAAATGAACAGTATTGATGCTGCTTATTTTTTATACAAATGGCGTTGGGTGTTTCGGAGTTTGTTTGGGGTAATGATTGTTGTTGGATTGTTGAAATCAAACTGGAAAAGAAAATGGTTACTGGTTATTCCTCTTGGGTTGGTTGCAGCAGTTTTATATATAGCTAATTTCAAAATGGCAGCCGATGCAATGTTTAGGCAACCTCGTCAATTATTGCTAACCCAAGCCGATAATAATAAAGTTGATTCAAACAGATTAGTGCTTGGTATTTCAATTAATGGAGAATCCAAAGCATACCCCATTCAGTTTTTAGGTTATCATCATCATATACAGGATACCGTAGGTGGCAAACCGATAATGGTAACTTATTGCACTGTGTGCAGGACGGGCAGAGTATTCGAACCAATTGTGAGTGGTAAAAAAGAAAAATTCAGACTGGTGGGCATGGATCACTTTAATGCTATGCTGGAAGATGCAACTACCAAAAGCTGGTGGCGGCAGGTAAATGGCGAATCAATAGCCGGGAAATTAAAAGGACAACAATTGCCTGAAGTTTTCAGTACTCAAACATCATTAGCAGAATGGCTAAAATTAAATCCCGCTTCACTCATCATGCAGGCTGATCCTTCCTTTATAAAATCCTATGATAGTACGATGAAATTTGAAAGTGGTGCCAGCAGAAAAAAATTAACCGGAACCGACAGCCTATCATGGAATGATAAGTCATGGGTGATTGGTGTAAAGGCAGGAACAGAAAGAAAAGCTTATGACTGGAATCAACTGAAAACGGAAAGAATCATTCATGATAAAATTAGTATCACTCCTGTATTGTTGATAGTATCAAAAGATAATAAAGGCTTTTTTGCATTCGAAAGACCGGACGAAAATTCAACATTTTCCCTGGCCAGAGACACTCTCATTTATAATAACCATCATTTCAGAATTGATGGAAAAGGGATTGACACTTCCTTTTCATTAAAACTTTTACCTGCTTCACAGGAATTCTGGCATAGCTGGCGAATCTTTAATCCGGATACAAAAAAGTACTGAATTACTATTGAACTTATAATTATCACAGGGCGGTGATTCATTTTGATGAATCACCGCTTTTTGTTTTTATCTTTAACTAAACAACTTTTACTCATCAAATTCCTGTTTATGTCAAACTGGAAAATCAAACTTTCCCTTTTTCTCAACTATTTTGTTTTTGCCATCTTGCTGAATAGTGTGGGGACAGTGATCCTCCAGGTGCAAAACAATTTTGATATTTCGAAGGGATCAGCCAGCATTCTGGAAGCCTTTAAAGATTTAAGTATTGCCATTGCCTCCTTCCTGTTCGCTTCTTATGTGGTGCGTATCGGGTATAAACGAACCATGTTAATTGCGCTGGCACTGGTTTCTGCCATGTGTCTGCTGATGCCTTCCCTGCCGGGTTTCCTGATGACCAAATTATTATTTGCTACGGTGGGAGTAAGTTTTGCTTTAATAAAAGTATCTGTATTTTCTACTTTGGGGCTCATCACTGCCAATAAGAAAGAACACCTGAGCCTGATGAATTTCCTGGAATCATTTTTTATGGTTGGCGTACTTACGGGCTATTTTATTTTTGCGTCGGTGGTTGACAATAATAATCCTCAATCAACAAAGTGGTTTGATATCTATTATGTGCTTGCAGGGCTTTCGGTCGCTGCATTTTTATTATTGTTTTCAACTAAACTGGATGAATCAAAAGTGCAAAAAGAAGAACAGGGAAAATCTGCTGGCCGGGAATTTCTGGAAATGCTTCAACTGATCATCCGGCCATTAGTGCTTGTTTTTATTTTCAGCGCATTCTTCTATGTACTGATTGAACAAAGCATCATGAGCTGGTTACCTACTTTTAACAATGATGTATTGAATTTGTCCACCAGCCTCAGTATTCAAATGGCAAGCATACTTTCGGCAAGCATTGCATTGGGCAGGTTTTTAGCCGGCATCATACTCCGCAAAATTGATTGGCTTTTTTTTCTGGCAGGATGCCTGGTGGCTGCAGCTTGTTTGGTTTTGCTGGCGGTACCGCTAACAAAATCGGTATCTGTTACTGAAATAAACAGTTTAAAAGACATTCCGCTTGTTGGATTTATATTTCCTTTGATCGGTTTATTTCTGGCACCCATTTACCCGGCCATCAATTCTGTTATTTTAAGTAACCTTCCGGCTCATAAACACGGTTCTATGTCGGGGCTGATTGTTGTTTTCTCTGCGTTGGGCGGCACCACCGGCTCCATCATTACCGGGCATATATTTGGCGCTTATGGCGGACAAACTGCTTTTTATTTTTCACTTATTCCGATAACCATTCTTATTGCTCTGTTATTTATTTTCAAAAAATTACAACCAAAAGCAGCTGTTACTCTCTGATTTTTTACGGTAAATAAACTGATCTTCTCATGGCCGGAATAGAAGTATATGATTTACATCCATTGTTTGAAAATGTGCAGATGTTGCAGGTTTTTCCTGATGGAAAAACATTTGTTGATTGTGTTCCTAAAATCTCAATTGAAGAAATTAATGATAAATACCTGGCTGAAAAAATCAATGATGGATTTAATTTAAAAGATTTTGTTCTTGCAAATTTTGATTTACCGGTAACCCCTCCTTCCGGTTATACTTCCGATACATCAAAACCGGTTGAAGAAAATATTGAATTCCTTTGGAATGTTCTTACACGGCAACCCGATAAACAATCCGGTTCTTTAATTCCATTGCCACATCCCTACATAGTTCCGGGCGGCAGGTTTGGAGAAATATATTACTGGGACAGTTATTTTACCATGCTGGGGCTACAGGCCTCCGGTAAATTTGATATGATTGAAAACATGGTGAATAATTTTTCATTCCTGATTCATACACTGGGATATATTCCCAATGGTAACCGTACTTATTTCCTTGGCCGTTCACAACCACCTTTTTTTTCATTGATGGTAAAATTGCTGAGTGAATTAAAAGAGAAAAATGTTTTAGTATCTTATTTGCCACAATTAGAAAAGGAATATCGTTTCTGGATGAAAGGAGCTGATGAATTAAATGAAACCAATCCTGCGCTGAATCATGTGGTAAGAATGAAGGATAGTGAAATAATGAACCGCTATTGGGATGAAAATGAAACGCCACGGCCAGAGTCGTACCGTGAAGATGTTGAACTTGCTCATGCATCTGAACAGGATGACAGAATTCTTTACCGGCATTTAAGGGCAGGAGCTGAATCAGGCTGGGATTACAGCAGCCGATGGTTTAAAGAGGGACATTCTTTTAGCACCATTCATACTACAGATATAATCCCGGTTGATTTAAATTGTCTTTTATGGCATTTGGAATTTCTTATTGCTGAATCTTACCTGATAAAAAAAGATGAAACCAATTTCAACAGGTATATAGATTTAGCGGAAAAAAGAAAGACAGCAATTCATAAATACTGCTGGAACGATTCATTGAATTTTTTTACAGACTATGATTACATAGAAAATAAATCAAAGCAATCGATGACCCTGGCTGGAGTGGCTCCTTTATTTTTTGAAATTGCAACGGAAGAACAAGCTGCACATACTGCTTTATTAATTAGAAATAAATTTCTGAAAGCCGGCGGATTGATTACAACCTTAGAAGCAACCGGGCAGCAATGGGATGCCCCCAATGGCTGGGCGCCGCTGCACTGGATGACGGTGATTGGCTTGGAAAATTATCATCAGCATGATCTTGCAAAAGAAATTGCTCAGCGATGGATAAAATTAAATACAGATGTTTTTAAACGAACCGGCAAACTCATGGAAAAGTATAATGTGGAAAACACGCAGCTGGAAGCTGGCGGTGGTGAGTACCCGGGGCAGGATGGTTTTGGATGGACGAACGGTATTTTACTTGCGTTGTTAAAAAAATATGGATGGAAGCCTGCTATTTGAATATTTGGTTATTTAAATGTTTAAAGGCTTCCATTGCACCCAGGAACTCGCAGGTTCTGGCGCCGGCCTTATTGCTAATGGAAATTGTTTTTTTCCACCCTTCGGTTGATAAGGATTTTATTTCTGCTAAAGATTTATCAGATAACTGGTACAGCAATGCACCAACAAAAGCATCTCCGGCGCCGGTAGTGTCAACGGGTTTTATTTTTATACTGGGAATAATTTCTGTTTTACCATTCATACCAAGCAGTGTCCCTGCTGAACCGATTGTTATTGCAAATACAGCTTTTGTTCTTTCCAGAAAATCTTCAGCTGCTTCTTTTACGGTTTGCCTTCCTGTAAGCATCATGGCTTCGTCATCGTTTACTTTAAAAAAATGACAACTATCTAAAAAATTCCAGCTCTGATCAATAAAAGATTGTTTATCATTTTGAAACAACAGGCTTCTGTAATTAGGATCAAAGCTTATAAATATTTCATGCTGCAAAGATTTATGCAAAAGACTTTGATAAGCAGCCTGCAACGGGCCGGGTAAAAATCCTGTAGCTGATCCAAAATGAATAATAGAAAATTCATCGAGATTGATGGCATCCACTTCATCACGGTTTAGTTGCCCATCAGCACCGCGGTTAAAATAAAAATCACGTTCACCATTTTCCATCAGGCTAACAAAAGCGAATGTGGTAAAATGATTTTCATCCTGCAGCATCCATTTGGTGCTTACGCCGAACGAATGCATTACATCAATTAAATGTTTGCCAAAAGGATCGGTACCTACTTTAGCGGCCAATTCAACCTTACCGCCCAATGCCGCAATTGCAGCAGCAACATTAGTAGGTGCACCTCCGGGTTTTTTTAAAAAATTTTCTCCTTCTGATAAGGGTTTTCCTTTATCAGTGCAGATCATATCGATCAGCGCTTCGCCAATACAGAGAATTTTACTCATAAGACCCTCCATACCTCCCCAAAGGGGAGGCTTAATTTTTTAAAGACGTTTTTAATGTTTTATTGTTGTATCCATATCTTCCAATGCAATGCCTTTTGTTTCGGGCATAAGTTTCCAGACAAATAATAATTGCAGCAGCATCATCACTGCAAAGAATCCGAATATATAACTGCCTCCAAAAGATTTTGCAAAAAAGGGGAAGGTCTGCGATATCATAGCCGCAAAAAACCAATGTGTCAGACTACCCAATGACATGCCCGCTGCACGAACTGAATTTGGAAAAATTTCTGAAATAAAAACCCAGATGACTGCACCCTGCCCGACAGCATGTGCAGCGATAAACATAAACACAAACCAGGTAATACCACTATGCGTATCACCGGTAAAAGAAAATGCAATCAGCGATAAAGAAATGATATAACCGATGGAACCGATAAATAATAATTTTTTTCTGCCGCTTCTGTCAATTAGATACCAGCCAAGTACTGTAAATAAAAAATTGACCAGGCCGATGCCGGCACTGGAAAGAAATGCGCTGTTTCTGCCCAAACCTGCCATTTCAAAAACCCGTGGAGCATAATAAATAATCGCATTGATGCCTGACAGTTGATTGAAAAAGGCAATGAGGAAAGCCAAAATGATAAGCCGGTTATATTTTCCTGAAAACAAAGACTCTTTGGTTTGATGAACCGTATTTTTTATTTCATTAATAAGCTCAGCAGCTGATGTCCCGCTTAATGTAAAAATCTTCCGGGCTCCTTCTTCATCATTCCTGTATAATAGTAACCACCGCGGACTTTCTGGTGTAAAAAACATCAGTACAGAAAAAAATAATGAAGGAATAGCCACAACCCCCAGCATCCACCGCCAGTCATTTTCACCACCAACACCCTGCAATAAATAATTTGAAACATATGCCGCTAAAATTCCAATTACAATATTCATTTGAAAAGCGATCACCATTCTTCCCCGGTATTTAGGCGGGGCAATTTCAGAAATATAAACCGGGGCTACCACTGATGAGGCTCCTATGCTTAAACCACCGAGAAACCGAAAGACCATGAACATATAAACATCTGTTGACAATGCAGCGCCAATTGATGATATGAGGAAAATAAATCCAATCATGAGCAAAGTTTTTTTCCGCCCAAATTTATTAGCCGGAAAACTTCCAAGGATGGCACCTGCAACTGTTCCATAAAGGGCCATGGCAATGGCAGTGCCATGTATTAAATCACTAAGTCCCCAAAGTTTTTGAATAACCTGCTCAGCTCCGGAAATTACAGCTACATCCATACCAAATAAAAAACCACCCAGTGCTACTGTGATGGACCAAATGATGAGGTTTCTGTTCATGTTATTTATTTTTGTGATCTTCAGACTGGTGTGTATTCAAATTGAAACCGGTTTGTCAGCTTTAATATGTAATGGAAGCAATACGGCTATAAGCAAAAATAGTGGCGTCAATTGAATTGCCCTTTGAAAATTTTTAAAAATAAATCCTTAACGAGTGGGTTGAAAAGCCACCTGTATTAACATTATCTATTGTACAGCATCGCAGAAAAAAAAGGCCGCCCATCTTTTCAGATGTAGCGGCCAGGCTTTGGTAGCCCTGACTTTACTTTTATTTTTAATTCTTAATAAATAACTGGCTTGATAACTGGTTAGGAGATTGAACATATAATGTATAGGATCCTGCAGTAAGAGTGCCCAGGTCAAAGCTCCAGTTGTTTGCTCCGGTATTTGCATTTCTGTTATACGTTCTCACAATCACTCCAAATCCATTTACAATTCTGATGATGACCGGTTCTGTATGTGTTGAATAAAACAACAGGTTTAACACATGGGTCACCGGATTTGGTGAAATATGTAATACCGGTTGCGAAGTGCCGGGCACATTCAGTTTTTTACAAATCCTGGTTTCACATCCCTGCTGTGTTTTTATGGATAAACAAACTTCATAACTGCCCGGTTGATTGTAAGTATGTGTTACTTCCCTGCCAGAAGCTCCGCTTCCATCACCGAAAGACCAGCGATAACCAATGACAGGATCGTTTGCATTATGAACAGCAAATCCCTTGAATTTAACTGTTGTTGGTGAAACTAATGAATCTGTCATATAGCCTCCGCAGGAATTTGCAGAAGACCTGATAATTACTTCAACACAATCATAGGCTA
>DATDPZ010000289.1:0-9925 GCA_035292525.1 Chitinophagaceae bacterium
TGGCTTTTTTCGGAAAACCGGAATTTGAATTTAAAAGTACCATTCATCCTTTCGAAAACTTTTACCTGCATGATGTTCCTTTTGAAGACCTGAATGACAATCCTTATTTTGAATTTGAGTTTTCTCTGCCGGAACCGGACAATAAAAAAGCAGAGATCTGTACGGCTTCGCTCAAGTTGAAACCCAAACAGCTTTTTACGAAGATTGAAGAAATAAGATCAAAAAACGAAGCGAGTTTTTCCTACCGGCTTTTTGATCGTTATCCGGACAGGGTGAAAGAAGAAAAATTTGATGTGGGATCCCTTTACACAAAAGTAAAAAGTTATGATGCTTCAAAAGCAAGGCAGCACATGGAACCACCCCGATCCGTCATTGATCTGCATATTGAAAAAATTACAGATAGCTGGCAGCATTTAAGCAACCTTCAGATTGTGGCCATCCAGTTAAAAACATTTGAAAAATTTTATGATCTGGCTATCGCCCATCTGCAACCTTCTTTGATTGTTATTCATGGAATCGGCAGCGGAAGACTCAGAGATGAGATACATGAATTACTGAAAACCCGAAAGGAAGTAAAATCTTTTGTCAACCAGTACGATCCCAGGTTTGGTTATGGCGCTACAGAGATTTTTTTTGAATATTGAATCAAAAATAAAAAAGTAATTTTGCCCTTCGCTGCAAACCAAGCTATCGCTCCTGTGAATAACAGGGGAGGAAAGTCCGGACAGCACAGAGCATTGCACCCCGCGAATAGCGGGGGTTCCGTCTCAGACGGAAACAGAGAGTGCCACAGAAAATAACTGCCAGCTCCCTCTCCACCTGTGGTGAGGGCAGTGGTGAGGTTGAAAACGTGAGGTAAGAGCTCACGGCTTTTGGTGGTAACATCATAAGCGGGTAAACCTTGCAAGCTGAAATGCCACGTATAGTATCGTCCCGGTAATATCCGGGAAAGAGCGGCTCGTTCAAGATTCCGGATTAATCCGGAACACGTTACAGGGTAGGCAGATGGATCCCGGCTGGTAACTACCGGGACAGATAAATGACAGCACTTCGCCAGGTTCGTTTTTGCGGGCATAGCGAAGCAACAGAATCCGGCTTACAGGTTTGCAGCGTTTTTATTTTTTAAGTATTTTATATGTATCAGCCAGTTCTTTGATTGCTTTCATATCATCTGGGAAAAATTCATCCAGTAAGGATATGAAACTATTTTCTACCGGATTTACTTTCACTCTTTCAAACCGGTTGATAGTCTCGAAAGCGGATATCTTGCTTTGCTTTATTTTTTCAATGACTTCTTTTGCTTCTCCCAGGAATTTACCTTTTTCTTCGTTGTTTTTGCTTTTTTCATAATCTAACATTGCCAGCTCCAGCTTCAAACCAAGTGCTTCACCATAATCTCCCAGTTTTTTCAACGATTTTGAAATATATTCAAGACATTTTTCCCTGTCAGCTGTGTTCCCCGTATCATTATAATAATAAAAATAACCGGAAGCAAGGTTGAGAAAAACAGTTTCCTTAATATTAATACCTGGAATTTGTGAATACTTAGTAACGATTTGATCCATCTCAAATTCTTTTTTCATATAATAACTGGCCAGGGATAGTTCCCCGATGATCGTACTCATCATGCCGTAGTCTTTCTTTGCTTCGGCATCTTCCAGCAATTCTTTTAATGAATAGAAAGTCTGATCACTATAAGTCTTGGTATCAATTTCCTGCTTCAGTTTTTCCAGTTTAGTAAAAACAGATTCTTCCCTGGGCGCCGCCATCCCTTTTTTCATTTCATCTACATCTTCCATCACTTCTTTTAGCTGGGTATCCACAATTTTCCTGTATTCTTCCATTTTTTCTTCAAACTTATCTTTATATAAACTGAGAAAAATATGGTCAATATCCCTTTTATTTTCTTTTTCTATCTGCTCCTGTAATTCTTTAAACTTGGTTTCGGCCTGTTCTTTTACCATATTTTGCATCATGGATTTGGCGCTGAAAAATATAGCGCCGCTTACCAGGGTCAGGAGGCCAATCACTCCCAATCCGACATTGATGATCCGCCCAAACTCCCGGTCCACTTTAGCATCTACTTTCTCTATCACTTGTGCCTGGATATTTGACTCAAATTCTTTTTTGGGAATCCGGGTATAGGAATCTTCAATGACATCCTGTAATAATTTTTTTATTATTGCCGGGAGCGAATCCGGTTCATTGGGGCGTTGTGTCTGTGCATTAATTCCGGTACAGGATACCAGAAAAATGAAAACTGCTAATTTCAATTTCATAAAAAATATTTTAAAATATTAATCGGGGTAAGTTTCGAAGGGTGAGAGTAGAAAACTAATTTACGATTATTAAATCCATATAAAATAAATTTCAGGAAAATTTTATAAAAAAAGATTTTCCTGACTGGGCACCCAGTTCCATAAGCCAGGCTATTCCCAGGTGAACGGTAAGGCCCCCCATGATTGAACGGGTGTGAAATACAATAATGCAAAGGAACATGCCTCCAAAATAGGAGCTGATGCATTCTCCTAATGGTTTTCCAAAATGGATAGTACAATAAAAGCAGGCCATAGGAAGTATAGCATCTTTACCTGCTATTTTTATAAATCCTAAGTTCAGGAATCCGCTGAAGAAATGCTCCACGGAAATAAAATCACTTCCATAAGTCAGCTCACAGAGGAGTTTATTTAGCCACTTATTTTCAACAGTGGCCAGTTCATTTTTTATGTTATCCAGTTTTGGATACTTCCATAGAAAGTCAGGTTGGGTGGATGCCAGAAATATCAAAGGGATCATGATGTTTAACATGATCAGGTAAGGTTTCCATTTGAAGTTTTTAGTAGTTAATCCAAAAAAGGATTCAGCCCGGTAAAATAACAACCAGATAATAAAAAGTATAGAGGCTATCGTAACCAGTACCAGTGGCCAGTATATAACCTGGTTCCAGAAAGAATTCCATTCAGCATGTTCAGTGATTTTGATAACAGGATTCATCGCCATTTTCCAGGAAAAAATAGCTGGTGAAAAGATGACCAGGAATAATATTAACGGATTACTGAAGTAGTTTTTCTTTTCAAACAGGCAGTAAAAAAAATAAGGCAGGGCAAAAGCAACCAGGAAAATCACGTACTGGTAGCAGAAGGAGTCAAAGACGGAATGCCTGTTATGAATATGCTGATCAAGATCAAAATGGAAATTTAAATAAATCTACACAGCGGACAGCAAAGCACAGGATACGGGTACTGGTTTGTTTATTTCTTTGTAAAAGCTGATGATATAGCCGGATATTTCTTTCATTTAGAAGTAAAATAGATATTTTTTATGCCCTCATTAAACTTTTTTCTTTTTAGTTCTTCTGATTTAGCATAAAAGAAATTTTCCTTAACCCCATAAAAACTATAGCCATGAAAGTTATTTCAATTAACAAAGTCAGCATCGCTGCATTATTTATTATGTTCTCAGTGGTGCTTTTTTCCTGCCAGAAAGATTTTAGTTCATCAGATGCAAACCCGGTTTCAGAGGAGCAGGCTTTAGTATATGCTGAAGAAAGTTCAGAAGCAGAAGCCAGCTTTGAAGATGTGACCGATGTAGCCCAGACGGCTGCGGAAGAAGAAGGTAATGCCAGCGAGCTGGGTCTGAATGGCCGGTTTATTTTTCCATTATTCACCGAATTACGGGCATCCATCGGTGATTGTGCCACGGTTACTGTTTCTCCCAATGACAGTACGTATCCTAAAACAATCACCATTGATTTTGGTGACAGTTGTAAAGGACGTGATGGTAAGGTTCGTTCCGGTGCCATCGTTATTCATTTAACAGCTCCTGTTCGCAGGCCGGGTGCTGTAGTCACTGTTACTTTCCGTCATTTCTCTATTAATCGTGTAAAACTGGAGGGCACAAAGATTATCAGTAACCTGAGCCATCCGCCACTTCATAAATGGAGCATCCAGGTTGTGGGAGGAAAAGTTACTTTCCCCAACGGCAGGGGCTACAGTTTTGAAAGTGTAAAATATAAGAAACAGGTAGCCGGAATGGATACAAGACAGGTGAGAGATGATGTGTATGAAATAGAAGGTCGGGGTAAAATTGTTTTCAACAACGGTACAACGATCACTCTGAATACGGAAACTGCCCTTACAAAAAAGGTAAGCTGCCCATGGATCAGTGATGGTATTTTGAAAATAAAAATTAATGACAGGCTCTTATTCCTTGATTACGGATATCCAGACAACGGTGAATGTGATAATAAGGCTTTGCTGAAATGGAATGATGGTAACAATAGTAAAGAGATAAGATTATAATAAATCAACAGTAAATTTTATTTCCTTTGAATAAAAAAAATGTCCTCCAGATCCGGGGGACATTTTCATTTTATAAAATATTTTATCAGGCATTATCTGTCACTACGAGTAAGGCGTAAATGACTCCCGGTAAAAAAAACAGAATAGTAAGCAGGACGCTGATCCAGAATTTTCCGTTAATTTCTCCCTGGTGCAGGTAAACAGCCAGCGGAGGCAACAGTACTGCAAGAATAATAAGCACGATCTGGTCAACATTTGCAGACTTTGAATCTTTGTTTTCTTTTTTAAATTTTTTCCATTCTTTTTTTACTTCACTCAATCTTTCTTTTCTTTATTTCTTAGAAAGGTTTTTAAATTCAGCAAGAGCATTTTTAACAGATTCAGTACGGGGTTCTGCTGCAACGGTGCCGGCAGGAGTTACAAGGTTTGCGAAGGCAGGTACAGCAATAAAAATACTCATTGGTAAAATCAGGAAACAGGTAATAATTTTTTTCATAATTTTAAAGTTTTGTACTTTAAAATTAAAGATCGGGGAATTAATTTTTAAAATTATTTAGAAATAGTTTTATCAACATAGGCTGATATCCAACCTACCTGCCCGTTTTTTACAAAATAAAATTGTTTGGTTTCATAAATGGACGAGAACTGCCGCATGATCTTATACATCAAACCGGCGCCGGCCATCAGGGATTTCTGATCAAATACTCCATGTATATTTTTTACCGTTTTCCTGATCAGGGCTTTTTCTGATTCATCATTGGTCACTTTACTCAGGTTTGCTTCTGAAAAAGAAGTAAATTTTGTATATAGCTGTTCATTAAATTTTGAAAACTCTTCAAATGTTACGGGTATTACCGTGCTTTCAATTAATTCAGGGTGCATCAGGGTGGCCGCTGCCCAGGCGATGCCCCCGCTGAAGGCTATATAATCGCTGAGCGGATAAGCGCCACTGGAATTGACTGTATAAATAATCTCAGAATTTTCTGCCCCAGCCAGCACCCTTGTAAGCTGCCGTTGAAAGTTTGCGATACTTTTATTATCATCTAAAATTTTTTCCACCGCATTCGCTGTGCTTTTGGTACCCCAGTTGAGTTGAAAGAGATAAAAATCTTTTGTATTACCAAACGGGAAATACCCGCCTTTTGTATTTCCGCTACCGATATCAATCAGAAATGTTGTGTACCTTCTGGATTCCGGTACGATACCCAGGTGAGAAAGCAGCGCTTCCTGCATCACGTCCACCACCACTACTTCTTTAGCGGGATCATTTATTTTCATCCGGAATGAATCGATCAGCATCCGGATCATAGATGATTTTTCTTCTTTTTCGGCCTGCATTTTAACGCCGCTGCTGATAGCAGTAAATATTCTTTTAGTTGGGATTTTAAATTCTTTCTGTGCTGCTTCATACAAACTGGCAAATTGTTTCAGCGTGGCAGAAAAACCAGGTTCATCAAAGCTGATGAAGTCCGTATTGACGGAAGAGTCTTTCAGAATATTGAAAGCCCCGTTTGATTTTGCATTATTGCCAATTTCCAGCACACTCATTTTAACACCTTTCGATCCTACTTCAATGCCCGTGTACAGAGTAGAGTTTTTGAATTTAAGTTTTACACTGGTTTGTGCAGTTATTAATTGTGTGCAGAATAAAAAAAGAATAGCACAAAAAGACCGGAAAGTAAGTAAGTAAGACATGGTTTAATATTTTGGCTTTGTAAATTTACTTATTACAAAGTCCATATTTTTATATTTAAAGGACCAATATGCGGATTGTGAATAGAATGTGCTTAAAAACGTCCGGCTGTTCGGAGGAAAACAGAAGTTAATCGGGAAAGAATCATTTTATTTTTTAGGAAGTTAAGTCAGAAATTCAAAGTACTCAGCTACCAGCTATTCGCCAAAACATCCATTTGATTTACGGCTTCACCATCGTACACAAACCGCACAACAGCACTTTTAGTATCAGATGATGAAAGGGAAAGAAGGTATCTTTTTTTGCCAGCGGTTACAATAAGAATAGCTGTATTGGGAGGGATACTGCCAAGATTTTCTGCCCGCATTTCCACTTCATGGAAAGTGTTGTTAAGATCAATTCTTAAATAAGTGGTGATTGGTTTGGCAGAAAGGCGTTGGTGAGAAAGGACTATTTTTTTATTCACCAGGATGGTAATGGAATCGCCATCAATTACAGCGTTGTCATAAAAGTCAAGCCGGATAATGCCGGTGTCCACTTTTATTTCAGGTATTTCTTTAAATGCAGATTCTGCAATTCTTGTTAAAATGATCCGGCCACCTTCGCAACTGAGCGAAGTGTTTTGAACATTCCCGTTCCAGTTTCCGCTAAGAGTTTCAAGATTGCCATTTTTGCTGTACACGAGATCAAAGTTCTTTATACAGATTACACATCTACCGGGTATGTGATAGGTGGTTACGATTCCTTCCTGCAGGTTCAGTTTCCTGGTGGCTGCATTAAAGCTGCCGTTGAATTTTTTCTTTACATAATTATTGATATCCTGGTAGTGATAAGAGTCTCCCGTTGTATTATTCCCTATTACGGATATCTGCAATTCAATATTATTTTCAGGAAAACATCCCTGCATACTCAGGGTACCTTTCCAAAAGCCATTGAGGTTTTGAGAAAATGAATAAATACAAATCAGGAGAAGTGCAGAAATGGTGACTATACTTTTTTTCACTGACAAAAGTTAGGAACAATTTTCTGAATAAATCGGAAGAAACCTGTTAAAGGAAAATTATTATTTGTAACCCCCCCTTATTTTTTTCTGAAGGATAAGAAGACGAAAGCAATCACCAAAAAACCAGCCCCGGTAATTGAGGGTGGCAGTATCCGTGCATTTATTCCCAGGTAAATCATGATCAACCCAAAAACAACCAGGAGGATTGCAGCAGCAGAAAGAAGTATATTCTTTTCCATATTATCAGAGTTTGATATTCATTAAAGTTCATAATTTAAATTTTATACAGCAAGTTTGTTTTTTTCTTTAATCACTTTTTTTTAACCTGACTAACGCAATTAAATAATTAAAAAGTCAATTACGGATTTAAATGACTAAATTACAGCAATCGGTATTACAGAAATTACTTCTTCAATACTTTTATCCTGTATCTGAAATCTTCACTCAGGAATAAATTTCTTAATTGGCTGAAATGAAAAAAGATAAAATTGTACAGTTTGTTTGTTTTGAAACGCCGGTAGATGCCGAGGCATTTATTACACAATGGGAACAATATAATGACCTGGTGAAAGTAAAACAGGAAGTAATCCTGCAGCAGGAATCGGCACATAAATGCCGCTACCAGTTTATATCTCAGCACCGGTATCATGCTGATGATGGCCAGTTTATTTTTAAAAAACTGAAAAGATCATCTCATTTCCCTGAAGTGGAAATGAGGGTAAAAGAGGCCGGAGGGTATTCGCAAATACAGCTTGAATCAAGTCATGATTCTGAACCTGAAGAAAGTAAGATCTTACTTTTTCTGAATGTCAATGAAGCTGACCTTCCTTTTTTCAGGAATCTTCCGGACTATCATTACTTAAATATTTACCAGGCCTATTATGAAAGTTGTACTTATACTTATATTCTTGAGTATTTTATAGAAAATAAATATGCGGAACAACTTATCGATGCAGTGAAAGCTCAAAACCGCAATGCTGAGATAGGGTTGTATAAAGAATGTCTTGTACTGGAAAAATAAAATTCTTTTAATGAACAGGTAAATGCATTTTAAACCGGTATTCGAAATTAGAAACGTAAACTCCGGGAATTTAAACTACCTTGTGAAGGTCAACAGAAAAAGTTCTTTACAATTAAGACCCATTAATGTTATTTATACTCATCTTCGTACTTTGTCACTGGTATTTTTCTCTTTTCACATTAACTTTCCTTCAACATCGTTACGCTTCACATGCTGTCTTCAGCATGACAAGGCCATGGGAGAGATTTTTTTACCTTTTGGCTTATGTGGCACAAGGCTCAGCCTATGTCAGCCCACGGACTTTTGCTATCCTGCATCGCATGCATCATGCTTATACAGATACAGAAAAAGACCCGCATTCCCCTTTGTTTGATAAAAATGTATTCACCCTCATGTGGAATACCCGTGCTTTCTCCACTTCCATTTTCAATGGCACATTTAAGCCGGAGGAAAGATTTAAAAAAAATCTTCCTGACTGGGCTTCATTAGACAAATGGGCACATTCCTGGCAATCAAGAGTCATGTGGATGATTATCTATACTGTACTTTATATTTTGCTTGCACCTTCCGCCTGGTGGTTTTTGTTAATTCCTTTTCATATTTTGACAGTACCAATTCATGCTGTGTTTATTAACTGGGTGGCTCATAAATTTGGATCGGTGAGTTATGAAATGAAAAATACTTCCAAAAATTTATGGCCCTTTGATTTTATTATGCTGGGTGAGGCTTATCATAACAATCATCATAAATATCCATCCTCGCCCAATATGGGCAGAAAGTGGTTTGAAGTGGACCCGGTGTATCCGATCATTCTTTTATTTCATAAACTTCGTATCGTAAAAATTAATAAACAGCCATTGCATCACGAGTAAAGGACAATCTGTATTTCATTGATTGTTTTTGATTTTTTATAAAAGTGGATGCAGGAGGTTACTTCAGGTATTTATCAAACCAATCTGCAAATTCCTGCCATTCCGGATTCATATCATCCCCGTTATGTTTGCCCCCTTTTTTAATTATAAACCGGTTAGGGACTCCGGCTTCCTGGAATCTGGCAATGATGGCTTTTGATTGTTGTAATGGTACAGTGAGATCTGCATCGCCATGAATAATAAAAACGGGCGGGTCATCAGGAGAAACAAAATTTAATGGCGAAACCTCTTTTCCGATTTTGTTTCTTTCCGTTGTATCTGTTACTTCTTCATAAAGCCTGTACTGATCATTCCATTTTTTAAAATCTGCAGCTCCCCATGACCCCCTGCTTTTCAGTATTTCTTTTGCATTTACCAAATTTAATCCTGGTCCGCCCCAATTGAGTAAATCTGTTGGAGGAAATAAAACGGCAACTGCCTGAACCCTTGATGATACACGGTCAACAGGGTCCAAAGCTGTTTTGTTTATTTTATCATCTGCTGTTGCAATCATCAATGATAAATGCCCGCCAGCTGATCCTCCGGTGATGCCAATACGATCAGGATCGATTCTGAACCTGGACGCATTATAACGTATAAACCTTATAGCTCTTTTCAAATCATTCACAGCATCCGGAATGGCATAGCGGGGCGATGAACCATGCATCACAGCAAATACAGAATATCCCTTCCTGAGATATTGTTGCATCATCTGCGTATTTATTTCAATTCCATTATAACCGGAAACCCACCCACCACTTTGTACAGAAATAATTGCTTTGCCGTTTGATTTGTCTTTGGGTTTTATCCAAACCAAGGTAAGTCCCACTCCATCTTTTCTGCCGTAAATAAATTCTTCCTGCGGAAAACCATTTGTTTCGGCCTGCTTTTGAATTTTAGTAACAACCGGGGTCCATCTTTTATCATTTTGTAATGGAATAAAATCTTCTCCATACTCAATATTTCTTGCAACTACTTTGTTTGCTTTTTCTGATA
>DATDPZ010000290.1:0-10354 GCA_035292525.1 Chitinophagaceae bacterium
TAATGGAAATTCGAGGTTCTGCCTTACCGACATGGAATCATACAAAGCCGAGTTTTGAAAAAGAAAACCAATCCTGATCCGGATCCGGTTGAGCTGATGGTTATTCAGTTTGGTAATGTCTGTATCAAACACTTTTATTTCCCCTTCGTCTGCTTCAACCAGTCCCACCAGGCATTTGATGGTGACCGACTTTCCTGAACCTGACTTTCCCAATACCACCAGGGTTTCTCCTTTTTTGACTGAAAGATCAACTCCTTTTAATATCTCATTGTCTTTACCAAAAGATTTGTATAATCCCCTGATGTTTATAATGGGACCTGTATTTTCCGCATTTACCTGCTCTTTTATATTTATTGCTTCCTTTATCATCATTTAATTCAGAGAAAAAAATCTGTTATTTGTACAGCTATCATATCTATAATAAAAATCGTTAACGAAGCGGATACAACTGCGGAATTAGCTGCTTTACCCACACTTTCCGTTCCATTGGCCGCCGTGAACCCTTTATAGCAACCAATCAAACCAATGAAAAATCCAAAGAAAAAAGTTTTAATGATAGCAGGAACGATATCAATAAAATCCAAAGAAGCCAACACCTGTGAAATAAAACGAAAAAAAGTGACATCACTATGAATATTTATACCAACAAACCCACCTAAAATTCCAATACCATCAGCAAATACTACAAGGATCGGAACCATCAGGGTGGTAGCAAGGACTCTTGTAACCACCAGGTATTTATATGGATTGATACCCGATACTTCCATCGCATCTATCTGCTCAGTAACTTTCATAGAGCCCAACTCAGCACCAATTCCCGATGAAATTTTTCCGGCACAGATTAAGGCCGTAATAACCGGAGCAATTTCCCTGATCAATGAAAGTGCCACCATACCGGGCAGCCAGGATTCCGCACCAAACTCCGCCAACGTAGGTCGTGATTGAATGGTAAGTACCAGTCCCATGATAAAGCCGGTAATTGCAACCAGCGGAAGGGATTTATAGCCAATGATATAACATTGCCTGAAAAATTCTTTTATTTCAAAAGGAGGTATTAAAACTTCTTTAAAAAACCTTGCAGTAAATAATGTAACATTACCTGCTTCATTTGAAATATTCTTCAGGTAGGTAACCAAATTTTTATTTTTAATTGATTAATAATTCAGCATTCATCTGTTTGATCTTTTTAATTAATCTTCATATCCGCTTTTGATAACAGTGGAAATCATTTTGAATTGCACATTGGCATTGAAACAATGCGGTGAGTGGGCGGGAATGATTATTCCTTCGCCTAATCTAAGCATGTATTCCTTCTCATTAATTGTCACTTCCGCAGTCCCGTCAACTACCTGGATATACGTATCAAAAGGTGATGTCTTTTCTGCTAATTCTTCACCTGTATCAAAGGAACTGATAGTGACATTTCCGGTTGTTTTCTTAATAATGGTTTTACTGACCACAGCATTTGGTACATACTCAATAATTTCCACGATGATATGCACTTTGGATTTTTCAATTTCTTTGGAGTCTTTTTGATCAACCCCAGGTGTATGATTGGTACCTGGGGTATGATTGGTATGATTGGTATTATTAGACAGATCAGTGAGGTCAGTAACTTTGTTTTTATTTTTTTTCATTATTAGGGGATTTAAAATGAGTTGTAAAGGTCGGCCTGTTCGATTGTAGTGTTGTTACACGATCATATAAATAAGTTATGTCATTCACACAAATTATTTTTAACATCCAACTGAAATGAATATTAACCTGACTTATACGCTTGTTGAATAACAACGGGTTTAAAAAAGATGGCTGGGTTGAAAAAGATGTTTTCTTTTCCTTTTTACACTCTCAGATTTTTCATCGAACCCAGAATACCAAATACCTGCAGAAGCCAGATGACTATTACAATCACCACTACTGCATTAAGAATGTTTTTGATTTTGCGATCCATGGGGATATAATTATTGATTAACCAGAGGATAACACCGGCAACAATAAGTACAATTAGAATAGTTAAAAGGGGCATACTAATTGGGTTTTAATAACGAAAAAACAAAGTTGAGTTGCTTTATTGCAATTAATGTTACATCGCAGTAAGTAATAGTTACATCATTCACAGATCAGGAAAAACAGAATTCCAGGTATCAACTACACTGCCCTTTCGGGATAAGAAAGAAACCCGGATCAAAAAAATAACCACCCGGTTGCTGGGTGGTTAAAATAGAGAGTAATGATTAATTACATCACCCGTTGTTTTAATTTACCGTGATGTTTATTAACGGGTATTCAGTCCTGACAAGGAAATATTATGATCATGCTGTACTGCATTTCTGTGTTATTTATTATAATATCCTTCTATCAGCTGAAGCTTATCAATAATACAATGCAAAAGCAGGAGATCAGGAGCACAGGTTACATATTTTTTTACTCCCGGAATTATAAAAGAAGAATCAGTAACAGGATAACAATAATGATGGCTCCCACAGAAAGATACACGCCGCCACTCATCACTTTCATTTCTGTTTTAATATCTTTCACTTCTTTACGGAGACTTTTCCTTTCAAGTCTGGTCATTTCTGATTTGTCCATACTCCTGATGTTTTCTAAACGCTGTACTAACTCCTGTGCCCTGGAATTTTCAGTTTTTGCTGCATTCATGGAAGAAGCAGGAGCAATAATAGCTGCACTGGCCGGTAAGGCAATGGCTATAAGCAGGACCAGCGATGCGGTCTGTAGAATTTTTTTTACTCTCATTTTTATTTATTTTAAATTAATTTAATTGTTCTTCGTATTTTCTTAAACAATAAGCGAGGAACATCGTTAATTATTTGATAAAGGTCAGAAGCTTTCAGAATGTTACTATTATACATTTTTGCAAAAAAGTTGCATGATTCATACTTTTCATTATCAGATAGAGAAATCTTGCCGGCATTTTTTTTAGTTCATTTCATAATTAGTCAGCATCCAAAACTTCACTGAAAAAATAAACCTGAACAAACAGGTACAAAAAAAACCATCCCGATGAAAACGGAATGGCTTTACATAGAAGAGGGCTTAACGATTAAGGAAACGGGAAAGATATTTCTGCTGACCTGAATTGTTCTTAAGTTTAATTCATCATTATTATAAAAGCAGGATCAATAACAAAATAACAATGATGATAGCGCCAATGGAAAGATAAACGCCACCACTGGCAACTTTCATTTCCATTTTTATGTCCTTCACTTCTTTGCGGAGACCCTTTTTTTCAAGTCTGGTCATTTCTGATTTGTCCATCGCCCTGATGTTTTCCAAACGTTGTACTAATTCCTGAATTCTCAAATTTTCTGTTTTTGCAACATTCGGGGTAGTAGCGGGAGCAATGATAGCCGAACTGGCTGGTAAAGCAATGGCAATAAGCAAAACCAGCGATGCTGTCCTTAAAATTTTTTTGGCACTCATTTTGTTTTATTTAAAAGATGAAATAAATACTCTTCGGTTAGTTGTTTAATCTGTTGAATGTGGAGTATGTATTATTAAAAGATAAAGTTGCGAAGCTTTCTGTAAATAATTATTATACCTTTTTCAGGAAATGTTACATGATTCACAGATTTCAGTTCAACAGACTTTATTATTCAGGGATTGTTTTTAACAGATGCAACCATTGCTTCAGGAAGTTGGTTTATATAAAAATAAAATCCCCTTCAATCAGAAAAACAAACTGCAGGGGCCGGTCATTTTATTTGGAAACAAGGAACCCGTGAATAAATAAAAGAACAGAAACGCTGCTTGATTTTTTATTTTGTCCATGCATTCTATTCCTGACACTGATTTTAAACTATGAATTTTATAAGTATTCACCTGAGTTATGTAACAGCTGGCCGCACAAACAGAACCACCTTTGTAAGCAGAGTGATGTTTGGTGAAGTAATTCAGTTTAATTTCTTTCATTCTTTCAGCACTTATGTTATTACTCATCATCTTTTAAATATTATTTAAAATGAAAAAAATTGTTTTTTTTATATTGATTGCCGCTTTGTTTACCGGTTGTACAGAAAACCTGGTGACGGGCCGCAAACAACTGAGCCTGGTATCGGAAACTGAATTGCAATCAATGGCCAGACAGGAATACAAAACCTTTTTAAATGAAAACAGGGTAGTGAGTGCAAGCAACAACAGGGATGCAGAAATGGTACGACGGGTAGGAACAAGGATTGCCGGAGCAATTAAATTGTATTACGATGGCAAAGGGCTTACTTCTGTTCTGGATGGATACCAGTGGGAATTTAACCTGATAGAAGATAAAAATGCAAATGCATGGGCTATGCCCGGCGGAAAAGTTGTGGTCTATACCGGCTTATTGCCTATTACACAAAACGAAGCGGCCTTAGCAGTTGTTTTGGGTCACGAGATTACACATGCTATTGCGCAGCACGGCAGTGAAAGAATGAGCCAGGGATTATTACAGCAATTAGGAGGCGCTGCCCTTCAAATAGCATTGGCAAATAAACCAGCGGAAACACAAAATCTTTTTTTAACGGCCTATGGCGTTGGAAGTACAGTGGGAGGGTTATTGCCTTTTTCCCGTAAAGAAGAATCTGAAGCAGATAAATTCGGACTATTTTTTTCAGCGATGGCAGGTTATAATCCACAGGAAGCAATTCCATTCTGGGAAAGAATGGCTGCTGCTGGCGGTGCAAAGCCTCCTGAGTTTTTAAGCAGTCACCCGTCAGATGAGAACAGGATTGCAAAACTTAAAGCTATTATGCCACAGGCGATGGAATTTTACAGGCCGGTAAGAAGATAAATTATTCAGTTCTGCAAAGTGAATGATTCTAAAATGAATTGCAGAACAACGCCGGATAAAATATATGAATATTACAACTTATATCATCAGAAGTGTAACACTAACGGATTTATTAAAGTCAACTTTGTATTATAATTCAGGTAGTCAGCGAATTTATATTGAACACTTTCCTGAATCAACATCAGTATTAAATTAATAATTAAAATAAAAAAAATGAAAAAGATAAAAATTTTACTCTCCGGTTTTTTAATCATAGCCATTTTTTCGGCTGGCTGTAAGTCAATGAACAAATCTCAAAAAGGCGCTGTAATAGGCACTGCCGGGGGTGCAGCTGCAGGTGCCGTAATTGGTAAAGCGGCTGGTAATACAGTACTCGGTGCCATTATCGGGGCAACAGTAGGTGGAGTAACGGGTGCCGTAATCGGTCGCCAGATGGATAAGCAGGCTGAAGAAATTAAAAAAGAAATTCCGGAAGCCATCGTGGTAAGAGTAGGTGAGGGAATTGTAATCGAGTTTAATAATAAAATCCTTTTTGGTTTTGATCAGTCTAGCCTCTCAACAGAAGCTAAAGCCAACCTTGATAAATTAGTGGTGATCCTGCAAAAATTCCCGGATACGAATATAGAAGTACAGGGCCATACAGATGATAAAGGAACAATTCAGTATAATCAGAGTTTATCTGAGCGCAGAGCATTAGCTGTTGCTTCATATTTATCAGGATATGGAATTGCCCAGTCAAGAGTAGTCATTATTACTTCCCGGCTTACTACTATTGGATTTGGTGAAACATTACCGAAGTATTCAAACGCAACAGCAGATGGACAGACACAAAACCGGCGGGTAGAGTTCCTGGTGACTGCTAATGAAAAAATGAAAGCCGACGCAGCAAGAGAAGCAGAGAAAAATGCAGGTGAATAAAAAACAAAACAATATTCATTCAGCGGAAAAACAGAAAAGTTTATCACATAAAATTTAAAAAAATAAAATGAAAATCAGAATCAGTTTAATTGCCCTTATGTTTTCAGTTAGTTTATTTGCACAGGCACAACAAAAAACCAGTCATACAGGTGGCGCAGGTATAGGCCTGCGTGGTGGAATAAATTTTCAAAACATTAATGGGAAAGATGAGAGCGGAAACAAACTGGAAAATGACCTCCTGACCGGGTTTAATATAGGTATCATCGCAGAGTTTCCGGCAGCTCCGGATTTTTATTTCCAGACCGGATTACTTTATTCAATAAAAGGTGCAAAAGGCAATGACGTTATTTTTGGTCAGAGTTTTGACTCAGAAATAAAAATTTCTTATGTGGAGCTACCCCTGAACTTTATTTACAAACCAATGCTGGGTAAAGGACGCATGTTACTGGGATTTGGTCCTTATGTGGCTTTGGGTGTAGGTGGAAAAGCCACTTATGACGGAGGCGGATCGAAGATCAGCGAGAATATTCAATTCCAGAATACTGTGAAAATAACTGATCCCGATGATGTGTTTTATTTGCGCCCCCTGGATGCAGGTGCTAATATGTTAGTTGGATATGAATTCGGCAACCGGGTTTCCTTTCAGTTAAATACGCAACTGGGCCTGCTGAAGATTAATCCTGAATATGAAATGCAGCCTGATGATAAGACAGCTGCCAAAAATACAGGCTTTGGTTTTTCCCTGGGTTTCAGGTTTTAAAAAATTAACACAAACACTCTTAGTTAGTTACTGTAGTTGCCTGGACGGCAACTACATTTTAATTAATTTGAAACCAGGCAAGAAAATATTTGTTCATTTAATGTTTATATAATAGTCTTTAAAATAAAACATCATAAGGAAATAATTCTTAAATTTAGTCAGATACGCTACTCTTTAGAAACCAGTTTAGTCCCCCCTTCAGAAAAAAGGGTAATTATCTTTCAATTAATTCAAACTTTTGAAACTGTATATTAAAAACATGGTTTGCATCCGCTGCAAAATGGTAGTGAAATCAGAACTTGAGAAATTGGGTTTGCATTATATTGTAGTGGATCTGGGCGAAGTGGAAATTATGGAGAATATCTCGGAAGAGCAACACGACCAGTTCAAGGAGGCTTTACTGAAATCAGGTTTGGAATTACTGGACGACAAAAAGACGGTGCTGATCCAGAAAATAAAAAACGTCATTATTGAGTTGATACATTATTCGGAAGAACCCCTGGCCATCAATTTTTCTGAATTTTTAAGTCAGAAATTAAACCACAACTATACCTACCTTGCCAATCTTTTTTCCGAAGTGCAGGGTATCACAATTGAAAAATATATTATCCGGAATAAAATTGAACGGGTAAAAGTATTACTTGTTTACGATGAACTTAATCTTACGGAGATTGCCTACCTGTTGCATTACAGCAGTGTGGCACACCTTTCGGCACAGTTCAAGAAAGTAACCGGCCTCACACCTTCTCACTTTAAACAGATGAAGAAAAAAAGACTCAACATGCTGGACGACCTGTGAATAATGTAAATCATTATTGAATTTATATAACGGGTTTAATAATTAAAGCCCCCACCTTTAAATATTATTTATACCATCACTTGAAAATTCTTGTTTATGACTTTTTACCAGCTTTTACCGTTTATGATGATCGTATTATTAATCATCTTTATTATCAGTTCTATAATTTTAAGGAAAAACAGTTTGGCTATAGAATTATTTGTGGAGGGCCTGAAAAATGAAAACAGCGGAAATCTTGAACTGGCTATCAGGAAATATAAGGATGCCCTGGATGAAGTAAAAAAGAACAAGGCAGACAGTAGCCTGGAAATTAAAATTATGGAAAAGATCAAATTATTGCATACAATTATGGAATACGATAAGGGGCTTCATTTCACCAGGGAATTAAGTAAGTCAGGATAAAGTACCGGTTGCAACAGATAAGTGTATTCAATAAATGTATTGACAAGTTCTCCGTGTTCATTCATTCAGCATTTTTCCCGGACAATTTATTTTACCTCTCCAAAAACAGGATCAGTAAAAGCGTAAAAGATATAAGAGAGAAAAGTAATTGTGTAATGATTTCCGGGAAAAGCAGCTCAATTTTGCATTACAATTTATTTACTAAAAAACAAAAAAATACCATGGCAAACATCACTGAATTAAAAGGAAACTGGACAGAACAGAAAGGAAAATTAAAGCAAAGATTTGCAAAACTAACAGACAATGATCTATTATTTGAAGAAGGCAAAAAGGATGAGATGCTGGGTAAACTCCAGGTTATTTTGGGAAAATCGAAAGAAGAATTACATAAGATCATTCAGTCTCTTTAATTCTTTTTGTTTAAATTAATTCAGTTGTAATAAACCCGGAAATACGTTTTGTTAGGGCTGGTAAATAATATCATTGGCTAAAAACAAGACAGCGCCGGCCTCGTTGATTATACCTGTTTTTTAAAATTTAATAAATATTTTTTATGGGAAATTTACTTTACATCGTAGCGGTTATCCTGATTATTGGGTGGTTGGTTGGTTTTATCGGTTTTAATGCCGGTGGGCTTATTCACATATTACTGGTGATTGCCATTATTGCCGTTATTCTGAGAGTGATCCAGGGTAGAAAAATTCTTTAGCTATTTTAACGGTTTCGGGAAATGTGTGAATTATATAATACAAAGATAAAATCATATAATGCTTCCGGTTTCTCAGTTTCTTAACTTCGTTTTTTATTTGAGTAAGTGGAGATGAAAGAGCATTGAAATTTCCTGGTGATTATGCTGCTTGGGCTCTTATTTTCCGGAGTTGTTCTTAATTTAAATGTATCAGACCTGGTAGAAATGTGTTTGGATAATTATTTTTTAAAGAGATATTTTAAATCGTTCAGAACAGAAAAGGAAATTTGTAAAAAAGGGTAGCAGGTGATTCCGCTTTATGAAGTAAAAAGTATTTTTTATAATGATATTCTGATTAGTTTCATTTTTTTCTCATAAGCAGTTCGTTTTGGTTCAAGCCCCTGTTTTTACAGGGGTTTCTTTTTAAATTATCTCATCACTCAATAAAAAAGCATACTTTGACACCGGGTACAAAATAAATATTTCTAAAAGAAAAAATGAAGAAACCGGTGTTTAAAAATATTAAAATGCAAAAGGGATAAATAATCTTAGCAGAACAGCTGGCGGTGTAGAAGATCCCCGGTATTGAAAAAATAAAATAAAATATTTAAAAAAAATGATGGACAAAAAAGGGATTTTAAACAAACCGGATAATTCCGAACTGGAGAAATCAAAAGCACATATTATTGTGGAGATCATTGAATACATGACGAATGCTGTAGTGATCAAAACCATCATAAAGAAATCAACCGGCAATATCAGTGTTTTATCTTTTGACAGCGGCGAAGGGTTAACAGAAAAGACTTCCCCGTTTGACACTTTTGTACAGATTATTGAGGGAAAAGCAGAAATTGTGATTAATAAAATAACCACCTTGCTGGAAGCCGGTCAGGGTATAATTATTCCCGCACATGCATCCAATTATATCAAACCCAACGGCCGGTTTAAAATGATTTCAACTATTATTAAAAGCGGGTATGAAGATTAGTAAAGCATTACGGGAAGTAAAATAGTTTTTCATTTTCATAAACTGAATCTCTTTTTTAAAATAAACCCGCCTGTTTATTAATTCCCGGTTGTTGATTTAATAGGTTATCTTCACTAAGTGATTAAAGATTTTAATTTCATTCAGTATCTGTGGTCAGCGAAATTTCTTACTTTTTGATTCAGTAACAGTTAAACTTCCCCCTTTACTTTTTACTTCTTTCTTTTTTCATTCAATTATTTTTAGTCATTTAAATTTTATTTTATGAACATGTACGTTTCCAATTTAAGTTTTCACACCGATGATGAAGCATTAAACACTTTATTCTCCCAGTATGGGGCGGTTTCCTCTGCCAAAGTAATTAATGACCGGGAAACCGGCCGTAGCCGCGGTTTCGGATTTGTTGAAATGGCTTCTGATGAAGAAGCTAATAAGGCAATGGCAGCACTGCACAATAAAGAGATTGAAGGCAGATCTATGTCTGTTTCAGTGGCAAAAGAAAAATCCAGATCTGATAATAAAAGATGGTAATTTTTTTTTGAATTTATTCTGTAAAAGCCCCCTGTGGGCTTTTTTTTTTAGAAATAATTTCCACGGGATATTAATTAATTGTACTGATAAACCCAATGGCCATTTCACCGTTATTCCTGAAATTTATAATCATTTTTTTCCCTGTCAAGTGTCAGCCAAATGAAATATTCACAGGAATAATAATTATATTTCCATCTTAAAACGATGGCTGTATGGTAAAAAATATTTTATTTTTCTTTATTTGTTTTTCAAATTTTTTTTATACCGGGGCACAATCCAAACCTGATGCTGCACCACAATCTATGGATTCCATTTTTGCACCGGTGAAATGGAGGAGCATCGGACCTTTCCGTGGCGGGAGGTCTGTTGCTGCATCAGGAGTGGCAGGAAATCCAAATACCTGTTATATGGGTACTACCGGCGGGGGACTCTGGAAAACAGATGACATGGGTATCAGCTGGAATAATATTTCTGACGGATTTTTT
>DATDPZ010000291.1:0-4127 GCA_035292525.1 Chitinophagaceae bacterium
TGTCAAATTCCGGTTTCAGTTCAAAAAAATCTTTTTCATTTTGAATTAAAAAATCTGATTTAATTTTTTCAGCAATGCCTGGAAAATTTTCATTTAATATTACTTCGAAGATATAAGGTTTGCAAAATCTATCATGGTCAAACCAGATTCCTTTTTCTCCAAACTCAGAAATTGAAACCGGGATAGCCGGAATAAAATGTCCCATATTTCCTTCCACTGCATGTTCCGGGATACTCCAGATACGAAAAAAACCAAGGATATGATCTATTCTGAAGGCATCAAAATAATTACTCATTTGCTCAAAACGTTTACGCCACCAGTCAAATTGGTTTTCCTGCATTTTTTTCCAGTTATAAGTGGGGAAACCCCAGTTCTGCCCTTTTACCGCAAAATCATCTGGCGGGGCACCTGCCTGCCATTGCATATTAAAAAGTCCGGGTTCCACCCAGGTATCGCAACCGTAACGGTAAACACCAATTGCAATATCGCCTTTGAGTACCACGCCTTTATTATGTGCATAATCTGCTGCTTCTTTCAATTGCAGATGTAAATGAAACTGAACAAAATAATAAAAAGCAATTTCCCTGAAAGTGGATGAGTTCCTGGCTGAAAGCTTTTCAATTTGTTTTTTATTGTAAACAGTATTGTATTTCCATTTACTATAATCAGGTGTGCCGTTTATATCTCTCAGGTAGCAAAAGGCAGCATAAGGGATCAGCCAATGTTTGTTGGGGATAAAAAAATCTTTGAATTCTTTGGTGTCAAAGAAATCAACTGTAGTTGCTGAAAAAATATCTTTGAGTACAGAAATTTTAGTTTTCATTACCTCTTCATAATCCAGGTCAGGTAATGCGTTGAGTGCTGTTTGTTTTTTCTTTAAGGATTTGAGTCTGTTATATTGTTTTTTCCCGATTATTTTTTCAAGGTTAATGTATAAAGGATGTAAAGCAAATGCTGAAATTGCAGCGTATGGATAGGAATCAGCCCAATTATTGGCAGCAGTCGTATCATTTACCGGTAATATCTGAATCATCTTCAGACCGGTGGTTTTAGCCCAATCAGCTAATAGTTTAAGGTCTGTGAATTCGCCAACACCAAAACTCTTTTTACTGCGTAAACTGAAAACTGGTATAGCTACACCTGCTCCTTTCCAGCTATTGTTAGGTAAATGAATAAATCCATCATGCAGAATGCAGATATTTTTTTTTATTTTTTCACCATGTACCAGCCGGTTATTTCCATTTTCAAAAACGATAATTTTTTTTTTCTTTTTATTCCAGACAGCATATTTGTAGGCAACAGGAAAAATTTCATCTGAAAGATCAATTTTCCCTACCCAGAAATTATCTTCTTTTGTAAGTAAAACCGGATGATCAGTTGACCAGTTACCAAGTGGTTTGCAATTACCGGAAAGGCAAATGCATTCATCCTGCTGGAGCAAAGGGGCTTTTATTTTAAAAATATGGGTGGCTTTTTTACCAGCAATTGATTTTGAATGAACCGGTTTCCGCTTCAGCAAAGTATTGATAAAAGGGGTGGTATAATATATATTTTCATAATCGCCAGCATGATTCCAGGTATCAATAACTCTTATTTCTTTGATATCATTTTTGGAAAAACTGATAATCCTGTCTTCGCCGTGTTCTGATAAAATTTCTCCGTTTTCGTTTTTAAGAATATACTTGTAGTTGAAAAAGCTTGTTTGTTGTTTATTTACTTTAATTTCTGCAAACCAAAACTCTTCATTTATATATATCATCGGGATGGCATTTGCCATGGGATGAACTTTGAATTTATCAATTGTATTTAACCATAGACTTTGGCCAAACGAAGTATGAAAACGGATATAAAACTGAATGTGCATAAGTTAGTTGATCTGAAAGGTGTAAGTCTGTGTATTTAATACACAATAAGCGAAAGTATGAAAAAACTTATTTAGGGAGGCATTTTCTATATATGATTCAAACCTTTTAATTATACAGCTTATGAAAAGTCAGATCTTAAACTGGAACAAATTATTTCTGTTTTGTTTTGGGTTATTTATTGCCAGCACTTTTGCTATGAAATGGATAGAAAGTGACCTTTTATACAACCAGGAAATCATCTCTATTTTCGGTTTGGAATTATTTTATCCCGCCGGTAAAATTGAAGAAATATTCAAAGGAATTTCCCCCCAGGTAAAAACCATTCTGGGCTATCATCTGCATTTTGATTTTATATTCATGGCCGGCTGTTTTCCCGGGATTGCCTGCCTTTGTATGATGGCAACAGAAAAAGTGTATAATAGAAATTATAAAAGAATTTTATTCACCTTTGCCTTTCTACAACTTATTGCCTGGTTATTTGATATAGTGGAAAATTATCATTTACTGAAATGGTTAAAGCATCCTGTTATAGGCCGGGAGTTTGGATTTTATCATTTTGCAGTTTACAGTAAATGGATCATTGCTTTGACTGCCGCACTGATTGCTTTGATAACACTGGTGGTAAGTTCTTTAAAAAGAAAAATACTGAAACAGTAAATAATAAATTCCTTTCCCTCCCCTATCTTTGCGCCATTAAAATTTTAAAGCATGGAGCAGGAAAATAAGTCAACAACAATGTGGTGGTTAATATTTATTGCTTCAACTGCCGGTTTGGCTTTTGCTATTTACAGTCATTGGGAATGGCTCACACTTATTCTGCCTTTTGTTACTACATCCTTTGTAAAGGCATTAAAAATCATATAAAAAATTTCAAATTGGTGTTAAAAAGAATACCCCGGTCTTAATCGGAGCATTTTTTCATTAGTTGAGGTTCCACTTTCGCATCATGGAACTGGCCGAACGCATCCGGCGATGGCGATTCCATAAATCTGAAGCGGTGAATTTCCTGTTTTTGGGGTTTAAAACAATTTCTTCTGCAATGGCTTCTTTCACCACTGCCGGATCACAGTAATTTTCAGGATCTTTTTTTGTTTTTTCATGTACATGGTCAGGTACGGGCATAATAATGCTCTTCATAAAATCTTCTTTTTTTAATCTGTTGTTTAATATTGGGCTGAGCTCTTTAGAAGTAATAAACCAGGAAAATTTACATAGGACTGGTTAGGGTACGATCTTCAGTAGTTGTTGATATACTGCTCAGCATTTCTATGTTGCAAAGATAGGGTTAGTGTGAGTCTTGTCCTAATTGTTGAAGAAAGAAATTAATTATTAAATGATAAAAATGTAGTGATTATGAATTTTATTATCTGAAAGGCTGAAAACTCCAGATATAAATAAAGTACATTTTTTATTGTACTAAATCCGTTTGTTGGTATGCCATACACAATGTCCGGTGACATTTAAACGAAGTCGTAGCCGAATTATGTTTATAGAATTGTAAATGCCGAAGTGGTAGTTATTATTTTCTGGCTCTACACCGCAGCACCACTCCTTCCCTGTTGGGGAAGGAGATGGAGGTTGGGACATCCGGATCACATTCGAGGCTTTTTATTTTATTGCCTGACCGGTTGACAAGAAGGGAACACTCAAGACAACTTGGGATAAAAAAGGTAAGCTGCAATTTATTATCTGCCTATACTCGTTTGTTAGTATGCTAAGCACAAGACATGGCGACATACCAACAAAGGCGTAAATTGTAAGCAGAATAACTACTATTTCCATTAGTAATTAATTTTACTAAATTTGGTGAAAGATTTAATGATGAATGACTTAATTAAAAAAGAAATCCATGAGTTGGTAGATAAATGTAATAACAAAGTATTGCTTGAAGAAACAAAAATCATACTGGAAACCGCCAATAACGGTGATTGGTGGGATGAACTCTCTGAAGAAGATAAAAATCTTGTACAGGAGTCAGAACTGCAATACGGCAAAGGCGATTTTATAAGTCACCAGGAATTAATGCAACGCTTTGAAGCATGGAAAAAGAAATAGTCTGGTCAGCCATTGCTCAAAAAGATTTCTGGAAATTGTTTCTTACATTGAAGAAAGCTGGCCTGAATTTCAGTCAGCTCTCTTACTTCACCTCCTCAAACGGCACATCCTGCACATTCTCCGCTCCTGCTCCGTTCTGTTGTTGTGTTTGTCCGTCAGCGGTAGCTTGTTCTGTTCCGGGTTGTTGGCCACCTGCTCCTGCAGCTT
>DATDPZ010000292.1:0-12053 GCA_035292525.1 Chitinophagaceae bacterium
TCTTAACGCAATTTTATTAAGATGTTCTCTTACAAAAAATTCCAGCAAACCTATATCTACAATATTTTCTCTTTTTGCAATACCGATCCTGTCGCAAAACTCCCGGATACTTACAGGAGTATAACCACGACGGCGCATGCCACTGATGGTCGGCATCCGGGGATCATCCCATCCGGTTACATGTTTTTCATTCACCAGTTGCAGTAATTTCCTTTTACTGGTAACCGTATAATTAATATTGCGCCGGGCAAACTCGTATTGATGGGAAGGATAAATTTCCAGCTTTTCAATCAGCCAGTCATACAACTCCCGATGCGGAACAAATTCCAGTGTGC
The DNA here is from genome assembly GCA_035292525.1 of Chitinophagaceae bacterium. Taxonomy (GTDB): domain Bacteria; phylum Bacteroidota; class Bacteroidia; order Chitinophagales; family Chitinophagaceae; genus VBAS01. The sequence continues at coordinate 336 of DATDPZ010000292.1, forward strand.
AAATGGAGTGGGTTATTTTTTCAATCGAATCACTCTGGCCATGTGCAAAATCATACATCGGGTAAATACACCATTTATCACCTGTGCGGTGATGATGTGCATGCTTGATGCGGTACAACACGGGGTCACGCATCAGCATATTGATATGCGCCATGTCGATTTTTGCCCTAAGCGTTCTGCTGCCATCTTCAAACTCACCTGCTTTCATTTTTGCAAATAAATCAAGATTTTCATCTGCACTTCTGTTACGGTATTGGCTGTTTGTACCGGGTTCGGTTGGTGTTCCTTTCATCGCAGCCATTTCCTCACTGCTGCTTTCATCCACATAAGCAAGCCCTTTTTTGATTAAGGAAACAGCAAATTCATACAGTTTATCAAAATAATCTGAAGCAAAGAATTCATTTTTCCATTCAAAACCCAGCCAGCGGATGTCTTCTTTAATACTTTCCACGTATTCCACTTCTTCTGTTACCGGGTTTGTATCATCAAAGCGCAGGTTGGTATAGCCGGGATATTTTTTTGTAAGGCCAAAATTCAGGCAAATGCTGGAAGCATGACCCAGGTGCAGGTACCCGTTCGGCTCCGGTGGGAAACGGGTAATGATCTGTTTGTACCGGCCTTCTTTCAGATCGGCTTCAATAATTTCTTCCAGGAAATTGAGGCTGCGTTCTTCTTTATTTATTTCATCAGTCATAGGGGGACAAAGATAAGGATTGTGCTTGTTGACTGTTATCCCGAAATGAGGTGGAATAATAAAGAGGCGAAAATGCTGATTATATTTTTTTATTGTATCACACTTTTAAGATTTTGAATTCAATTTTGTAAGCCCTGGGAGGATAAAAATAAAGGGTTAATTTTTATTTTCTCCGGAAGAACTCCTTTTGTATGTTTCAAAGAAAAAAACCATCCTCTCTTAAACATATCCTACTTAATGAAGTCTTTTTTATAGCATTTAAATTAAAAGACCAGTTTATGAATAAGAAATACCCGGCAACAGCTTTCATGATTCCCGTCGTTTTATTAACGCTGTTTTTTTTCTTTGGCTGCAAAAAACAAAACGTTCAAAATAATTCTTCCAATAACAGCATCACGGTATCAAAGCCGCTTATTGATTTCGGAGCTGCCACTTACCGCGGTTTCCAGGGTGGTCTCTACCTTGGCGGATCCAATCTTCGACCCGCAGCACACAATTCAGCAGGCCTTTCCATTTCTCAATCCATCAGGCCATTGAACAATGCCGGAAGCATTGACACAATAAATGGAAAAATTGTGTGGATGTCTATCGGAATGTCGAACTGCACTCAGGAAACACAGGCTTTTCTTCCATTAGCCCAAAACTTTACTAACAAAAATCCCAAACTGGTTTTAATAGATGGAGCAGCAGGCGGACAGGATATCAATGCCATCAATAATGCGCTGGCCCCTTATTGGAATACAGTCACGAACCGTTTGACAGCTGCCGGGCTTACTGCCGAACAAGTACAAATAATATGGTTTAAAGAAGCCGAAGCGGGACCTACCGATACCGCATTTGCAACTTACCCTGTTGCATTAAAAAATAAATACAGATCCGTCATGCAACTTTTGAAAACCAAATTTCCTAATCTTAAGCTTTGTTATCTGAGCGATCGCATTTATGCAGGTTATGCAACAACTAACCTGAACCCGGAACCATTTGCCTGGTTTACGGGTTGGTGTGTAAAGCAGCTTATTGCTGATCAGCTAACGGGTGATGCGGGTCTTGTTTTTTCAGGAGCAAGTCCGGTTTCTGCATGGTTGTCATGGGGGCCTTATCTCTGGGCAAAAGGCGATACTGCCAGGAGCGATGGATTGTTTTGGTTGCCTTCCGATTTTGCATCAGATGGAACACATCCTTCCACCAATGGCCGCCAGAAAGTGGCCCAATTGCTGCTCCAGTTTTTTTCAACAGATGAAACTACCAGGCCCTGGTTTCTAAAACCCTGATAAAAAAAATCCCTCTGGTTAAGCCGGAGGGATATTAATAAATTTACTATTTCACTACTGCCTGTTACCGCCACCAGGTCCCCTTCTGCCAATTGTTGGTTCTATCTGTTCTTTCCATATCTTGAAATTGGCTTCACCTAATACAGCTTTTAATTTTTCATCTCTGGCATCATTAATAGGTTTCATTTTTTCACGCATCGCCTGGAAATCCTGGTTACCGCTGTTTATCATTTCTTCCCTCATTTTATCAGACTCCTTATAAGCCGCTAAAAAAATATCATCCACCTTCGTCATTTTATCTGCTTCCAGTTTAAAAGCACTGTCTATTTTTAAGTGAACAGGTTTTAATCTTTCTTCCGGTGTACGTTGCTGAAAACCGCCTCCCTGTGCAATTACAGACATACTGCCTGCTGACATGATCAACATAAGGACAAGAATTGATTTTTTCATTTTATATTTTTAAAAAATTTTACCTTTTCATCTGGTCAGTGCCGGGGCGACGACGACCGGGACCCTCGTACATTCTTTTGGTGATGCTTTTTAAGAAAGAATCCATTTTGGGTAATTGTTCTTCGGTACAGAGTTCCTTTGTTAACCGGAAATACTTCAGCATTTTAATATCTATAGCCTGCTGCCTGGCCCTTATTTTTGACGATAGCAGATCAATTACAGAATCGTTTACTTCGGGCTGAAGAATCAGGTTGAAGAAACTGTCTTTTGCCAGTTTAAGTTCTTCAAACATGGGGCCAATGGATTCAAAATGCCTGGTCCGCATACTGTCGTAAGCAGCTATTTGTTCTTTACTGAAGCCTACTTCTTTTTCTAACCTGGAAAGTACCTGCTCCTTCATTGATTTATGTGGCTTGAAATCTTTTTTCCAAACATAAAAATACAACAAGCCGATATTTGTTATAAATAAAGCCACAATGATCAGCAGCAACAGTTTATAATTTTTTATATAGCTCATTCGTTTGGTATGTTTTCAAAATAATAATTATTGTTTGCCACGAGGTTGTATTCATCTGCTATCTCCAGAATAGCAACACCCCCTTTATCCTTGTTAATCTGCTGCTGTTCGTCTGACACTAAAACAGCCCAGGTATTTATAGCTATCACGGCTATCAAAACAGCAAAAGCAATCAGCGGACGGTTAAGTAATGAAGTCGCTTTTTCCCAACCATTCTGCCTTTGCATCCTGGATTTGATGCGGGTAAACAAAAACGGGTTTGCAGTTGCCTTGTTCAACCCATCCAGACTTTGCAGGGTTTTATCAACTTCCTTGTTTATGTCTTCATTATTTATCATATCTAACATATTTGACGTTATAAATTCATATTGCCTTCTTTCTGATCAGTTTTCATTTCTGTAAAATTTTTCTAACTGATTCCTGAGATTCCCGTTTGCCCGGCTCATCAACGATTCTACTGCCGGTACCGTTGTTTTCATCACTTCACTAATTTCTCTATAACTCAATCCTTCCAGCTTATGAAGAACATAGGCTGTTTTCTGGTTTTCGGGAAGCTGTCGGATAGCTTTAAAAAGGGTCTTTGCTCTTTCTTTATTATCCAGTTTTACACCGGGATGAAGAAAATCCGGAATTTGGTCAGTTTCATTATTTTCATTTCCACCCAGGGAAAAGATATAGCCAAATCTTTTTTTTCTTTTTTTACTTCGCAAATGGTCCAGCGCTGTTGTGGTGGCTATCCTGTATATCCATGTACTTAACTTGGAACCGCCTTTAAAAGAACTGATGTTTTCAAACACTTTAATAAATACATCCTGTGTAAGATCTTCGGCTTCCGATTCGTTTTGAATAATACCCAACACTGTATTATAAACCATATTCTTCCATTGCTCTACTATTTCCTTAAAGGCAGATTCGTCCTTCTTTTTGAGCTGGTCTATCAAAACAGTTTCTGTGATCAAGGCAATACATTTGTAAATTAAGTTTCAATTTAAGTAAAAACTAAGACCTCCTGAAATCACCCATCATATTCTGATTAAAATTCTGTTGCCTTGCCGGTGCTTTGCCGAAGTTCTTCAAATTATAAGTAAATGTGAGCATAAAGTACTGCTTTACCACTTTTGTATTAATGTCCTCAATGTATGTTTCTGTAATAGTACGTGTGATACTTTGATTCTGGTTTAACAGGTCAAAAACAGACAACCTGATCTCACCGTCCTGTTTTTTGAATATCTTTTTGGCAACAGCCATACTCCAAAGCATATAGTTCTGGTTAAAGCCATCACTTAATCCTTTGTACAACTGGTTGGAGATATCATTATTAAACAACCAGCCATTTTTTGATAATAAATTTAATTTCAGGCCGGCGGTTTGCATGAAATAGTTATTATTTAATGCGGGTTGTAAACTATTTTTTGCTTTGTTGAAATTAGCATTGTATGAAACCGTGAAATCAAGATATTGGCTGACATTGCTGGCAAAAACAACTCCTGTACTGAAATTATACGATTTGGTTAAACTGTTATTGTTATTAATAAGACCCGGTGTGCGGTTATATACAAATCCTGCATTCAGGTTAATATTGGTTTTAATAAATTTCAAGGGTTGTGCATAGGTTACAAAGGTGTTCAGGTTCCATTGGCCATTCAGGTTTACAGGTTTGGTAAGTTGAGAACCTTTGTATAATGTAACAGATGGGGTTAAAACAGAATCCTGTTTGGCTATATAAGTAGCTGTAGCCACATAATTACTGGCAGTACTTCCAAAAAAATTAAATAAAATACTATTGCTTTTTAAAGAATTTGTGTACTGGTATCGTCCCCCAAGCCGGTGACTGTATTGCTGTTTCAGATCCGTATTTCCGGTTGAAATAAGCAACGGATTAGAATTATTAATGACATCCTGTAATTGTGTAACGGAGGGTGCATTGGTATTTGCCCGGTAAAATATCCTGATATTTTCTTTCTTTGAAAGGGGCAGGTTAATTCGGGCATTTGGCAACAGGTTTGTAAAATTTCTTTTAACCTTTGCTGCATAGGGAAATACCTGGTTACTCTCTAATAATGCAGATTGAATATCTAACCCGAAAGAAAGTTGATTATTTCTTTCACCTTTACTGTAACTAAGTCCTCCCCGCTGGGTAAAATAAATATTATCAAAAACATTAGAAAGACTGGTGTCAAATTCAATGTATTGTTTAGATGCATCCTCCATAAAAAAAGTTTCCCGGTTTGATTTATTGGATGAATAAGAAGGGTTATAACGAAACTCCAGCATAGCGCCTTTTTTACCGATGGGTTCAGTATAATTAATATTGGTGGAGAGCTGGTATCCTTTCGATACCTGGTCGTTGAACTGGCGTATGGTATCATTTAAGTTAGCAGGTCCTTTGTAATAAAGGCTGTAGGCATCCGCAAAAGATTCTCCATCCTGGTTATTGATCCCTGTATTCAGATTAAGAGAAAATGTTCTTCCTCTTTTTTGAAATGAATGCCGGAATAAAATACTGTTATTAAAATTATAGGCTTTCCTGTTGGAACTGGAAATATTGATTGTCCTGCTTAAAAAATTGGAAGCATTTAAATAATTCAGACCATTTAAATCATTGGTAGTTTCATATGACTGGATATTTAAAGATGGGGTGATCAGAATAGAATTAAAAGAATCCAGTTTTAAATCAAATCTGAAGTTTGCGCGGTGGTTAAAATTATTGTTACTTGAAATTACTGATTGATCGTAAAACTGGCTGGAATCGCCTGAAAGAAAATATTCCCTGGTTAGTTTTTCATTATTAACCGTTTTCCTGTTATTATAAAAATAACTACCGCTAACATCCAGGTTTTTACCCCATTTATCATTGTAGTTAAGTCCAAGTGAATTGGTTTTACTAACTCCAGGCTGTTGTCCTATTAAGAAACCACGATTGCCTCCTCCGAAATTTCCTCCACCACCGCCAAAGCCGCCTCCACCGGGTCTGCCACCACCACCGCCTCTAAAACCACCACCACCGCCTCCGCCAGTGGCTCCCAGCAGATCTATTTCTGTAAAATTTTGTTGATTTACATCATTGGTTAATGTAACTATTGATAACCGGGTGTTATTTTTAAAATAACTCATGTTGCCGCCTGCCAGGTAATGATTATCGGTGCCATAGCCGGCAAATACACGACCAAACTGGCCATTCCGCATGTTCACTTTTGTTACAATATTGATTGATTTGGCAGCATTACCGTCATCTACCCCGGTAAATTGTGCCTGGTCACTCATGCGATCAAACACCTGAATTCTATCAACAATCTCAGCAGGAAGATTTCGCAGCGTAGCAGCCGCATCATCTCCAAAAAAATCTCTGCCGTCAACGGTTACTTTTCTTACCTGCTCTCCCCCTACTTTCACTTGCCCGTTTTCCACGGTAATGCCGGGAGCTTTTCTGACGAGGTCTTCTGAATTTGCATCCGGATTTACTTTTAGCTGGCTTGCACTGATCTCCACTGTATCTGCTTTTTGCCTCACCACGGGAGGTGTACTGACTACTGTAACACCAGAAAGTATTCTGGATTCTTTAGCGAGAAAAATATGATCAATTATTTTTGATTCACCTGACCATTCCACTTCTTTTTTAAATAACTCGTAACCGAAATAAGAAATGCTCATGTTATAGATACCAGTTGCAATATTTTTAAATTCAAATTCCCCGGTTTTAGTTGAAAGAACAGTTGAAGAATCGTTTCCTAAAACAATTTTCACGGTAGCTCCCACAATTGGTTCTTTGGTTTCAGCATCTTTCAGGCTCCCTTTTAATGTGGGGATTTGGGAAAAAGAAATTATGGAAAATAGCAGGATAAAGGCAGTTAATAGTTTGAAATTCAACATAAAATATTTTTATACCTAATTAGACGCTGGCTTAAATCTTAACCTTCGTAAATAAGTAGTGATTTGATAAACGGTAAACCGGTCTTTGCACTTGCAAAAAAACCTGATTCTTAGGATCAAAAACAAAAAGAAGAATTTATTCAGTGAACAAAAGAATTAAGATTTTTATTTCTCCCAAACAACCAGATCCTTTTCACCAAACCAAACCGGATATTTTGGCAAATGTTTTTTTTCAAGAACATTCCGTTTTACTTTCAGGGTGGGAGTTATAAATCCATTATCAATAGTCCAGCTTTCTTTCATGACAACAATTTTTTCCAGTTTCTCAAATTTTTCCAAAGTAGTATTGATTGCAGACAACAACTGTTTAAATAAAGTATTAAGCTCTTCTCTTGACTTTTTTTTCCCAGTATCGGAAAGTGTTATCAATGCAATAGGTTGTGGTACCCCTGTACCCACAACACAGACATGCTCCACTACTGTATTGGCAAGAATTTTAATTTCTATTGCCGAAGGTGAAATGTATTTTCCTTTATCAGTTTTAAACTGATCTTTTACCCTTCCTGTAATCATCAGGTAAGCATCCTGGTCATATTCACCCATATCACCTGTTTTCAGGAAACCCTGCTCATCAAACATTTCTTCCGTCATTTCTTTTTCTTTGTAATACCCTTTCATATCTCCTTTGCTTTTCTTTCTTATTTCGCCATCATCCGCAATGATTACTTCCTGGTTAGATAAGGGTTTCCCCACTGTTCCATAGCGGTTTGACGAGGGACTGCAAAAATGCGAATACACACAATCTTCCGTCATTCCATAGGCCTGCAATATCCTGATGCCAAGTTTATCAAACCACAACATCAGTTCTTTTGATAAAGGAGCAGCAGCACTGTATATATGTGATGCATTGGCCAGACCCAGGCTTTTGCGGATCTTTTTTTTGATAACCCCATTTATTAACGGAAGAGCAAGAAGTATGTTTAGTTTTTTCTGAGGGAGTTTCTCCAGAATTTTTTCTCTGAATTTTCCCCAGATACGGGGTACTGCAAAAAAAATATCAGGTTGGGTATCGGCAAGATTTTTTGCAAAACTATCCAGTGATTCTGCAAATGAAATACTGGCCCCGGTGTAAAAACTGTTCATCTCAATACCTATTCGTTCGGCAATATGACTCAGGGGTAAATAGGAAAAAAGCCGTGGTCGCTGCGGCAATTCCAAATCCTGAATGGCTACTTTCAATACAGTATCAAACGCTTCAATGGAATGCATCACACCTTTACTTTTCCCGGTAGTTCCAGAGGTATAAATAATGGTAAAGACCTCCTCCTGTTTCCAGGAATAGATTTCTTCCAATGGGGAATGGGCAGAAATAAATTTTTCCAGCGTATGGGCTGATTTGATTCCATACTTCTCCATGCTGATGCGGATAATATTGCCGGGGATTCCGTTTTGCTGATCTGCAAAATCATCCAGCTTACCAATCATGATGGCTTTCGTATCGCTGTGTACAAGTATGGGATGGATGGCATGAGCAGATAGCGTTGGATAAACCGGAATGGAAATATAACCCGCCATCATGATAGCCAGGTCTGCCAATATCCATTCTGCACAGTTTTTGGAAAGGATGGCCACATGGCTTTTCTCCGGAAGACCTAAGGATTTAAGTCCTGAAGCTACTCTTCTTGCTTCATCCCCTGCCTGTGACCAGGTCCGGGTATTCCAGTTACCTCCAAAAGGTTGACGCAGATAAATTTCATCAGCTGTTTCTTTTTCCCGTTTTAAAAATTGCAACAGTGGCGATGAAGTGGTCATGGTGATTATCTGAAATTCTAAACTAAGAATTATTTTATTACCATAAACAAGAACTGGTTTTATTGATTTTCTTTTTTTCTGAAAATTGCACTTAACTTTAAAATTCAAATCTGAAAAAAAATGAGACGTAATTTGTTTTTTCTTGCACTCAGTTTCTGTATTTTTTCTCATGCACAACAAACACAAAAGCCGCCATTACATGGTAAAAACTGGATGGCCATTACAGGTAAACCCTTAGCGGCTACAGCAGGTTCCATTATTTTTCAAAAAGGGGGAAATGCAGTAGATGCAGCCTGTGCGATGCTGGCAGCAACCTGTACCATGTGGGATGTATTAAGCTGGGGTGGAGAAACGCAAGCACTTATTTTTAACCCGAAAACAAAAAAAGTTATTGGTATCAATGCATTGGGGGTAGCTCCCACCGGCGCCACTGCAGATTTTTATAAAAGTAAAGGTTATAATTTCCCTCCTGAATATGGGCCTTTGGCTGCTGTAACTCCCGGAACTGTTGGCGGATTATGCTATATGCTTGCTGAATACGGCACCATGAGTTTAAAAGAAGTGCTTGCCCCGGCAATGGAACTTGCTGCCGGTTATCCGATAGATGCACAAACAGCCAATGCAATGGAAAGAGGTAAAAACAGAATAAAAGAATGGCCTTATAGCAAGGCAGTATTTCTTCCACACACAGGTGAAAAAAGAGAAGCACCCGAAGCCGGAGAAATTTTTGTTCAAAAAGATCTGCTGGAAACACTTTCCAAAATGGTAGCTACAGAACAGGACGAATTGAAGAAAAAGAAAAGTAGAAAAGAAGCCATCATGGCAGCTAATGACCGGTTTTATAAAGGAGATATTGCAAAAGAGATTGTTCGTGGCACACAGGAACAGGGCGGGTTAATCACACTGGAAGATCTTGCTAAATGGAAACCTGTTGAAGAAGAACCGCTGAGTGCAAATTATAAAGGTATTGAAGTGTATAAGCTGAAACAATGGACACAGGGACCGGTACTGCTTCAGTCACTGAATATTCTTGAAAATTTTGACCTGAAGGCAATGGGCTACAACAGCACAAAATATATTCACACTATTTACCAAACCATGAATCTCAGTTTTGCTGATCGTGATTTTTATTATGGCGATCCTTATTTTCCTCCGGCAGAACCCATGAAAGGTTTGTTAAGTAAAGAATATGCAAAGCAAAGAGCACAACAGATCAATTTTGAAATGAACAATCCCCATACAGGGCCAGGTGACCCCTATCCTTTTGAAGGAAAAACAAATCCTTATACGGAAATCATAAAACAATTAAACACACCCACAGGCGAGGGCAATCGGAATTTTATACCCACACATGATTCAACCGTATCATTTAATAAAAACTATCATACTGGCTCTTACTTTGAAATTACCTCTTCGGATCAATATGGGTTGAGAGCTGGTGAAATCTCTCCCAACGGGGAAGATTCAGAGAGGGCTGCATATATGGAAAGATTATGGATGGGTACTACTTCAGTAGAAGCAGCAGATAAAGATGGATGGGTTGTTTCCATTACACCCAGCGGCGGGTGGCTGCCTGCCTGTATTGCCGGAAAAACCGGGGTTGGGCTGAGCCAGCGATTACAGAGTTTTGTATTAGATGCTTCCTTAAATCCTTTCAATGTAATTGAACCGGGAAAAAGACCAAGGGTTACTTTAACTCCTACCATGGCATTAAAAGACGGAAAACCTTTTTTGAGTTTTGCAGTTCAGGGAGGTGATACACAGGATCAGAATTTATTGCAGTTCTTTTTAAATATGGTAGAGTTTGGAATGACAGTACAACAGGCTTGTGAAGCAGCAAATATTAATTCAAACCAATTATGGTTATCACTGGGTGGAACAAAAAACGAAGACAGGATGCCGAGACCGGGAAATTTGCTGCTGAGTGACCGTACCACAGAAGCTGTCCGGGAAGATTTAAAAAAGATGGGTTACAAGTTAAGTTTTGGCAGCCGTACCAGTGGTCCTATTAACGCTATCTATTTTGACTGGAAACATGGAAGTTTTTGGGGAGGCAGTTCTAATAACGGAGAAGATTACGGGATTGGCTGGTAAAAAAATAAACCTGCCAGACAACGCAAAAATGAATTTTGATAAATGAAGTCTTTAATCAATCAGAATCACCGGTAATTCTATACTGCATTTATTATTCTTTCACTTCCATCTTCTACGATTAAAAAATCCGGCAGGCAGATTATTTTATTTTTTTTACCCATTTAACTCTTAATCAATGAAACAAAAATTGACTTTTTTAATTCCGGCTGTTCTAATGCTGCTTGTCTCCTGTAAGAATAGTGATGATAAAAAAAATGATGCCCGGAATACAACGGCTGCAATTTCCTTTAAACTTATTATGATTCAGCACCCGGTAGCAGATTTTGAAGCTTGGAAATCTGTTTACAAGGCTCATGATTCAATTCGCCTTGCCAATGGAATTTTACATTTTGCCATTGGGAGGGGTACAGATGATCCCACCATGGTAATTGTTTTTGATAAAATAAATGATATGGCAAAAGCCAGGGAATTTACAAACTTACCAGAGTTGAAAGAGGCTATGGGAAAAGCTGGTGTAACCGGTAGTCCTACTTATTCATACCTGGATGTAATCAGGAATGATACAACCATCATTGAACAAAGAGACATGATCATTGTGGCACACCGGGTAAAAAATGTTGATGCATGGCTAAAGGTTTTCGATAAAGAAGGAACGAATTCAAGACGGGAATATGGATTAATTGACAGAGGGGTAGCTATAGATATTAATGAACCCAATATGGTATATATTTTATTTGCAATAAAAGATAAAGAAAAAGCAACTGCCAGGTTAAATTCTGAAGATTTGAAAAAAATTATGACAGATGCCGGCGTGGAAGGCACTCCACAGTTCATGTATTTCAGTATGGCAGAATAATTTTTTATATACTCAGCCTTTTTATATACCGGTAAATTTCTTCCTGTGCAGCAATCACAGGTTCAGTATGATTTGCAAGGACAGGTTCATTGGAAAGATCGCTTTTAAAATAAACAGCTTTTTTATTATCACTAAGCTGAAGCTGTAGAATATG
>DATDPZ010000293.1:0-8919 GCA_035292525.1 Chitinophagaceae bacterium
AATCCGTTGTCTGCTGCTGCTACCAATAAGTCATTTCCGTTCAATATAAAATTTCCAATCTGGCCCGAACTTCCGGCAAGTTTTTCAAAGCGATTTATGTTTTTATTCAGCATGTAAACTCCGGTATTGGTACCGGCATAAACCGTATCATTGATAATACCAATATTGAAAACGGCTTTGCCCGGCAAACCCATCGTTTCATTATAATACGTGAGAGAGGAGTGCAGATCAAATTTGGCAATACCATTAAAAAGCGGAATCCACAAAATGCCACGGCTGTCTTCAAAAACATAATCAGCCGCATTGTCCATCAGCCCCACAGTTTTATCAATGACCTGGACCAGTTTCCCCTGTTTGTCTATTATGACAATTCCATCATTGAAGTTGTTGAAGGCAAAATTTCCATTACTTAATCGAATGCCTCCATAAAGACTTTTGTTAACTAAGTAAGCGTCGGCTTCCGTTTTAAAAGGTGTAAAATCTTTTCCGTCGTATATAAACAAACCCTGTGTTCGGGTACCGATAAGCATCCTGCCCTTATCATAAGGGATATAAGCATAGATTCGTTCGTTGGCGAATTTTTCACCATTTGGAACTACATGTAAACTGTCCTCTTTTAAAATGGTGAGTCCGCGGCCCCAGATACGGACATAGTATTGATTATTGACGACATCTCCTACATGGAAGCCTTCTTTACTCTCATATACTTTCATAGCAGTGCCATTCCATCTGAACATTTTATTGGTAGCTCTGAAAAAAATATCTCCGTTAAAATTCTGGGTTTCCCAAACTTCATTGAATTTTCTGTGGTTTTCCGGGATTTTATTTTTTAGTGAAATATATTCCAGCCTTCCTTTTTTACCTTGTCCGATATACCCGATATCACCGTTTGTTCCCACATATATTTTCCCGTCATTTCCTTTTACCAGGCTTCTTGTTTCAGAATTGCCGGGTGGCACTACCGTTTCCCATTGTTGTCCGTCATACACCAAAACACCCTGGCCATTTGCAAAGTACATGACTCCTTTATTATCTTCAGCTGCCCACCAGTTCACTCCTCCTGCATTATAATCCTGGTATCTGTAATTAGTAATAAAAGGCAGGCCTTTGTTTTCCTGAGCTTTTAGACCTGCCGGCAAAAGCTGTACAGCAAGACTTACTATTAAAATAAAATAAACATTTATGGAAAAAAGCCAATGAAGGGCCTTGAATTTCTTCATAATAGTGGTGTTAATATATAAAGCGGCTTTTCAACTCCGGACTAATGGAGGGTGTTTCATAAGGATGGTGAATTTCAACAGGTTCTTTTAAAAATTCAGGTTTTAAATGTAGGTAAAATTTCCGGAACCGGTAAGCAAATATCTTTCATTGCGTCTTTTGGGGTTATGGGGGTTAAATCATCTTTTGGAAAGCCATTAAAATTTTCTTTGAAGAGAGGGTTCAGGCCGTTTTCCTTTAAAGCTGCTAACAGTGTGGGCTGGGCTATTTGAGAATGAAACAGTGAAATTGAAGTTAATCAAAACTAAGTTAATCTATGGGCAGTTTCATCTTCTTCAGGAAAGCATTATACCGCGGATCGGTTTTCAAATTTTTCAACAGCGGATCACCCTTTACCCAAAACAGCCAACCGTCTTTCTTGTTATAGGCCGTCTCCAGCCAGGTAAATGCCGCATCTTTTTCCCCGCGGTAAGCATGAAGTTGTGCCAGCAGGTAGCTCCAGTCATTCTGATATTTATCAGTGAACTCAATCAGCATTTCATCAGCTTCTTTCTTTCGATGAAGTGCGTGGTATGCCAATGCCAGTCCAAACATTTTAAAAATTTCCAAATTTTCCTTTTCCATTTCCGTCAATGCCAAGTCAGGTTTTCCAAGTAACAAATAATTTATACCCTGGTACAAGTGCGCACGTTGAAACCCGGAATCAATTTCTAAAACTTTTTTAAATGATTTTATGGCATCATCAGAGCGGCCTAAGTACGACTGGCAATTTCCCAGGTCCATGTAATAAAGAGGTTTGAGTGGATTCAGGAGGATAGATTTATTATATAACTGTTCAGCTTCTTTCCAACGACCTACAGTACGCCGGACGTCTCCTAACCCAATAAATATATCAGGATTGCCTGGCTCAAGGATTAATGCTTTTTGGAAGTCTGCTTCTGCTCCCTGCAAGTCGAAACTATGGTATAGTTTATAACCGGCCATTGCCCTATGAGCTTGTGCAAGGTTATCATCCAGGGCTATGGCTTTTTCAATTGCTTTCAGCGTTTTCTCAGAACCTTCATTTTGTGGTATATAGTTTTGCCAGACCTGTCTTGAATAATTTCTTGCAATTGCTACCCAGACCTTCGCATCAAGGGAGTCGATAGCCAAAGCTTGGTAGTATAAATCAAGGGCTTTGTCCATGTTCACTTTATCTAGTTTGTCATTAAAATAATTCCCCTGAAGAATAAGATTATGCACTTCTATATTGGAAGATTTAGTTACACTGGATGGCAGAGTAAGTAGTTTCAACTTTAATTGCTTTACCACTGCTCCGGCTATTTCATCCTGTAATTTAAAGAGACCTTCTAAGTTGCGGTCATAGGTTTCGCTCCATAAATGTGTGCCGTCAGTTGCTCTTATTAATTGAGCTGTTACACGAATCATTTTTCCGTCTTTACGTACACTGCCTTCCAGTATATGTGCAACGCCAAGTTTTTGAGCAATGCTGCGCAGGTCTTCATTTTTTCCTTTGAAAGAGAAAGAAGAAGTACGGCCAATCACTTTTAGCTCTGGAATTTTTGCCAGCAAATTCAACAGTTCTTCACTAAGCCCATCGGAAAAATATTCCTGATCTTTTGCCGCACTCATGTCAACAAAAGGAAGAACAGCAATTGATTTGTCAGCAGCTTTATCATTTTTGACAAATAAATTTATATAAATAAAAAAAGCTGCTGCAACTAATATGATCAAAGAAATAGCGGCAATAAAATTTCGTTTCTTTAAATTCTTCTTTTTCAGTTTTCCTTCCATCATGCTTCTTTTGGGAACAGGAAAGCTATCGTTGGCCAGTGCAAACACTTCTATACCTTCTTCTACGTTTTTGAAATCAAAAGAACCTAAGGATGTAAGCTGAAAATCTGATTTATTTTTTATCTGGTCCCTGATTGATTTTGACATGAGTATAGCACCGGGAACACTTAATGATTCAATGCGGGAAGCAATGTTTACGCCATCACCAAATACGTTTTCATTTCTGAAAACAACATCCCCCAGATGAAGTCCCATCCGAACCGGTATCTGAGGCGACTCACTGAAGGCTTTTTGCAAAGCCATAGCACATTCAACGCTATTTACCGAACTGTCAAATGCCAGTAAACAACCATCCCCAAAGTATTGAATAATTTTTCCCTGATGTTCAGGTGTAACTTTTTCGAGGACTTCCTTAAAACGGTTAATCAATTCCAACGCCTTATGCTCATCTTGTTGCATGAGTGCCGTGTATCCGGCAATGTCGGCAAACATGATGGCGGCGAGCTGGCGGGATTGAGACAAAAGTTTAATTTATTTAAAAAAAATATTGTAAAAACTAATTTTAATCTACAGGTAAATTCATCTTTTTCAAAAAGGCAGTGTACCGCAGGTCACTCTCCAGGTTTTTCAATAGAGGATCACCTTTCAAATAAGTAAGCCAGCTGTCCTTTCTTATATATGCATTATCCAGCCATTCAAAAGCCTTATCTTTTTCTTTTCTGAAAGCGTGGAGTTTTGCCAGCAGGTAGCTCCAGTCATTCTGATATTTTTCAAAAAACTCTTTCAGCATTTCATCTGCTTCTTTTCTGCGGCTCAATGCATGATAGACCAGCGCCATTCCAAAATCCTTACTTACTTTATCTGTTTCCTGCTGTATTTCGGTAAGGGCCATTTCAGGTTTGCCCAGCATCAGATAAGCTTCACCCAGAAATAAATGTGTACGGGGAAACTGTGGATTCAGTTCTAAAACTTTTTTGTAAGATTCAATGGCATCTTCAAAGTAATTGGCATGTTTCAGGATTTGCCCTAAATTAAGATGGGTTATGGCTTTTATCGGATCAAGGTTTACAGATTGTTTTGTTATCCGGATAGCTTCATCAAAGCGGCCGGTACTCCAATATAAAATTCCCATATTTCTCAAAATATCAGCATTCCCCGGTTCAAGGTTCAGGGCTTTTTCATATTCATCTTCTGCTCCTTTCCAGTCATAATCATGTTTTTTTATTCTTCCTGATTCTAAATGACCTTTGGCCAGGTTATCATCCAGTTCTATAGATTTGGCGGCGGCAGTCTGTGCTAGTTTAAACCCCTGGTTCCTGTCAATCCATCCCCAATCTGATTGCAGGCTATAACATTCTGCTATTGCTGCCCAGCTACGGGCATTCGATGAGTCAATAGACAAGGCCTGCAGGTAAAAATCAAGAGCTCTTGCAAGATTTTCTTTATCCCTTTTTTCGGCGAAATAATTGCCCTGCAAAATTAGATTATGTACTTTAACATCAGCAGAAGAAACTGCACCGGATGGAGCAATAAGAAGCTTCAGCTTTAATTGCTTCACAACGGCCCCGGCTATCTCATCCTGTAACTTAAAAATACCTTCTAAGTCCCGGTCATACTTTTCGCTCCATAAATGTGAACCATCATCGGCTCTGATTAATTGCGATGTTACCCGGATCATATTTCCATCTTTGCGAACGCTGCCTTCTAAAATATGTGCAACTCCTAATTTTTGGGCAATACTCCGCAGGTCATCATTCTTGCTTTTGAAAGAAAAAGAGGAAGTGCGGCCGATTACTTTCAGTTCGGGAATTTTTGCCAGCAGATTAATCAGTTCTTCACTCAACCCGTCAGAGAAATATTCCTGGTCTTTCCCTGCACTCATATCCACAAAGGGAAGCACAGCAATGGATTTTTGCGGAGCATAAGCCTTTTTATTTTCAGCTATGAAATTTTTATAAACCAAGGAACCAGCGGCAACCAGCAGGATGAATGAAAGGGCTGCAATTACATTCCGTTTACGAACATTTTTCTTCTTCAGCTTTCCTTCCAGGGTTTTCCGTTGCGGCACAATCAATCCTTCATTTGTCAGTGCAAAAATCTCTATAGGGTTTGATACATTTTTAAATTCAAATATTCCCAGCGAAACAGTTTGCAGATCCGGGTTGTTTTTTATTTTATCCTGAACCTCTGCTGAAAATAAAACTGAATTAGGTTGTCCCAGGGATTGAATGCGGGAAGCGACATTCACACCATCGCCAAAAACATTTCCTTCTTTTAACAGTACATCGCCTAAATGAATTCCGATGCGAACGGGTACCGTGGGCTCTTTTCTGAATTCTTCCTGTAAAAATTTTGCATGGTGGGCTGCTTCTACGGCGCTATTAAAGAGAAGAAGACAGCCATCACCATAAAACTGAATTATTTTACCGTAATGTTCAGCAACACTGCCTTCCAATACCTGCCTGAACCGGTTGATTTTTTCCAAAGCAGCCTTTTCATTTTGCTGCATCATAGCCGTGTACCCGACAATGTCGGTGAACATAATAGCGGCGAGCTGGCGGGAGGAAGACATTTCTAATAAATTATTGTATAACTGCTATTTCCTGATCATTTCAATTGTTGGAAACTCACCGGTAGCAATTTTTTTCTGTGCTTCTTTTCTCAATACTTCAATTTCAGATTTAAACCGTTGCACCAATTGCTTAAACTCCGGTTCATTTTTTATGTTTTCAAATAACGGATCCTTTTCTACCCACACATGCCCACCCCAGTCAGGTTTCCATTTTTTCAGGTAATCCAG
The DNA here is from genome assembly GCA_035292525.1 of Chitinophagaceae bacterium. Lineage (GTDB taxonomy): Bacteria > Bacteroidota > Bacteroidia > Chitinophagales > Chitinophagaceae > VBAS01. The sequence continues at coordinate 5,813 of DATDPZ010000293.1, forward strand.
TGCTTTCGTTTTTTCTCCTAAAAACGAGTAAACCTTGGCGAGGTCATAATTTGGATCTGTCTGGTTTTTTTCAATCCAATCTTTTGCTTCATAAATGTTTTTTAATGCATCTTTTTCTTTTCCCAGTTTTTGCAAAGCCTGGGCAAAAGCTGTCTTTTCATGGGACTGCCAAAAGTGTTTTTCCTTGGGCAAGGAGAAGAATTGTGTGTATGCTTTTTCAGCATTGACATAGTCGCCTAAAAGAAGATAAGCCTTACCCTGTTCATTCAATCCTAAATTATCTTTTCTTATCGATAAAGATTTATTAACTGTTTTCAGATACCCGTCATAATTTCCCTGGAGCATTTGAAGATGAGAAAGTGTTGATAAACAAAAAAGATTATCTGGTTCCAGTTCCAAAGCTTTTTCTATGAAATGTTCAGCAAGTTTAAATTCTCCAATACATAAATAGGACCAACCGATATTGCGCAATAGCCATAAATCAAACTCAGTCGGTTCTTTTTGAATTGCCTGTTTATAAAAAGCCAGTGCCTCAAGATGCTTATTCTGTTGAGCCAGGTTAACTCCCATAAATTGTATAGTGTTCCCATTGTCGGGATCCATACGAATGGCTTTGTCCAAATGCAATGCTCCTGTTTTAAAATCCTTGAGTTGAAAAATATAAAATCTACCCAGAAATAAATAATTGTCCGGAAGGTCAGGATCGAACTGAATGGATTTTTCAATTAGGTATAGCAAAGAGTCTTTAACTGCTTTTTTATTTTCAAGTTCCGTTCCTTCTTTAGCCCAAATGGCATCAGCAAGCCAGGTATATGCAAGTGCGAAAGTTGTATCTTTTTTTATGGCCTGTGAATAGAAACTGTAAGCGAAATTAATATCATTCATTTCATGATATTTCCACCATGCCCTGTTGTATTCTCTGCCCCTGAGATAAAGATCCCATGCCTCAGTACTTTTTGTAGGGATTTTTTCAATGCGCTTTTTTTGTGTGCCTGCTAATGTAATGTTCAGACTGGAAACAATATTTAATGCAATCTCGCTTTGAATGCTAAGGATGTCATCAAATTTTTTATTATACTCTTTTTGCCATAAGTGGTCATTGGTTTTGGAATTAATAACCTGCACAATAATTCTTATATCATCTTTATATTTCTGGGCGCTGCCTTCAATGATATAATCCACTTTCAGTTCTTCTGCTATTTCCACTATTGTTTTTTTTGTACCGGCATACTTCTCAACTGATGTTCTTGACCGTACTTTCAGGTTTTCAATTCCATGCAGGTAATTGATAAGTACATCCGCCACGCCTTCGGCAAAGTACCGGCCTTCCTCATCATTTCCAATCAGCTTAAATGGCAAAACAGCTATTGCTTTTTCAGTATCTTCTTTATTGACAGTTGCTGGTCTGGTTTTGTTGTTGAAAAACAGAAAGTAAGATGCTATTAATGCTGCCAGCAGAATAATAACTATTATGAAAAGTGATTTCTTACTTCCGGTTTTCTCAGTTCTGCTTTGTTGCTGATATACTTTTATATTATCAGGAAGGTAGCCAGGAATTTCTTTTACTGTTATTTCATATACTTTAACCGGTTCGCTTACATTTTTAAGCGTTTCTTCTTTTATAAACTCAGAAGTAATCTCTTTTTTATTCACCAGGTTTTTATAGACCGCCTCCGAAACCCATGTGCTGCCGGGTGAAGCCATTGCTTGTAATCTCGACGCAATATTCACTCCATCGCCAAAAACATCATTGTCTTCAAAGATCACTTCACCCAAATGTATCCCAATTCTTAACTGAAGCCCATCCACATCGAGGCAGGTCTGGTGGATGGCAGCTGCGCAAAACACTGCATCGGTAACCGTGTGAAAACTTGCCAACACTCCATCACCCAGTTCTTTTATCCAAGTACCATGATATTGTTTGATCAGGGGTTTATGTATTTCACGATTTTTTTTAAGTAGTTCAAATGCCTTTCGTTCGTCATTACCCATTAGCGATGTGTACCCGGCTATGTCGGTAAACATAATAGCAGCAAGTTGGCGAGTGGCGGACATATAACTATATTTATTCTAATCTGTCAGCAAGTTCATTTTTTTCAAAATCGCTTTATAACGGGGATCATTCTGGATGTTTTTCAATAATGGATCACTTTTAACCCAGAATAACCAACTGTCTCTTTTATTATAGGCAGTTTCCAGCCATGCAAACGCCTCTTCTCTTTCTCCCCGAAATGCATAAAGCTGGGCAATCAGATAACTCCAGTTTTCCCGGTAGTTTTCAATAAACTCTTTCAGCTTTTCATCGGCTTCATTTTTACGGCCAAGTGCATGATAAGCTAATGCCAATCCAAATGTTTTAAAAATTTCAAGATTTTCCTGTTGCATTTCTTTCAATGCAAGCTCCGGTTTTCTCATCAACAAATAATTTCTTCCGATATAAAGGTGGGCCCGCTGGTATTGTGGATTTATTTCAAGAATTTTTTTGAAGTATTTTATTGCTTCAGCAAATCGGCCATCGCAGGAAAGTGCATTACCAAGGTCCAAATAAATAATCGGCTTCAGCGGATTAAATACCATTGCCTTTTTATAAAACTGCTCCGCTTCACGACATTGCCCCAAGGCATTCATGTGATCACCTAAGCCGGTTAATACATCAGCATCAGAAGGTTCCAGGTCATGTGCCATCTGGTAAGCTGCTTCGGCTCCCTTCCAGTCGAAGTCATGATAAAGTTTGATATCACCAAGCTCACGGTAGGCCGCTGCATAGTTGGGATCTAAAGCAATTGCTTTCAATACAGCCTGCCTTGCTTTTTCATAACCCGTATTCTGGTCGATATAATTTTGCCATGATTGCCGCGATATTGCATTGGTAATACTTGTCCATGCACGGGCATCAGTAGAGTCAATAGCTAATGCCTGGTTATAAAAATCAACAGCTTTGGCAACATTGTCTTTATCCAGTTTATCAAAAAAATAATTCCCCTGAAGAATAAGATTATGCACTTCTATATTGGAAGATTTAGTTACACTGGATGGCAGAGTAAGTAGTTTCAACTTTAATTGCTTTACCACTGCTCCGGCTATTTCATCCTGTAATTTAAAGAGAC
>DATDPZ010000294.1:0-12396 GCA_035292525.1 Chitinophagaceae bacterium
CAACAACATTATCATCACTTGCAGAACAATTAAAATATCTGACAGATACCAAAGAAGCCATTGCAGTTACAGCTTTACAACTTTTATCAGTTCCGGAAGGATTATTAACTACTGAAGATACTTCTTTAGTGAACCAGAATCCAACCATTTCATTGTTGCAGCAGGAAGTAGAAGTGAACCGAAAGAATTTAACGCTTCAGAAAAATAAAGCATTACCCGGACTGGCTTTTGGTTATTTCAACCAGGGCGAACGCAATACACCCACTTCTTTACGTTTCCGGTTTGGACTGACAGTTCCTCTATGGTTCTGGCAATATAAAAGCAATATCCAGGCAGCGAAAACCGGTATCAGCATGGCAGAAGAAAAAACACTGGGGTTTAAACAACAATTGAATTATGAACTGATGCAGGTGAAAAATGAAATGAAAATAAATTATCAGTCTTATAATTATTACCTGAATACAGGATTACCCAAAGCAGATGAAATTATTTCTACTGCCAAAAGGTTTTTTGAAAGCGGAGAAACAGACTATATAAATTATTTACGTAATATCAGCACGGCTTATCAAACCAAATTCAAATATGCTGAAACATTAAATAACCTGAATCACAGTATCATTACTATAAATTATTTAACCGGAAAATTATGAAACAGTTAATCCTATTTTTTCTATTGCTTCCTTCCCTTGCCTGGGCTCATGGAGGCGATGATCATGGAGAAGCGGCAAAACCCGCCGCAGCTGCCATGGCTTATTTTACCAGCGAAACTTTTTCTGATAAATATGAAGCACTTGTAAAATATAGTCATACCGATCCCGGTAAAGAGGCTTCCCTGAAATTATTTATCAGTCAGTTCAATACGAACCAGGCCCTGGATCCGGTTCAGTTAAATGTGACAGTGGCAGGTCATCCCGCCATTAAATTAGAAATGACCAGGTTGGAGAAAGGAATTTATTTACTGAAAGGAATTTTTCCGGATACGGCACATTACAACCTGATCGTAAATGTGGATGGCCCGCAGGGTGCTGATCTTTTGCAACTGAATGATGTGGATCCGGGCAGAGTTTTACCCATAGAAACTGAAGCCACTGCTCATTCACATTGGTACCAGAGCAACTGGTTTTACGGTTTCCTTGGTTTATTATTTGGAATCATCTTTATGTATATTATCATGAAGAAACGAAATCACAGGATTACCGCCGTCATTATATTATTTTATTGTTTGTTGCCCTTGAAAGGAATGTATAATGCTTCTGCGCATGAAGGACATGATGAGCCGGGAGGAAAATCGGGTGCTGTCTCTTCTGCATTTCTCATAGAGAAAGAAACACAGTTTTTATTTAATATTCATACACAAAAACTCGAGCCTGCAGATTACAATACATCTACCGTATTCTTTGGAACAGTTACGGCAGCACCAGATGGCAAAGCTGTTATTCAATCACCACAAACAGGAAAAATTGTTTCCCTGAAAGTAAAACCCGGTCAGCCGGTGAGCAGGGGGCAGGTGGTGGCTGTCATCGAACAACAGGTGGATGCAGGGACACAGATCAATATTCTTTCACAGAAAAATTCTATAGATGCAGAATACAATGCTGCGAAAGCACAATATGAACGATTGAAAAAAATTGAAGACATAGCTGCTAAAAAAGATATCACAGAAGCGAAAGCACGGTATGAATCGGCTGCAGATAATAAAAGATTGTTTGAAGCCAACACGACTAATAGCAGTGGCAGCTCCCGGTTCATCAGTTTAACCTCTCCGGTATCCGGTATTACAGGAAGTTTCAATTATGCAATCGGTGCTGTGGTAAATGCAGGAGAAACTTTGTTCGGGATTACAAATCTCGACCGGGTTTATATCGAAACGCAGGTTTTTGTTAATGATGTACCCAATCTGAAATCCGTGAAAAAATTCACCGCTTCGGTATCAGAATCAGACAGTATGCAATATGATCTGAAACTGGTATCAGTACCACAATCAGTAAACCCCGGCAATCAATCGCAGCTTGTGGTTTTTGAAGTGATCAATCCAAAAGGACAATTTAAAATTGGAGCCAATGTGCAGGTTCGTTCTTACTCCGGAGATATAGTCAGGCAGTTAATATTACCCAATGAAGCGATCACAGAAGTAAACGGAAGGCCGGTAGTTTTTATAAAAGATAAAGCGGAACAATACAGCATCAGTTTTATTTTAAAAGGAGAAAATAATAATCAGTACAGTATCATCAGTCGTGGCGCAGAAGAAGGTGAACGGGTGGTGGTGAATAATGTGTACCAGATGAAAATGATCTATCTCAATCAATAATTTTTTAAACAACAAAATCAAAATGTATATGAAATCAGTATTAAAATTCAGTTCTGTGCTTTTACTTTCAGGTTCATTAGTTATGTTGAATGCCTGCAACAGTTCATCAAATGAAAAACAGGCAACGACAGAAGCATCTCATGAACATGTATATGCCTGCCCCATGCACCCGGAAGTGACAGGAAAGGAAGGAGACAAATGCCCGAAATGTGGCATGTCACTGGAGCATAATGATACGCCGGTTGATAGCAAAGTCATCTATGTAATGAAGTTTGCTTCAAGTGCTGCCAGTATTGAACCTAAAAAAGAAGTTACACTTTCTTTTACACCAACAATAAAAGGAAAGGAAACTGAACCTGTTGCTTTGGACGTTGAACATGAAAAAAAATTACACCTGATTATGGCCAGTAATGATCTTTCCTGGTTTGCCCATGAGCATCCTGAATACAATGCCGACGGTAGTTATAAACTGAATTTCAGTTTTCCGGCACCGGGTAAATATTTTTTGTTTGCTGATTACAAACCAACCGGCGGCAATCATGCCCTGGAAAAAATTGAAGTGAATGTGGCAGGTTCTGCGGCAGCAGCAAAAACATGGGGAGCTGATAAAGAAACTTCCGCTTCCGGTAATTATTCGGTTACCTTATTGCCTTTGGGTAAAAAATGGATCACTGGTACAGCCGTACACGTTTTAGGGCAGGTGAAAAAAGACGGAAAAGAAATTGATGCAAACACATTGGAAAATTATCTGGGTGCAAAAGCTCATATGGTTGTGCTTCGAATGGATGACAAAGAATACCTGCATGTACATCCGGGTGTTGATGCCGGCAAACTTCATTTGCATAGTATGTTTGAAAAAGCAGGTTTATACCGTGCCTGGATCCAGATCAATGCAGAGGGCAAAATTCATACGTTTGATTTTGTACTGAATGTAAAAGAAGGAACGAAAGATGCCATCAAGGAAGTGAATGATGCTGCAGCAAATTATCATAGCGGAGCGGGTAATGACAGCCATTTATAAATTCTAAAATTTTTTAAATGAACAGAATATTAATAATTTCTTTGACCAGTATTGTTCTGCTTTTTAGTGCCTGTTCAGAGAATAAAGAAAAAAAAGATAGTGCGGTTAAAGACCAGGTTTCAATTTCTTCACCGGATGAAGCATTGGTCATTAAGCCGACAACCACAGATCAAACTGATTCAGTAAAAAAAAGTCTGAAAGCTATAGCAACGGGTACATTAGGAAAAACAAACCTGAAAATAAATTATCATTCTCCGGCCGTACGTGGACGGGTGATCTGGGGAGGCTTGGTACCCTTTGATCAGGTTTGGGTAACCGGAGCACACCGGGCTACTTCTCTTGAAACAGATACAGATTTAGCAATCGGCGGGAAAAAATTACCTGCCGGTAAATATGCATTGTTCAGTATTCCGGGAAAAGAAGAGTGGACTATCATCATCAATAAAAAATGGGATCAGCATCTTACAGATGAGTATGATGCAAATGATGACCTGGTAAGATTAGTGATCAAACCAGAAATGATGAATAATGTTCAGGAAAGACTGATGTACCAGGTTAAGTCGGATAATAATTTTAACGGTGCCATTGAGTTTTCCTGGGAAAAAATAAAAGTAGTAATACCGGTACAGGTATTGGGAAATTAATTTAAGTAGAAAATTATGCTTAACAAACTCATCAAATTTTCACTACAAAACCGGCTCCTGGTAGTTTCTTTAGCCGCATTGGTTTTGGTTTACGGATCTGTAACATTGATCAATTTGCCGATTGATGTTTTGCCTGACTTGAACCGGCCCAGGGTAACCGTTTTTTTAGAAGCCAATGGTATGGCGCCAGAAGAAATAGAAACTCAGGTAATATTACCGGTAGAAACTTCACTTAATGGCGCCCCGGGTGTAGAAGTGGTACGTTCCATTGCTTCGCCTGGATTGGGGATGGTCTTTGTAGAATTTGACTGGAAAACAGAAATTTTCCGTGCCCGGCAATTGACTGCTGAAAAATTACAAACTGTACAATTACCAGATGGTATCACGGCACAGATGGGACCTATAAGTTCCATCATGGGACAAATCATGATGGTGGCAGTTACCGCTGATACTACTTCACCGGCAGATATCAGAACTCTATCTGATTTTACTATCCGTCGCAGATTGATGAGTGTAAAAGGAGTTTCACAGGTAATTCCAATTGGTGGAGATAGATTGCAATACCAGGTTTTAGTTTCAAATGAAAAACTGAAGCTGTATAATGTTTCAGTAAACGATGTGGACAATGCATTGCAGTTAACCAACCAGAACACAACCGGTGGTTTTGTTGATAACCGCGGTTCAGAAGTGTTGATCCGAAGTATTGCCCGGGTACAAAGCCTGGAAGATATTGGGAAAACTGTTGTCGCCAATCGTAATAGTGCCCCGGTTTTATTAAGCCAGGTAGCAGATGTAAAATTTGGTGCGGCTATTAAAAGAGGAGATGGATCTTTCAATGGAAACCCCGCCGTTATTCTCAGTATTGAAAAACAGCCAACCGCCAGCACAGTAACACTGACCGATGATATTTTAAAAGCACTGGAAGAAATTAAATCTTCCCTGCCCGGCGATATCCGGATTCATACAGATGTTTTTCAGCAAAAAAGTTTTATCGTCAGCGCCATTACTAATGTGGAACATGCTTTGAGAGATGGATTTATCCTGGTAGTAATCATCCTGTTTTTATTTTTACTGAATTTCAGAACAACAATTATTACACTCACGGCGATTCCTGTTTCTTTAGTGATCACTGCGGTTATTTTTAAATTTTTTGGTATTTCAATTAATACACTCACCCTTGGCGGTCTTGCTATTGCTATTGGTGAACTGGTAGATGATGCGATTGTAGATGTGGAAAATGTGTACCGACGATTAAAAGAAAACTGGGCAAGTGAAAATCCAAAACCGATTTTAAAAATAGTGTATGAGGCCAGCAGTGAAGTAAGAAATTCAATTGTGTATGCCACCATTATTGTTGTATTGGTTTTCATTCCACTTTTTTACCTACAGGGCATTGAAGGAAAAATATTTGCCCCGCTGGGTATTGCCTATATCACTTCCATTACAGCTTCCTTATTGGTTTCTCTTACTCTGACGCCAGCTCTTTGTAGTTACCTGATGGGAAAGAAGAAATTCCTTCGTCATGTAAACCTTGCTTTCTGGAAAAAGAAAAAAGTAACGGATAAAGGAACCGATGAAAAAGAAAGTCCGCTGGTCCGGTTCCTGAAAAAACATGATCGTCGTCTGTTAATCTGGGGATTAAAAAGACCGATGCTGGTCATCATTTCAGCTTTCGCTTTGATACTTTCTTCTTTTATCATCATTCCTTTTTTCGGCACGGAATTTTTACCACCATTCAATGAAGGCAGTTATACCATAAATGTATTAGCGCCGGCAGGCACCTCTCTTGAAGAATCAAATAAGATTGGCTCCATTGCAGAAAAACAAATATTAAAAGTTCCGGAAGTAAAACTGACCTCCCGCCGAACCGGCAGAGCAGAATTGGATGAGCATGCCGAGCCTCCCAGTTATACAGAAATTGATGTAACGCTAAAAGAAGGAGGAAGAAACAGAGATCTTGTATTAGCAGGTATTCGTCAGGAACTTTCTGTGTTAAAAGGAGTGACGGTAAATATCGGTCAACCTATTTCTCATCGCCTCGATCATATTTTGTCTGGGGTAAGAGCTCAAGTGGCTGTCAAAATTTTCGGAAACGATTTAACTAAACTCCGTTCGCTGGCTGAAGAACTTAACAGCAGTATCAGTACTGTACCCGGTGTGGTGGATATACAATTGGAAAACCAGGTGATGGTTCCGCAACTGAAAATCAATCTGGACAGGAATGCCGTTCAGCGTTACGGATTGCAGGTGGGAAAGATTGCAGAAGACATTGAAATATTTTATAATGGAAAAGTAACCGGCCAGGTGATTGATGGACAAAAAACATTTGATATTATTATCCGGACGGATGATGAGACAAGAAAAGATTTTGATGCCATCCGCAATACACAAATTGCCTTACCTGATGGTTCCCTGATACCATTGCACCAGTTGGCAAAGATTGAACTGGAAAACAGCATCAATGCCATTAATCATGAAAATACCCAACGCCGTTTTGTAGTTTCGGCCAATGTGCAGGGCAGGGATCTGGGCAGTACAGTAAAAGAAATGCAGGATAAGGTTTCCAAAGAACTTGTTTTACCCGAAGGTTATTATTTACAATGGGGCGGCCAGTTTGAAAGCCAGCAATCGGCTACTAAGCTGATCACAATCCTGGGTATATTTTCTCTGCTGGCAATTTTTCTTGTATTGTACAGCCATTTTAAATCTACCCGGATTGCTTTACAAATCATGTTGAATATTCCACTCGCATTAATTGGAAGTGTGGTTGCGGTTGCATTAACAGGCGGCGTATTTTCCATTGCCACCATGGTTGGTTTTATTACCTTAACCGGTATTGCTTCACGGAACGGGATCATGATGCTTTCTCATTATATTCATTTGGTAAAATATGAAGGAGAGTCATTCAATGATAAAATGATCATCCGTGGATCATTGGAAAGACTGGTACCCGTTTTGATGACTGCACTGGTGGCTGCTCTGGCTTTAATACCGTTAACCATGGATGCAACAGCGCCGGGTAAAGAAATTCTTTATCCAGTCGCCACCGTCATTTTGGGTGGTCTGGTCAGTTCCACCTTGCTGGATATTATTGTAACGCCTGTTGTTTTCAAAAAATTTGGTGAAAAGGCTTTAAAAAAATATTTAATAACGCATGGTAAAAATGAACTGGATGATTAATTGATTAATCCTTTCCGGAATCATAAAAAGTTTACTTCGGTGAATAATATAACACAAATACACAATTGTGTAACCAGTCATTGATGAGAATGATGAAACTTACATCCGGGAAATCAATTAATTTTTTACAAATCATGAAATATCTTCAACAACAACAAAGCTATACCTGTCCCATGCATCCGGAAATCGTCCAGGACACACAAGGTAATTGCCCTGTTTGCAAAATGAACTTAGTTCCGCTTAAAGTTGAAACGGTGAAAAAGACCCTAAGTCATCAACATGACCATGTCAATACTATAATAGGAACAAACCAGGAAATAAGCATCCTTTACGACGGAGCTAATCATTCTGAGAGTGATTGGAAAGGTCATTTCAGCAATATGCGGTAGTTCACTTTAAGTTTTCCATGATAGATTATTGCTATCCTTCTTATGCTACTTTCAAAACTGTGAATTATATAATTTATTACAAAAGTTATGTAATAGCTGAAGTTTTTCAGTTGTTCACCTTTGCAAAGTGAAATTCATTCACTTTTAAATCAAAAAATATCATGAAATCATTACAAAAACTCAGCTTACTGATTGCATTAATTACATTTTTTGCATCCTGTCAATCCGGTACAGATGTAAACCAAACGCTTTCCAAAACAGAAACAAGAATGGAAATGATGAACAAAATTGCTGACGATAGTACAATGGCTAAAGAAATGATGGGGGCCATGATGAACAGCCAAAACGGTAAAATGATGATGCAGCAACATCAAACAATGATGATGGGGGATAATAGTTCGATGATGAAAATGATGAAAGATAATCCGGCCATGATGAATAATATGATGATGAATATGATGGAAGCCTGTAAGAATGATACAACAATGATGTCAGGAATGTGTAAAACCATGATGGGGAACAAGGAAATGATGGATATGATGGAGAAAATGAAAGGTGAAAAAAAGGATATGAAGATGGAAGGAATGAAACATTGATCCATTATCAAATTCTAAAAATTAATACAATGATGCAGAATCACGGAGAATACTATTACTGGGGAATGCATATGGGTTGGTGGGTTTTAATCCTTGTGGTAGTAATTGGAGTAGTAGGTTGGCTTGGCTGGTCCAGAAAAAGAAAGTGATCAGCACAATAAAAAATTTGCCTTTTAAAATTGGGTAAGCATATTTAAATACAATAGTGAAACATTTCTTTTTAAATCCTTCATTTCTGGTTGTGCTAATGCTAATATTTACTGGCATGATAATTACCGGTTGTGAAAACAATAAAAAATCATCCACAGTACAACCAGCTAAGGTTTTTGTAGCCAATGAAGAGGGTGGCAGTGTTTCAGTTATTGATCTTCAGGACAGTCTGAAAAATACAAGCATAGATATAAGTGATTCGGGTAAAATGTTTATGGCGCATAATGTGCAGGTAGCTCCTGATGGAAAATCTGTTTGGGTAACGGCAGTACCTATGGATAGTAATGGAATAAATCAATTAGTAGTTATTGATCCGAATACAAACAAAATAAAAAAGCGTATTCAATTGGGTAAAGATTTGCATGTGGCCCATGTGGTTTTAGACAATGAATCAAAATATGCTTTTGTAACGGCTAAAGAAAGCAACGAGGTTATACAAGTTGATGCAACAACTTATGAAGTGGTGAAAAAGTTTGATTTGGGAACAGGGCACTCGCCACATGGATTGCGGTATGCTAAAGGTAAATTGTATGTAGCCAATATGGATGCAAAGAGCATGTCGGTTATTAATATTGCAGATGGAAAAATAACAGACATACCATTGGGAGGGGTGGCTGTACAAACCGCTGTTACGCAAGATAGCAAATTTGTTTTCGCCTCTTTGTACGATACTAAAGAGGTAGTAAGATATTACCTGCTGAACGGAGAAATTAAAAGAATAGCATTACCCGAAAGTGCACAAGGCCCTATTCAATTGTATGCAACACCCGATAGCAAATTACTTTATGTTGCCGACCAGGGAGAATTGATGGAAAGACCGGTTTCAAACAAGGTTTTTGTTATTGACATATCCAATGCAAAAGTAATCAGCACCATTCAAGTAGGAAACAAGGCTCACGGTATAGTAGTTAGCAAAGACGGTACAACAGTCTATGTTACCAATAGTATAGACAATACTGTTTCTGTAATAGATGTTGCCACTCAAAAACTAACCCGTACAATACCCGTTGGCAAAGGCCCCAATGGTATCAGCTATTGGTTTGAAACTGGCGGTATGCAGTAATTTTTTTATAAATAAAACTTAAAACATGAAAAACAAAATTTTAATAGCAGCAGTATTAATCATTAGTGTCTGTTTTCTACCCTCATGCGACAACACAAAAAAAAATACATCAAAAAGCGAAATGGATAGTTCGATGGATCAACAGATGCATATGCCTGCCTCATCAACAACTGGCAGTGATAATGCAATGATGCAGGCAATGAATATGATGAAGAACAAAATGAATGAGATGAAGATGACCGGTGATTTTGATCTTGATTTCGCCAATATGATGATCATTCACCACCAGTCAGCTATTGATATGAGCCGGGCGGTAATTGATAAAGGAACAGATGCACAGATCAGAACCATGGCGCAAAATATTATCACAGCACAAAACATGGAGATCGGTCAACTGCAGGCATTTATAAAAGACTACAAAATACCGGATACAAAAAAGACAAACCAGGAGATGCACAATGAATTGGACGAAACGATGAAAGGTATGATGGATAATATGAACAATATGCAAATGACAGAAAATACGGATAAAGATTTTGTAAGGATGATGATTGTCCATCACGAAAGTGCCGTAAAAATGGCTGGAGATGAATTATCGCATGGCAAGCAATATGCAGTAAAAAAAATGGCGCAGAAGATGGTGGAGGATCAAAGCAAAGAAATAAATGACTTTAAGGCCTGGCTTTCCAGCCAAAAATGAGTTAAGGAAAGCAAAAATTATTTGTTTGAAAATAAAGTTTATTTAAATGATATAAGTCATGTAAAATAAATTAATTAAATTCCGAACTTGCTTAATAAATGCAACAAATGACTGGTAAGTTGTGCTATTCGGAACTGGTTAAATAATTATTTTTATTTCAATCAACATTACTAAAATCAAATTAAATAAAAATGGATTTAACAGATGAAAAATTAATCCGGGAACTTATGTCGGTAAGCAAGGGACCTTGCTTATCACTGTACATGCCCACACACCGGAGCCATCCGGATAATCTCAGGGATACTATTACTTTTAAAAACCTGGTTAAGCAACTGGAAACATCACTTTTACAGGAATATTCCACCAGCGATGTAAAGAAATACCTTGAACCTTTTGAGGCTCTTGGAAACGATGCTGATGTCTGGAACCAAACAGCCGATGGCATGGCAGTTTTTAGTACGCCAGATCTTTTTAAAGTGATTAATTTACAGATGCCGGTTGAAGAATTGGTTGTTGTTGCAGATAGTCTGCACAGTAAACCGCTGCGAAAATATTTACAAACGGTGGATCGCTACCAGGTATTGGGGATAAGTCTGCACGACATGAAACTTTTTGAAGGCAACCGGCATTCGCTTGTTGAAGTTGAATTACCTGCTGATTTTCCAAAAACTATTAAGGAAGCATTGGGAGAGGAACTAACTGAAAAACATTCTACGGTTGCATCGTATGGGGGAATAGGCGGCAACAGTTCAAACATGCACCATGGGCATGGCAGCAAAAAAGACGAAGTGGATATTGATGCCGAACGTTTTTTTCGTGTGTCGGCAGGTTATATTTATGAATATTTCTCAAAGCCATCAGGGTTGCCATTGATACTAGCAGCGTTGCCTGAGCACCATAACCTTTTTAACCAGGTAAGCAACAATCCGTTTTTAATTTCAACTGGCATTCAGGCGAATTATAAAGCAATTCCGATTGACAAACTTACCACGATGGTCTGGGAAGTTATGGAACCGGAATATTTTAAAAGACTTAAAGAATTAGCTGATATGTTTGAACAGGCAAAAGCAAAAGGTAGCGGATCGGATAATATTGAAGCAGTGGCAAAAGCAGCTGCAGAAGGAAGAATAGAAACATTACTTATTGAGGAAGGCAGGATCATCCCGGCAAAAATTTTAAATAATACCACAGGCGCTATTCAGCCTGCAGATTTAAATGATCCGAACGTAGATGACCTGCTGGATGACATTGGAGAATTGGTGACTAAGATGGGTGGCCGGGTAGTGCTTATACCAATGGAAAATATGCCTGCACAAACGGGGCTTGCAGCCATATTCCGGTATTGAACATATTACTGATCTGGAAAACAGTAAAAAATATCTGTTGAAAAATTTATAAAATTGAAAAACAAATAAGATGACAATTCAATTTAATACAGATAAAAATATAAAAGGAAACGAAGCGTTTACTACACCTTTAATCGCTTTCATAACAGAAGATTTAAGCAGGTTTAGCGATCAGATAACAAGAGTGGAAGTTCATCTTTCAGATGAGGATGGAAGCAAGGATGGCCAGAAAGACAAGCGATGTTTGTTGGAAGCCAGACTGGCCGGTATGAACCCTATTGCGGTTACCAATATAGCAGATACAGATGAGCAGGCGGTAGAAGGCGCCGTTGATAAATTAAAAACTTCTCTTGAAACAATCCTTGGCCGGTTGAAGAATCATTAACCGGTCTGCAAAATTTAAATGGGGATACTGCTATTTACTTAAGGCCGTAATAAAATAACTTTAAATATGAAAGAAAGTTATGGCACTTTATCCGAAACAATAAATGCCTTAAAAAAAGAAGGCTATACGCTGGACTTTAATGTCCGCCAGGATCGTATTGTCTGCCATCAGTCAAATGCTGAGTTATCACCTGATGATTTTGAAATTGATAAGCTGTACCGCTTTGAAGGTGATTCTAATCCTGACGATCAGTCAATCCTGTATGCGATCTCTTCACTTAAGTATGATATGAAAGGCCTGTTGGTAAATGGTTATGGAATTACTGCCGATGAGGCTACAGATGCATTGATTGCAAAATTAAAAACGCATCCTGAGAAGTCATCATAAATTAAAATTGAAATCATAATCATGAAAAATAAATGGACGAAGTCACCATAGTTATAGTCTGAAAGTGACCGTATTTTGAATGGAACTTTAGTTGAAATTGCTCTGAATAATTTTATTACTCAACTGAAAGAGGAGGTCAGACAGGCAGGTTGTGATCATATCTCCAT
>DATDPZ010000295.1:0-2192 GCA_035292525.1 Chitinophagaceae bacterium
ACCAATCTCATCATCCCTTCCCCATATAATTTCTTCATTGGTTCTGCCAAGATTAACTTCTTTCATTTTATCGCTGATGAGAGAAAATGACCGGGTGACCCGGTTGGTGATAAATAACGCCACCACCCCGGCAATCAGAAATATAAATGCGTTTAAATTAATAATGGTTACCAGAAAATAGGATATTTCCTGCTTCAATTCCCGCTGGGAAAGAAAGTACGGAATATTCAAAAATGCATAAGCCTGGCCTTCATTATCACGTATCGGCGCATAAATGCTCAGGTAGTTTAAAGAAGCAAGTTTTTCTTCCTGGATATATTTTACCTGGCGGAGGCGATGAAGATGATAAAAAGCATGAGGATGAATCTTCCTGCTTAAAATTCCTTCCCGGTAAATTAATGGCTGCGATGTTACCTGGAGATTTCCGCTGGTGTCATATACATTTACATCCACATTATGTATTTCCGATACTTCATTTACCAGTTTCTGAACATCCTGGTTGCTGGCAGAATCATAAATGGCTAACTGATCATCAAAGACTTTTTGCACGGCCAGTTTTTTCTCCATCTCGTTCACCATGATCTGCATCGTACTGCTCAGTTTTTCAGAATTGTTTTGTTCATATCGCTGAATAAAAAAAGAAATGGTGGCAATACCGATAATGATAAATGAAAGAATACTGATAAATATAATAGTGCCATGAATCTGAGTGCGGATATTCCATTGCAGCCACTTTTTTATTTCATAAAAATCTCCTCCTACCTGAAGTATTATTACCAGCAGTTTAAAGAGGGCAACCAGGAATAGAAATGCACAAAAAACATATGAAAAAAGAGTGATAGCTTCAATAACGGAATCCTTTTTCTTTGCAATCACCACTATTTTGTCATTAGATGCTTTGTACCATAGCTCATCATAATTATTATTGATTCTTTTTTCATAACGGCTCAAAGGAATTTCAACAGGCATAATTGAAGTGGAAAAAGAATAGCTGTTGGATGGACCGGTCAGGAGAATTCCTTTTTTGTAGATGGCATAAGAATAAACCGGAGATTCTTCAGGAAGGTGCTGGTTAGCCTGGCGAAAAAGTTCCGGGTAAAGCGCATCATTTCCATATTGTCCCGGATATGAAACAATAAAAAGTGTTCCTGACAGGCTACCCTTTTCATCCCTTGCTTCTTTCCGGAAAATAAAAGTAAACTTATCAAATGCCGTTTCGTAGTAATAAAGATCAGCAGTGGTTGTTGGTTTGGACTGCACACTGACAATTGTATTTAAAGTATTCAATGATTCCGCATCATCTTTATACAAGGCTTTCCCTTCATGATTAAAAACATATAAACGGGAATCGTACCTGCTTAGATAACCTCCCTCCCGGAAAATACTATCTCTTAGAATTTGTGCTGCTTCAGGATTTTCAAATCTTTTGAAATTTTCCTGCAGAAAATCATCATCTATATAAGTAAATGAAATACTCAGCTGTCTTTCATTATACGGATCTGACTGAAGATCGATTTTCATAGCCATTCTTTTTCTGAGTTCCCATTCTTTTTCCCTGTTGGCATCAATTATAACCATCGTAATGGAAACTGAAAACAGGAAGATCCAGAATAAAGTACTGGCTACACTCAGGCGGGAATTTATTTTGGAAAAAGGCCGTAGTCTTTGCAAACTTATATAGAGTAAAAGCCAAATCAGAACAAATACAAAAAAACTCAAAATGGGATTATCAATAATTAAAGTGAGAAATGTTAACCCTGAAAAGGCGATGATAAAGTAAACCTGGTAGAAATTGGTTTTAAAGAATTCAGACAGCGGGACAAGCATTATTTTGATAAAATAATAATACCCGATAGAAATAACAGATAAAACGGCAAACCCTAATACACTGAATAGCGTCAGGCTGAAAAAATTAATGACATCAAACGATATATTTGAATCGGCTGCAAGACTACGAATGGTTTTGGCAACAATAAATGTTATTGCCATTATTAAAAATAAAACTAAACCTGCCCACAGGTATTTGTTTTTTTTAAAAAAATGCACCTCCAGGTCCTGGTGAATGTTTTTTATCCTGCTCCAGGTAAAAAGAGTGAGCCAACAGAAAATAATACTGTTGATCATCAAATCGCCCAGAGATTTCTGTAATGGATTGGCAGCATACACTGAAGGATCAAATAATTCAAAATGAC
>DATDPZ010000296.1:0-6964 GCA_035292525.1 Chitinophagaceae bacterium
GAAATAATCAAGAAACTCCATGAAACCCAGGCTTTGGAAATTATTTGAAAAGAAAAAAACACTGATCAATCCCAGCAGGGGTCCCAGCAAGCCCAGCACTAATCCAAGTTTCAGGTTATCTCTTTTCAGGAAGAAAGTGGCCACTTTTTTTCAAATTTAGTTTTAAGAGTATAATTGGTAAGATCAAATTGTACGGGCACCACACTCACATAATTATTGGCTAAAGCCCATACATCGGTATCTTCTCCTTTATCGAAATTCACAAATACGCCGGTAAGCCAGAAATATTTTTTACCATGTGGATCCACTCTTTCAATAAAATCTTCTTCGTACTTGGCATAAGCCTGCCGGCAGATTTTTATTCCTTTGATCAGGTTTACCGGCACGGCCGGAATATTTACATTCAGGATCATGTGCTTGTCCTGTTTTTCTTTTAAGAGCATTTCTACAATGAGCCTTGCATATTTTTTTGCCCCTTCAAAATTTGCATCTATGCTGAAATCCATCAGGGAAAAGCCCACGGATGGAATGCTTTCAATGGCCGCTTCTACGGCGGCAGACATCGTACCGGAATAAATTACATTGATGCTGTGATTGGCGCCATGATTAATACCACTCAGGCAAAGGTCCGGTTTGCGATGAAGTATTTTATCCACGGCCAGCTTTACACAATCCACCGGCGTACCGGTACACTGGTAGGTTTCAATACCTTCAAAAACATGGACCTGATGCAAACGGATAGGAGAACCAATGGTAATGGCATGGCCCATGCCTGATTGAGGTCTGTCGGGGGCTACCACCACTATTTTTCCAAGATGCTTTACTGCCTCCACCAGGTTGCGGATGCCGGGAGCAGATACGCCATCATCATTGGTGATCAGGATTACCGGTTTTTCCTTCCTGACCGAAGGCAGGTTTTTTTTTGCTGACCGCAGTGTTTTGACCGGGGAAATATTCTTCATTTTAGTTTTTGTCATAGGTAATGCTTCATCATTGTTTAATCAGCAAAAATGTTTTCTTTTTTTTTCTTAACCAAAAAAGGAATTTGTGAAAGCCAACGGGTAAGTTTGAAATTTTATTAACCCGGGAGGCTCACTTTAAAAGCAATGAATGCAGTAACACAACGTTCACGAAAAATAATACAAAGAATACACAAAGGCTTAAAAACTAACGCTGCATTCTTTGTGCCCGTTGTGCTGTCTTAGTGTATACTTATTGTTACTTAAGACTTTTGAAAATGGCCTTTACGGTAAACAATATTTTTATAAACCAAAATATTTAGTATTTTGCAGCTAAATCAATTAGTTTAAAAATGTCAGTTGCTAATCAGAATTTAAAATACCTGCGCAAGTTGCGCGGATGGACACAACAGGAATTTGCAGATAAGCTCCGCATCAAGCGGTCATTACTGGGCGCCTACGAAGAAGAAAGAGCCAGGCCACACCTGGATGTGCTGGAAACTATTTGCGATATTTTTAAATTAACCATGGACGAAGTGCTCCGCAAAGACCTGAGTGATCATAAAGGAAATTACCTGGCAAAGCGCCGGGCAATGAAACTTACGGGTGGCCGGCCCGATATTCCTTTTGTTCCGGTAAAAGCGGCGGCCGGTTACCTGAATGGTTATGCAGACCCGGAATATATTGATGAGCTAAATACCTTTACCCTGCCCATGTTATCCGGGGGTAATTACCGGGCTTTTGAAATTACAGGTGATTCTATGTTACCTACTCCCAGCGGGTCTATTGTTGTCGGAGAAAAACTGGAAGACCTGGAGGATATTAAAACCAACAATACCTATATAGTGGTATCAAAATCCGAAGGGATCGTTTATAAAAGAATTGAAAAAAACAACAGGGTTAAAAACAAACTTACACTGATCAGCGATAATCCTGCTTACCAGGCATATCATATTAATGCAGATGATATACTGGAAATGTGGAAGGCATCTGTGGTGATCAGCAGGGCCGCATCACAACAACGCTGGGATATTAACCAACTGGCCAATATAGTTACCAACCTTCATCAGCAGGTAAATACCATGAAAAAGAAAATGAATTAACAGGTTTTCAGCCGGGTATATTTTAAATGTAAAAGACAGGAGTACCAGGTTTTGTCTTTTAAGGGTAAATAATTACATTTGACATCGAAGCTACTGCATGACTATTAAATACTTATTCTTGTTACCCTTGATGCTGATTTGCGCCCAGGCCATTTCACAAACAAAGCAACTTCAGGCTGTAAAGACAAGCCAGCCCCCGAAAATTGATGGCAGCCTCGACGACCCGGCTTGGCAATCGGCCGTTGTTGCCACAGAGTTTATTCAGAATTTCCCCCAAACCGGCCAGCCCGCCAGTGCAAAAACCGAAGTAAGAATCTTATACGACAATAACGCTATTTACATCGGCGCAAAAATGTTTGACAAACCCGATTTGATACGGAAACAAATAACCTCAAGAGACGGTGAAGCCAAAGCCGATGCAGATTATTTTTCTGTTTTTTTTGATACCTATAAAGACGGCCAAAACGGATTTCAGTTTTTAGTCACTCCCTCCAATGTGCAAACAGATGCAAAGATGGCGGCCAACCAGCAATTAGACTATGGTGAATATGGCGATAAAACATGGGAAGCTGTGTGGCAAAGTAAAACTTCTATTGTGGAAGATGGATGGATTGCAGAAATAAGAGTGCCCTATATCTCTTTACGTTTTGCAAAAAAAGAGGTGCAGGAATGGGGTTTGCAGTTTTTAAGATTTATGCGTCGCAATAATGAAAGTTCTTTCTGGAATTTTGTAGATCCCAATGTAAATGGATTTGTAAACCAGTTTGGCGTATTAGGAAATATAGTGGATGTTCAACCACCTTTGCGGTTAAGTTTTTCTCCTTATTTATCCGGCGGGGTCAATATTTCTCCGTACGGCAACAGTCAAAAAACTGAATGGTTAAAAAGCGGTGGAGTAGATCTGAAATACGGGATCAATGAAAGCTTTACGCTGGATGCTTCCATCATTCCGGATTTTGGCCAGGTGGTTTCAGATAACGTCGTTAATAACCTTACCCCTTATGAAATCAGGTTTGCAGAAAACAGACCTTTCTTTACGGAGGGGACAGAACTTTTTGCCAAAGCCGGTTTGTTTTATTCCAGAAGGATCGGGGGAACTCCTCAAAAATTCAGAACCGTTCAGCGATTTGCAAGCCCTTCTTCTGATTATGAAATAATAGAAAATCCTGCAGTAACGAATTTATACAACGCTCTGAAATTTTCCGGACGCAATAAAAATAAACTGGGAATTGCTGTATTGAATGCGATAGCACAGAAGGAGTATGCAGTTGTAAGAAATAAAACGACCGGCAGGGACAGTACTATTGTTACAGAGCCGCTCACCAATTATAATGTTTTTGTGTTGGATCAGGCTATGAAAAACAGGTCTTATATTACTTTCACCAACACCAATGTGCTGCGGGAAGGTATAGAGAAGGATGCCAATGTTTCTGCTCTTGATTTCAGTTTTTTTGATAAAAAAAATATTTTTAATACACGGGGCGCTGTAAGATACAGTAAGGTGGCAGGTACCGGTGGCTATGATGGATATAGCAGCTTTCTGCGGATGGGAAAAGTAAGTGGAAAGATTCAGTATTTCGTTCAGAATACTATTGAAACAGATAAATATGATCCCAATGACCTCGGCATATTACAGGCAAATAATGAAGTAACTTATACCGGCAAAGCCAGTTATAATCAGAATAAACCGAAAGGGAAATTTCTTACTTACATTTATAGTGTTTCGGCAAACTACGGCCTGCTCTATAAACCCTATGTGTACACCCATCTCCGTTTAAATGCTGATGGCTTCTGGGTGTTCAGGAATTTCTGGGATGTGCGACTCTCTTTGGGATCGCTGCCAAGGGGTGAACATGATTATTTTGTTTTAAACACGCCGGGTCGGTTTGTAAAAAGACCTGCCTGGAGTTATGCCTCTTTAGAAGGCAGCAGCGACAGCCGTAAAAAACTTTTTGTTAGTTATAAATTTCTGCAGGGCTATTTTCATGATGACCGGGAGCATGATTATCATCTTTTAAGTATGGGGATGCGTTACCGGTTCAGCAATAAAATTTCAATGGAAATTTCTGCCAAAGAAGAAATAGAAACGGAATACATTGTTTATGTCGCCAGGCAATCAAACGGGCAACCACTGGTAGCTTTTGTTGATTTTACCGACATCACTTCCATTTTTTCCGGTATTTATAATTTTAATTCAAGAACCAATCTTACCATGAGAGTAAGGCATAACTGGAGTAAAGTTTTATATAACCGTATTGCCAATGTAACAGCAGCCGGTGAACCTGTTACGAATAACAACCTTAGCTATTTAATTTTAGGTCTTAATCAAAATGAAAATTTTTTCAACCTCGATGCTTTCTTTACCTGGGATTTCCGGCTCGGCAGCCGGCTGGTGTTGGGATGGAAAAATTTCCTGGGCAGCCAGGAATCGGTGAATGGTTACGAAAACTTTGACTATTTCAGCAACCTGGGAAAACTGTTAGGTTTAAGGCATGGCAACGAAGTAACGCTCCGCTTCATTTATTTTCTCGATTACAACCAGCTGAAAAGAAAACGCTGATCACTGCACCTGTAAAAGTCCATTATCCACAATGGCAAAAACATTTTCGCCTTTTTCAGGATCTACTTTTGAAATGCCCTTAAACCGGCTGAATGCCGGAAGCATGGCATAACTGTTTTTAAAATAAAAACAGGGAAACGGTATTGACCCCCTGCCCATTCCTTTTATTTGGATACCGGGATGCACATGCCCGCTGAAAGTGTAAGGGTTATTGACAGTAGTATTGATTTTAATATCCTCCGGATTGTGGCAGAAAGAAAAATTATCTAAAACAAACTGATCGCAGCTGGTTATATTCATTTCATCATACCTGTTATGATGAAGGATATCCTGGTTGCCGTTTACAAGTCGGATCGTTAAGCTGGAAAAATCATTTCTCCATCTTTTAAAAATTTCCATCTCCTGATCCTTCCTGCTGAGTGAGAGATCTCCCACAATGATCAGTTGCCCGGCTTTGGTATAAAGTATTTGTGTAAACAGCCGCTGAATATCTTCTTTATAATAATTTTTGGGAACCGCCTTTCCTTTTTTACGGGGATGCGCCTGCCTGCCAATGTGCAGGTCTGCAATGATCAGGGTATTTTGTTTTTCCCAGAAAATAGTTCTCTCCGGGCTTAATACAAAATTGTTTTCATTAATAGAGTAAGCAATAAGTGCATTCATAAGATAAGTACAAATTTAAAACACTTATCCCGGAATTTTTAAAAAGCTTTATTCCGGTTTTCACCTTTAACACTATCCGTTTGAGGAGACACCACAAAATTTCAGATAAAAATTCCTCATTTCCCAATGGAGTGTTTTTAGTATGCTGATGGGAGCTGATTCAGGTGGAGGAAGTAAAAATTTGGAAAACCCCTCTTTAATAAGTTTTATTAAATCGCCAGGAGCCGGCATCTTCGTTATTGCGAAGCAGGTACATCCCTACAGGCAGATTGGACAGGGAAATATTGTTCCTGCCGGGTTTCAATGTAAAATAACTGATCAGCCTGCCCGAACTGTTCAGTAAAGCCACCTGCATATTCTCTTCAGATTCCACAATGAGCTGATCAGCCTGCTGTGTAATGTTCAGCCGGTTTGTTTTTTCTATAAAGATGGAGATGATCCCTGAATAAGTAAATTTTCCGTCCATATCCACTTGTTTCAGCCGGTAGTATTTGGTACCCGGCGTTACATAAGAATCCGTGGCGGTATAGTAAGAAGTGCTGGACGTATTTCCTTTTCCGGCTATCCGGCTGACAAAAGAAAAGTTTATCCCGTCATTGCTTTGTTCTACATCAAAATAACGGTTTTTACTTTCTGATGCGGTGATCCAGTTCAGCACTACATGATTTTTTTTCTGAACCGTAGCTTTAAAACTGGTCAGCACTACCGGTACTACCTGGCTGCCTAATCCACTTGAACCACAAAAACAATAAACGCCTGTACGTTGAGAATTCGGGGGAGCACTTCCAAATATCCTGAAATAATATGTTTGATTAATGGTAAGCCCCGTAACGGTTAGTGTTAAAGTAACACCACTGCTGGGGCCAGCTGCTTTTGCACAGCCAATTTCAGTAAAGCTACCACAGGTTGGTCCGCCAGAAAAAGCCTGGATGGCTACTACGAAAGAAACATTTTGTAAAACATTAATTGTTGCGCTGGTTCCGTTGGCAATAAAATTAAACCAGATATCCGCCTGGTCATGATCATTATTTGTACAGGAAGGAGCAGGGGCACATGCATCCATAGTGAGGTTCGGCTCGCAGGCAGGCCGGTTATCAAAATTTGTTCCGCCATTACAGGAAGTACCCGTTTCACAATTATAAAACCAGGACTGGGCCACGGTAACAGAATTAGAAGAATTGGTGCCGCCGCCCGGGCACAATTGTGCATAGGAGTTTACCATCAAAACGGTCAGTGATAATACGATTAGGTAGATTTTCAACACTACAAATAAACGAAGTTTAAAACTCTCTGTTGCATTCCCTTAGCACTTTTAATAAACTCTTCTTCTAAACAAGAATAAATACGAAGTGGATTTGCGATTGTGTTACAAAAAAGTTCAATAAAAATAATTTTTGTTGAAAAAACACTGCGTATTTTTCCCAGTCCTTTGCAGTTATTTTTTAAAAAAGTTAGCTGAGATAGTTATAAAACAAAAGCTGTAAATTAAAACTGGTGATGAGCAATCCACATCTTCCCTTCAGCACTCCAACAATCAACCACTCCGAAATTATATCCGCCACTCCCCATAAGCACTCCAACGATCAAGCACTCCGAAATTATATCCGCCTCTCCCTGGCAACACTCCAACAATCAACCCCTCCGAACCCCTCTCCTCAAGGAGAGGGAATCGGAGACTC
>DATDPZ010000297.1:0-2729 GCA_035292525.1 Chitinophagaceae bacterium
CTTTTAGGAAAAACCGGGAAAAAAAAACCCGGTTTTTTCATTATTAGGGTTGATCCACTTATCTTTGCGCTCCCAAAATTGTATGTCTAAACAATCCCTGATCAAGCAAGATGGTACTATCGTTGAAGCACTATCTAATGCTATGTTTAAGGTAAAGCTTGAAAATGGACATGAAATATTGGCTACCATCTCTGGTAAAATGAGAATGAATTATATCAGGATATTACCAGGGGATAAAGTAGGCGTTGAGATTAGTCCGTATGATTTGAAAAGAGGAAGAATAATTTTCAGGTACAAATAAAGCTAAAAGAAAATGAAAGTAAGAGCATCCATAAAAAAGCGCAGCGTTGATTGTAAGATTGTACGTCGCAAAGGCAGGCTTTATGTTATTAACAAAAAAAACCCCCGCTTTAAACAGCGCCAGGGATAATATGAAAAAATCATCCCGAAAGATTTCGGGACAAAAAACAAGCGCCAATTGGAATTTGTGATTTTTCTTTTTGACTTTCAATGTAAACAAACAAATAAAAAACAGAAATAAAAAAATATGGCTCGTATTGCCGGTGTTGATTTACCAAAAAATAAAAGAGGAGAGATAGGACTTACCTATATATATGGTATAGGCCCATCTACTGCTAAATATATTCTTGATAAGAATAATATTAGTCGTGATAAGAAAGTACATGAATGGAGTGATGAAGAACTGACTGTTATTCGTAACACCATCAATGACGAGATGAAAGTGGAAGGTGCACTGCGTAGTGAAGTACAGACAAGCATTAAACGTTTACTGGATATTGCCTGCTATCGTGGCCTTCGCCATCGTAAAGGATTACCCTTGCGTGGCCAGCGTACCCGTACCAACAGCCGGACAAGAAAAGGAAAACGTAAAACAGTGGCTGGTAAAAAGAAAGCGCCGAAGAAATAAGCTATTAGCTTTTGAAAAAAGTTACAATTTTTTTTTGAATCAATACCTGATCGCTTCCTGAGTCAGTCCGTTGGACTTCTTCGGAGCAGGAGGATTGATTCAGTCCCTGATCCGGATAGTTTTCGGAACAGGATAAATTTTTAAATAAAGGTTACCTAAGAACGAGAATTATGGCAAAAGCACAACAACAACCCCTCAGCGCAAAAGCGGCTGCTAAGAAAAGAATAGTGAAAGTGGAAGCTTATGGTGATGCACACATTAATGCAAGTTTTAACAACATCATTATCAGCCTGACCAATAAGACCGGACAGGTAATCAGCTGGAGCAGTGCCGGTAAAATGGGATTCAGGGGTTCTAAAAAAAATACACCCTACGCTGCCCAGATGGCTGCTTCCGATGCGGCAAAAACCGCACTTGATGCAGGGTTAAAAAGAGTGGATGTGTATGTGAAAGGACCGGGTTCTGGTCGTGAAGGCGCCATCCGTGCTATCTCACAAAGTGGTATTGAAGTGGTGATGATTAAAGATGTGACGCCCATGCCTCATAATGGCTGTCGTCCACCAAAGAAAAGAAGAGTTTAAAATCTCAGTACTTAGTACTAAGTACTGAGAAATACATATTGAATCGCCAGATTTGATTCATTTCATTAAAGGGTGCCTGATTAATTTTTAACGCTTTTACAGATCAACGCACCGGTATTTAAAAAGCGTAAATGAAAAAAACTATGGCACGTTACACTGGTCCCAAGACCAAGATTTCCCGCATTTTTGGAGAACCCATTTTAGGTAATGGTAAATGGCTTAATAAAAACAGTAATCCTCCCGGTCAGCATGGAGCTCAGCGTAAAAGAAAAACGCTTGGAGAATACGCTTTACAGCTTCGTGAAAAACAAAAAGCAAAATACACGTATGGTGTATTGGAAAAACAATTCCATAAAACATTTGAAGAAGCTGCCCGACGCAAAGGAGTAACAGGTGAAAACCTGATCAAACTTCTTGAAGCCCGTTTGGACAATACCATTTACCGGTTAGGGATTGCTCCCAGCCGTCCTGCTGCACGCCAATTGGTGAGTCATAAACACATTACCGTAAACGGAGAAGTGGTTAATATTCCTTCTTATCAAATGAAAGCTGGAGATGTGGTAAGCATTAAAGAAGGCAGCAAGGGTAAAACATCCATTACTAGTGTGATGGGAGCAAAGAATCCTAAATTCAACTGGCTGGATTGGAATGAGACAGAGATGAAAGGTACATTCATCACTTATCCTGAAAGGGAAAGTGTTCCGGAAAATATCAAAGAGCAGTTGATTGTGGAATTGTACAGTAAGTAAGAACACCCTGTCACCCTAAAGGGGGAACTTAGGTTGGATATGTTGATTAGAATTGATACAGTATAAGTGTGCGACGCAAGGGACGCTGAATAGAATTAAAAAAGTTGGGAACAAAAATAAATTTCTAAAAATTAAAATTTCAATATGGGCATTTTAAATTTCCAGAAGCCTGATAAGATCATCTTACAAAAGGCAAACGACTTCGAAGCACAATTTGAATTCCGTCCGTTGGAACCGGGATTTGGTGTTACCATAGGCAATGCACTGCGCAGGGTATTGTTGAGTAGTTTGGAAGGTTATGCGATAGTAGGTGTGAAAATTGACGGTGTAGATCATGAATTTGCCACACTTAAAGGAATCACTGAAGATGTGGTGGAAATTTTACTGAACCTGAAACAGGTTCGGTTTAAAAAAGTAGTGGATCATGAAGTAACGACAGAAAGGGTGATCCTGTCAATAAAAAACCGTACT
>DATDPZ010000298.1:0-4964 GCA_035292525.1 Chitinophagaceae bacterium
GGGGTAGCACTTTAAATATACTTCCTGCAAAAAACATAGAAATAAGTTTTATCAGCAAGTATGTGGGTAAACAATACCTTGATAATACACAAAATGAAAACAGGAGACTTGATGCATTTTATACACAAGATGCAAGAATCATTTATTCTTGGAGAAAAAACCGGTTGCGTGAAATCAATTTTATTTTACAGGTAAATAATATTTTCAATGAACTGTACGAACCGAATGGGTACAGTTTCAGTTATATCTATGGAGGGAGCCTGACAACAGAAAATTATTATTACCCGATGGCCGGAACAAATTTTATGTTTGGAGTCAATGTAAAGTTATGAGTACTGCGTACAGCGATAGGAGTTTGCTGTTACACTTTACTATTCCCGAATTTCTCTTGCCAGGCAAGCATACCCCCTACCAGGTTTTTTGTGTTTTTAAACCCCATAGCATCTAGAAACAAACAGGCTTGCCCGCTACGGTTACCGCTTCGGCAATAAAGGATCAGTTCTTTGTCTTTCAGTTCCTCTATTTCTTCAATCTGCATGGCTTGTATTTTCCCCAATGGAATTAAAGTGCCCCCGATATTAAATTCCATATTCTCATGAGGCTCTCTCACATCCACTATATTAATATTTTCACCGGTCTCGAGACGAACTTTCAGTTCATCAATAGTTATGTTTTGCATATTTGAATTCTGTTTTTTATTTATTGCATTAAACTGTCAACAACTGGTTTTAATAGACTCAGCCTTACATCCATTGTTTGCCCGGGACGGATGCGCAATCTTTTTCCATCCTGAGAATATCTCGGCGGATTTTGCCAGGAAATAAATGCATTTAAAGTATCGGTGACATCCGGTTCCGGAAGTACAACCAGAAAACTCAGCCCGTTTGATTCCAGTAAAGATTTAGCCTGGCCAAACGTCATTCCTAATAAATCTGGTACTGCAAATTCGATGCTGCCCACCCCATCACCCAGCACAAGTACAATCTCACTACCCTGCTGAATTTTTGTGCCGGGGATAATGTGAACTCCCTTATACATTTGTTCAAGAACTGAGTTCTTTGCAAAGTCTGGTTTTAATATTGTATCGCCTATTCTTAGTCCCATGTTTTTCATTTGCATTTCCGCATTGCGGAAGCTAAACCCTATCAGGTTGGGCATTTCCACTTCAGGCGGCACATGCCGGTTGATGGTTAAATACACTTTCCGGTTAATCTTTACTACCGCATCGCCTTCAGGAATCTGCCTCAGTACAATACCTTTCGTTGTTGTATCTAAATAAATAGAATCCTGTATTTCCATATCAAAGCCCAGGTCACTTAAAATTTTTCCGGCTTCGTCAAATGATTTACCAACCACGTTGGGTACCGTTTTACTTTTTCCATGCTTGGTAAGCGGCGCTAAAAATATATACAATAAAAAAAGGCAGCCTACCATTAAAAGGAATCCGAAAAAAAGATTTACCCAGATAGATTTACTTGTTATAAACCGAAACATTCTTTTTTGTTGATTTGGAAATTAATTAATGAAACATTCCTCTACCAGCTTTGTATAAAATTCTTTTAAACTCCAGCCCATCACTTTAACCTGCTGCGGGATGATACTGGCTTCGCTCTGCCCGGGAATTGTATTTATTTCAAGCATACAAGGTTCGTTGTTTTTTTCATTCATGATAAAATCAATACGGACCACGCCCCGGCAATTAAAAATATCATAGATTTTTTTTACGGCCTGCCGGATCTTTTCAGCCGACGGTTCATCAATTTCGGCAGGTGTAATTTCAGAAGAAGCTCCTTTATATTTTGCTTCGTAATCAAAAAAATCTTTTTGACTCTTAATTTCTGTGACAGGAAGTACAATAACCTTCCCACCGGATTGGAATGCACCCACTGTAAATTCCCTGCCGTTGATCATTTCTTCTATCAACACCTGTTCATCTTCCTGAAAAGCATTTGCAATTGCCGGCTCCAGTTCTTCCTCTTTGCTCACTTTACTCATTCCAATACTGCTTCCACCATTGTTAGGCTTTACAAATACAGGCAGATTTAACTGATCCAGTATTTGTGTTGAAGAAACCGGTTTTTCTTTAAATAAATGAACCGATTTTGCCACCTGAATACCACTCATAGCAGCAACAGCTACGGTGTATCGTTTATTAAATGTGATGGCCGAAGTAGCCGCATCACAACTGGTGTATGGAATTTTTAATGTATCAAAATAGCCCTGTAATTTTCCATCTTCTCCCGGTGTGCCATGTATGCCAATAAAAACTGCATCAAAATTAATTTTATCATCACCCAACTGAAGGGAAAAATCATTTTTATCCACTTCCAGTTTCCTGCCATCCTTTAACTCATAAAACCATCCTTTCGGGTTAATATCAATTTTATAAACATTGAATTTATCCCGATCCAGATGATTGTCAATAGTAATGGCTGATTGATAAGAAATAACTGCTTCACCGGAAAAACCACCAGTCACCAGGGCAATGTTTTTATTCATATGAATTTAAATCCTGAATTTATTGACGCAAATATTGTTTAAAAATTGTTTTATATAAAAACAATCTTGCAAACAGGGTAATTTATAACAGCAATTTAGAATCTTTAAGCAACTGACCCGGTGAAAAAGAAAGGTGAAGGACGTTTTCCCTTCACCTTTTTACAGCGGAACATATCACCCGCTTGATTTCAGCAGCTCACTCGCCGCTTTATTTTTAGATAGTTAAAGTTAGTTGTAATCCCGGGAAAAACAACAAAATCCTCACATTAATTTTCCACAGTGTCAGCACATTCAGAAGTGCATCTTTGATTTTTTTTCCAATAATTGTTCGACTGTTTCCTGGTACATTTCATCCGGCACGCAACAATCTACAGGACAAACAGCTGCACATTGTGGCTCTTCATGAAAACCCTGGCACTCTGTGCATTTATTAGGTACTATATAATAAATATCTGTTGCTACAGGTGGGTTTTTCTGGTCCACATCAATAGTGGTGCCATCCAAAAGAGTATAAGTCCCTTTCACGGTAGTACCATCAGAAATTGCCCACTCTACCCCCCCTTCATAAATTGCATTGTTCGGGCATTCGGGTTCACAGGCGCCGCAATTGATACATTCTTCCGTAATCTTAATTGCCATAAATTATTTTTATTAATGGGTTGAGAATATTTTTGCGAGACAAATATAACTTTCGTTGATGAATTTACAAATGAGAATTACCATACTGACTAAACTGGGGCAATATATTTTATCTGACGACCCTGACTGGAAACTAACCAAAGAAAAAGCCAGCCAGCAAAACAGTTGGTTCACGCCTGAGTTTATTGATCTGGCTGTAGCAAATATAGCCACCCAATTCCTGGGTAAAGAGATGTTGGAAAGTCTGACTGCTTTATACAAGCTGGAGCAAAAGAGTCCCGGTGAAAATAAAATAAATGGTAAACAGAAGTCTATTGGAGTAATCATGGCGGGCAATATTCCCCTGGTAGGTTTCCATGACTTTCTTTCTGTTTTTATTACCGGTCACCGGCTCAGGATCAAAGCATCATCCAAAGATGAAGTGCTGATAAACCAGTTGGTGAATAAATTAACAGCCTGGCATCCCGAAATAAAGGAATTGATCAGTTTTGAAGAAATGCTGAAAGGCTGCGATGCTTATATCGCCACCGGCAGCAATAACTCTTCCAGGTATTTTGAATATTATTTTTCTAAATACCCGCATATTATCCGCAGAAACAGAACATCCGTAGCTATTCTTGATGGTACGGAAACCAAAGAAGAACTGGAAGCCCTGGCTGATGATGTCCATTTGTACTTTGGTCTTGGGTGTAGAAATGTTACCAAAATGTATGTACCCCCGGATTATGAATTTATTCCATTACTTGAGGCGTTTAAAAAATATAATCACCTCAGTGATCATTTCAGATATAAAAATAATTACGATTACAATCTGGCTATTCATATTCTCAATAACCGGTTTTACATGAGCAATGAATCTATTATTTTATCAGAAGATAAATCCCTGTTCTCTCCGATCAGCCAGCTCAATTATGAGTTTTTTTCAGACAAAAAAATAATCCTTGACGAGTTGAATGCTTCTCCGGATCTGCAGTGTATCGTAGGGCATGGGTTCCTTCCTTTTGGCCATGCCCAGTGCCCGGGAATCACTGAATTTGCAGATGGGACAGACACTATTGAATTTCTAACATCTCTTTAAATTTTGTTATGTTAAAAAGTTATTGTTATTAATTTTGCATTCAAGTACGAAGCTGCTGGTAAATGAATTGTTAAACTAAATAAAGGGCAATCATTAAAGGCACAGACTTCGTTACTTTGTGATAGCATAAAAATTTAAAATCAATTTACTCGTCATGAAACTTAAGCAGATTTTTTTAATTGTGGCATTGAGCAGCGTATCTGCCATTGCAAGTGTTTGGATCTATTCTACCATTAACAGTAAAACCCAGATAGTAACCCTGCAGTCTGATGGAAAAGTACCAGCTAATTATGCAGGTTTTTTAGATGGGAAATCTATCGTGGCCGACAACCTGGATTTTACAAAAGCAGCAGAAACATCTGTACAGGCGGTGGTCCATATTAAAACAAAAATTGCTGCACAAAAAATAAGCAATGAATTACCGAAACGCCAGCAAAGAGGAGTTTTTGATGATTTTTTTGACCGGATGTTTGAATTTGGTCCGCAGATCATTCCGGAACAAAGAGCATCTGGTAGCGGCGTGCTGATCAGCGGTGATGGTTATATTGTCACCAACAACCATGTCATCAGCGACCAGAAGGGAGGAGTAGCTGAGGAGATCATGGTAACCATGCATAATAAGAAAACCTATAAGGCCAGACTCATTGGTAAAGATCCCAGCAGCGATCTGGCTGTATTGAAAATAGATGGAACCGGGCTACCTTATTTGCTTTACGGAAATTCTGACGAATTGAAAATCGGTCAGTGG
>DATDPZ010000299.1:0-2205 GCA_035292525.1 Chitinophagaceae bacterium
TACCCGTGCAGACAAAGCTGGTTTATTTACCTTATCCAGGCTGAATGCCGGAAACTATATTTTGATGGTCACCCATCCTTATTTCGGCGATTTTATAGACTCTATTGATCTTAAACAAAACAGTTCTATAGATCTTGGAAACCTGTATTTGACTCCCAAAAGTAAATTACTTGCAGAAGTGATTTTAAAAAGCGGTTCCCCTATCCGGATTAAAGGGGACACGACTGTTTACACAGCGGATAGTTTTAAAGTAAGACCGGGAGCCAACGTGGAAGAATTGTTACGAAGATTACCCGGCATCCAGGTAGGACGCAATGGTGAAATAACGGCTATGGGCGAAAGAGTGAAAAAAGTATTGGTGGACGGGGAAGAATTTTTTGGCAGCGATCCCGGTATTGCTACAAAAAACCTGAGAGCAGATGTAGTAAAAGAAGTAGAAGTGTTTGACAAAAAAAGCGACCAGGCCGAATTTACCGGTATTGATGATGGAGTGAAAGACAAAACGATTAACCTGAAACTGAAGGATGATAAAAAGAAAGGATACTTTGGTAAACTGGAAGCCGGAGGCGGGCTCAGTGATAAATATAATAATTCAGCGATGCTGAATGCTTTTAAAAGTAAAAGAAAAATTGCCGGCTACGGCATCATGAGTAATACCGGACAAACTAATCTTGACTGGCGGGATGCACAGAATTATGCCGGGGGTGCAGAAAATATGGTAAGTGGAATGAGCGATGATGGCGGAATGTTTATCAGCATTAGTAATGAAGACAGCTATAGAGGTGGACAGAATGGAATTCCTAAAAACTGGAACTGGGGCCTTCATTTCAATGATAAATACAATAACAATAAGCAAAGTGTCAACTCGGGTTACAAATACAGTAAAGTGAATGCACCGGGTGTTACCAAAACTTTTGCAAAAACATTTTTACCCGACAGCAGCTGGAACACAAACAGCATCAGTGATAATTTTAATTCCAATATAAAACATGCATTTAACCTGACGGTGGATTACACACTGGATTCCATGAACAGCCTGAAATGGATTACCCGTGTAAATAATAACAAATCCCGGACGCAGAATAATTTTTATACTGAATCCATTAATGAACAAACACAGTTCATCAATAACAGTACGAGGAACTCAGATAACAACTCAGACAATAACAGCATAAATTCTTCTTTGCTGTGGAGGCGCAAGTTTAAAAAAATATCCCGTACCATTTCTCTGAATACAGATTTCAGCTGGAGCAATTCAGAGAATAACGGTTTTTTATATTCATTGAATAATTATTACAATAATGGAAGTATTATACAAAGAGATACCACCGACCAGCAAAATATCAGGAACAGTGAAAGCACCGGAATAACAACGCGGCTGGTTTATACAGAACCTTTGATGAAAGATGTATTCCTGGAATTGAGCTATTCGTTGGGAATAAACAACAATGACAATGAACGGATCACTAATATTAAAAGCCTGAACGGCAAATATGAAACTATGCTGGATACACTCAGTAATTCATTTACGTTTAACAGGCTGGTAAATACACCTGGTGTAAGC
The DNA here is from genome assembly GCA_035292525.1 of Chitinophagaceae bacterium. Taxonomy (GTDB): domain Bacteria; phylum Bacteroidota; class Bacteroidia; order Chitinophagales; family Chitinophagaceae; genus VBAS01. The sequence goes on from DATDPZ010000299.1 coordinate 1,565, forward strand.
ATCCGGTGGAATAAAAAGAAATATGGGTTAACGATTGGTGCATCGGCTGGGTTCAACAATTTTACACAAAAAAATATTTCAGCAAACAGTACGTTGCAGTACAGTTTTGTAAATTTTTCCCCCCGGTTAATTTATACTTATAAACTAAAACCAAGCAGCAGCCTACGGTTTAATTACAATGGAAGTACAACCGCTCCCTCCCTGGAGCAGCTACAACCCATACGGGTGAATACCGATCCATTGAATATATATATTGGCAACCAGGATTTGAAACAATCTTTCCGGCATAGTTTCAGTACCGGTTTTAATTCTTACAGCGTATTAAAAGAAAAGAATGTTTTTTCCAATCTTAATTTCAGTTATGTTCAGAATGCTTTTGTGCAGTCAAATGTTGTAGATAATCTGGGAAAAAGAATTTACCAGACCGTTAATACCAATGGGATTTATACCATTAATTTATTCAGCGATTACGGGTTTAAATTAAAAGGCACCAAATTAAGACTGGGCGCTGGTCCTACCGCCATGATAAACAGGAATATTGATTTCATCAATGGAGTAAAAAACAGCACCAATACAAGCAATTATGGTTTAAAAATCAGTGTAAGTCAGAATACACCTGATAAACTTGATTTTTATTTCAG
>DATDPZ010000300.1:0-3669 GCA_035292525.1 Chitinophagaceae bacterium
CCCTGTCTTTCTATAACCATCCATTATGTCCGGAAATTTCTTTTCCGGGTCGCCGTTAATGAACGGTGAATGATAAATACCTTTTAAAATTATGAATCCTCCTGTCGTGCAAAATCTTATCCTTGAAAATCGAAAATCAAACTTTTGATTTTCAAGGAAGGGTTTTATATTTGCTGAATGATTGAAAGGAACCTCCATAAGGAAATTCTGAATTTGCTTAAAAATTTTCCTGCTGTTGCTATTCTTGGAGCCAGGCAAGTAGGCAAAACGACTTTGGCAAAGCAAATTGCAGCAAAACAAAAAAGACCATTTCTTTATCTTGATCTGGAAAATCCATTGGATGTGAGAAAGCTCACCGACCCTTACACTTTTCTAACAGAAAATAAAAATAGCTTCATTATTATTGATGAAGTTCAGACAATTCCTTCTTTATTTTCTGTACTTCGGTCTGTAATAGATGAAAACAGGAAAAACGGCAGATTCATTTTATTAGGCAGCGCTTCCCCTGAATTAGTAAAAGGGGTTTCAGAATCATTGGCAGGCAGAATTGCTTACCGGGAGTTGTCGCCTGTTAATTACAAAGAAATAGCTGAGACAATTCCCAAAAATAAACATTGGCTACGAGGTGGGTTTCCACGGGCTTTGCTTTCAAAAACAGACAAAGGCGCTACAGAATGGTTGAATGGGTTTGCAAAAAGCTATATCGAGAGAGATTTGAGTAAATTATTCGGTGTTGAATTTTCTTCCTCGGTAATCAGCAGACTGCTAAGTATGCTAAGCCATATAAACGGATCGGTATGGAATGCTGAAATGATTGCAAGGTCTCTGGGTGTTACCGCTCCAACAGTGAACCGGTATATCGATTTTCTTGAAGCGGCTTTTTTAATACACAGGCTCCCTCCTTTTTATATCAATACCAGGAAGCGCTTAGTGAAGGCTCCTAAAATTTATATCCGGGACAGTGGCTTATTGCATAGCCTTTCTTCAGTGCAAAACTTAATTCAATTAAAAGGACATCCTGTAGCAGGAGCTTCCTGGGAAGGTTATATAGTAGAACAGGTAAAGCAATTAAAACCGCCGGGTACTGAATTATATTATTACCGCACACAGGCAGGCGCTGAATACGATATGGTAATAGCTAAAGGAATAAAACCGCTGGCATGTATTGAGGTAAAACTGAATAATGCTCCTGTCATCACCAAAGGCAATTATCAAAGTCTTTCTGATCTGAAAACAAAAAAAAATTTTGTAGTGGTGCCGGACATAACAGAATATAAAACCAGGGAAGGAATAATTATCTGCAATATGGATACATTTATTTCGGACTATTTACCGAAACTATGATATGTAAAACCTGGTTCAGATATCACGAAATTGCTGATGCACTTCAGCAGCAAGTATCCGGAGCTGGATGAATTTGAAAAAGGAGTACCTTTTGCTTTTTGTTTCCTAAACCGGAGAATTTTTATAATTAGTTCTCCCAGTTCGTTATTATGCCTTACTCCAAACTCATGTATCAGTTTTTCCAGGTCTGCTTTCTCATTTGATAATGCATTTACTTCGGCTTCCAATGCTTTGGCTTCTAATTTTAACCCTGCAAGTTCAGGGTCACTATAAATTGCAAGCTAGTGATGCTGGTTGATAAAGGTTTCAATAGCAGGCATAGCCTTGCTGTAAGATTTTGTTTCAAGGAGAGTGATAATGTTTTCCAATTCCCCGTTCAATGAAAATTGTCTTAGCCGGGAAATGTGAACAGCAATTTCTTTTTCTTCCTCAAGTACTATGAGATTTTTAATCAGTTCAAGCCGTTTAATGATTTTTGAAAGCTCTATGGTAGTTTCATTCGCAGCCATCCGGTAAGGTTTATTCTAAAATTAATTATTATTTTTTAGGGTTGCGCATTTCAAAACCCACCCCAGCTCACTAAATTCTATAGTCTCTTACATTCGCCCCGCCCAGGCGGGGATGTGTCCGAAAATATAAAGTTTCTTCAATTGCAACTTTCAACATTTTTCATCCCTTTCAACCGCTGCGAAAAACAAGGGCTGTGCGGGGCATCCCCTCCCGGGAGGGGAAGGGGTGGGTTTCTGCTGCTTTGAAAACCCACCCCAATTTCCTAAAGCAAAAAGTCTTTCAACTTCGCCCCGCCCAGGCGGGGATGTGTCCGAAAATATAAAGTTTCTTCAATTGCAACTTTCAACATTTTCCATCCCTTTCAACCGCTGCGAAAAGCAAGGGCTGTGCGGGGCATCCCCTCCCGGGAGGGGAAGGGGTGGGTTTCAAACTCATTTCCTTTTTCTTGAAACCGGATTCTCCAATGAATTCCTTTTCTTCAACACGAATTCACTCACACCATTCTTTTCCTCATTTTCAAGTATCCAATTTCTGATCTCTCTTACCGCCGCTTCCACTTTATTCACCAGCAGCAACGCATCAAACCGCAAAAAATGAACTCCCATTGCTTCAATATCCTGGCGTATTTCATCTTTCAGCATTACTTTTTCATCCAGGTGTGTAATCCCATCCACTTCTATTGCCAGTTGAAGATCTTTACAAAAAAAATCAACAATATGATTTCCTATTGGTTTTTGCCTGTCAAAATCATAACCCATCATCTTCCCGTTCTTTAATTCATTCCATAGTTTTACCTCTGAGAATGTCATATGCTGCCGCAGTTTTTTGGCCAGCTCTTTCAGCTTCGGATTATATGGAATGATCTTTCGTTTCATATTTACCCACCCCGGGTCGCTTAAAGTTCGGGTTTCCCCAGATCCGCCCCTTCGTGGAGGGGAAGTGCCTGAAAGCATAAGACTTTTTCACACTACTTCACTCCCAACTTAAACTGCAGGAGCTTTGCCATATCCTTCACCCCAGGTTCTTTTTCAAACTTGCTGTTGATGTCAATGGCAAAAAAATCAGGATGCCTAAAAGCTTTTATCTTCTCAACATCGTCCGGGCCAATACCCCCACTTAGAAAAAATGGCTTTTCAATTTTTGCTTTGGACAATATATTCCAGTCAAACTGCTGACCCGTCCCACCAAAACTTTCTTTCAGACCTGCTGTGTCAAAAAGATAATAATCACAAACTTCATCATACTCTTTTACAATTTTATCAATATCCACTTTGACACCGGGGTTCAACCTGAAAACTTTGATCACTTCTACTTCGCTGCTTAAGTCTTCACACATTTCCGGGCTTTCATCTCCATGAAGCTGCACCACATCCAGCCCGTAATCATCAATAGCATCCAAAACATCAATCATTTCAGGATTTACAAACACTCCAACTTTCTTCATATCAAAATCAGCGTTTTTTACATCTTTTCCTGCAAGTTTATCCTTTATATATCTGGGAGATTCTTCATAAAAGATCAATCCGGCAAAATCAGTGTTCAATGCTTCCAGTTGCTGCAACTGCTTCATTTGCGTAATACCACAAACTTTAATATTCATAAGCACCCTCCTAACCTCCCCCAAAAGGGGAGGAATTTTTTAATTGATTAATAAATAATTTAAACGCTTCCCCCGGATTTTTTTCTTTCATGAAGTTTTCACCTATTAAAAATCCATTATATCCGTTTTGCCGGAAAAGTAAAACATCTTCTACTGAATTAATGCCGCTTTCAGCAATTTTTATTTTACCGGCAGGAATTTGTTGGGCCATTCTC
>DATDPZ010000301.1:0-4331 GCA_035292525.1 Chitinophagaceae bacterium
CACCATCTCCCATTTACTGATACTCCGATTTAACATTTGGAAAAGATAGGAAAAAAAGTTGTTTAAGAGTAAGGTTAACCAGGCGTATCAGGCATTTTTTCTTGTAATATCAGCCCCCAGCTTTTTCAATCGTTCATCAATTTGCTGGTAACCCCTGTCGATTTGTTCAATGTTTTGGATGATACTTTTTCCTTCGGCGCTGAGTGCTGCAATTAATAAAGCAACTCCGGCACGAATATCGGGGCTGCTCATTGTAATGCCCTTTAATTTTTGTTCACGTTCCAAACCAATTACTACAGCACGATGTGGATCGCATAGAATGATCTGTGCCCCCATGTCTATTAATTTATCAACAAAGAACAACCGGCTTTCAAACATTTTCTGATGAATAAGTACACTGCCTTTAGCCTGTATAGCTGTTACCAGAACAATACTTAGCAAGTCGGGAGTGAAACCTGGCCAGGGATGATCATAAATGCTGAGTACACCACCATCAAAATAACGATGCACTTCATAGAGTTCCTGTTCCGGTATATGTATATCATCTCCTGAAAAATTCATTTTTATGCCCAACTGATGAAATTTTTCCGGAATGATACCGAGATGTGTAAGACCGGCATTTTTTATAGTGATGTTGCTTTGTGTTAATGCTGCTAGACCAATAAATGATCCCACTTCGATCATATCGGGCAACATCCTGTGACCTGTTCCGCCCAAATAGGTAACTCCTTCTATGGTAAGCAAATTACTACCTATGCCAGTAATCTTTGCTCCCATTTTATTTAGCATGCTGCATAGTTGCTGAATGTAAGGTTCACAGGCAGCATTATAAATGGTTGTATGGCCTTTGGCCATAGCAGCTGCCATAATAATATTGGCAGTTCCGGTTACAGAGGGTTCATCCAGTAAAAGAGCTGTTCCTTTCAGGTTGGCCGCATCTAAATGAAAAAACCCGTCTGTCAGGTTGTGTGTAAATACTGCTCCTAATTTTTCAAAAGCAAGAATATGTGTATCTAATCTTCTCCTGCCGATTTTATCTCCACCGGGTTTGGGAATAAAGGCTTTTCTGAATCTTGACAGCATCGGACCGGCCAGCATCACTGCACCACGCAGCCTGCCGCTTTTTTTCCGGAACGGTTCGCTATGGAGGTAATCTATATTTACATCATCTGCCTGGAAAGTACAGGAATCTCTTTCTGTTCTTTCTATTTTCACATTCATGTCACACAGCAATTCAATCAACAGATTTACATCCAGGATATCGGGGATATTGCTGATCGTCATTTTTTCCGGAGTAAGTAATACGGCACTGATAATTTGCAGCGCTTCATTTTTTGCTCCCTGTGGAGTTATTTCGCCTTGTAGTTTTTTCCCGCCAATTACTTCGAAAGAATGCATGTAAAACCTCCCGCTGCTTTTTGAGGATAATTTTTATAAATAAATATTGATAAAGTAAAAGTATAAAAAAACCCCTGATGGGGTTTGGAAGGATTAATATCTCTTTTTCTTAAAACCACTGCTACCATTCCGGCTGTCATGTCTTCTGCCGCCATCTCCGCGTTGCTGGAACTTTCCTCTTTGCTTTCCATAGCCCCCACGTTCACGGTTTTCCTGTTGAGGACGATAGGCTTTTACGAAAGGAGTATTTGTAAATTCAAGCTGTCCGTTTGTAATAGTTGTTAGTTCATTTTGAATGGCATCATCATGTACCAATTCTTTATGCCAGTTGTTGTAGGCAAGTTTCATGTAATAGGCAATGGTATTTGCAAAGCCAAGTTTTTTATCCGGATTTTCTTCTTTCAGGCCTTTTTGAATAATGTCTTCAAGATTTCTTCCCAGGTGTGAATATTTAGGATGACGATCTGGATAAGGCAGGGGTTTGGGCTTTCCTTTAAGCGTTTCCCTGGTGGGAATGGGGTAAGGAGAAGTAACTTCCAGTTTAAAATCGGAGATCAGAAAAAGGTGATCCCAGAGTTTGTGGCGGAAATCTTCTACATTTTTCAAATGTGGGTTAAGAAATCCCATCAGCTCAATAACCGCATAAGCGTTTTTCTGACGCCTTTCAGGTTCTTCAATGGTAAGTAAATGTTCAATCATTTTCTGGATATGCCTGCCGTATTCACGCATAACCATTTCATTTCTGGTAGTATTGTATTCCATGAATTATTATTAGAGAACGTCAAAAGTAAGAAAGAACTGGTGAATGTTCGTTCCTTAGCTGATTTTTATAAAATGCACAAAAAAGGGGCCCCGAACCAAGGCCCCTTATATAAGCCACCATCCTCTTCCACTTAGAGGTCGTTTAATGTTTTATTTATAATAACCAAAGAAGATTCTTCGCTTCTGTTTTCACTTTCCGGTTTTTAATATCAAACATGATACCAATGTCATTTGTGGAAGGAATCATTTTTGAGCAAAATAAATAATCGGGTTCCCCTGGATTATTTACAGGTAAAACTGAATATAATTTTTTAAAGTAACAATTGTAAAACTTCCTGATTTTTAATAGCAATATTCTTATTCAAAGGAGCAAATTACCCTAAGTGTATTTCAGTATGGCTTTGTTATCTGAGTTGAAAATGAGTTGAAAAACCTGCAGATTAGAAACAGGCTTGATTTAAACAACGCTGGTTACAGGATCATAACCACAAAGTTTACATTTGCAGAAATGAATATAGCGGTAATTGCCAGCTGCTTATATGACGAGAGTCTGATAACAGAGAAAACCTTTGTTAAAGACCTTCTTTCCATACTTTCCAGCCAGCATCATCAATTGAAGTTTTTTATAATTGTTGGAAAACAAACTGCAATTAATTTAAACAATAATACAAATTATGAATTAATAAAATGTGGGTCACCCGGAAAAACTATCCTTCAAAAGAGATATTGGTGGGAGATAAGGCTTCCCCGGTTTTTGAAAAAAATAAAAACAGATATTTTGCTTTCTTTTGACGGGCAATGCGCTTCCTCATTAACCCTCCCACAGGTTCTTATTGAGTTTGGCTGCCTGCGTACAAGTGCATCCAGCATAAAGAAAGCCAGGAGGATTACAGTAAATTCTGAATGGGAAAAAGGCAAGCTGATAAAAAAACATCATATAGCGAAAACGAAAATTGAAATATTGAGCCTGGCAGTAAAGGGAATTGAAAAACCTGATGAAAACAAAAGAGAAAAAATTAAAACAAACTATAGCGGGGGAAAAGAATATTTTTTATGTCCGGAAAAATCAATCTCCGGGGAAGTATTTATAAGCCTTTTAAAATCTTTTTCGCAATTTAAAAAAAGACAACAAAGCAGCCTCAAACTACTATTATTTTCAAAACCGGGTAAGAAATATTTAGAAATTTTTTCTTCTTATAAATACAGAAATGATGTGTTGGTGGCAGATGAACTGAGTGAACCTGAACAAGCCGTTTTAATTAGTGCCGCCTACGCTGTCCTGGTATTTCAAAATGACAGTCAATCAGTTTTAATAACATTACAATCATTTCAATCCGGAGCCCCGGTGCTGGCGCCGGAAAACTCACCTGTAAAGGAATACGCCGGGGATGCCGCTTTGTATTTTGAGGAAAACAATGGAAAAGAAATTGCCGGAAAAATGATTCACATATATACCAACGAAGAAGTAAGAAATCAGCTGATCAGGATGGGAAAAGAGAAAGCATTGAATTTTACGATAGAAAAATCTGCAAACCAGCTATGGACTTGTATTCAAAAAGCAATAATGTGATTTAAACTACTTTTGCCCTTCATTTCAAGAAAAATAAAAAATGAATAAATCAACTATTACTATTGATGTACACCTGAATGAAAACAGAATGCCGGAGAATATCAACTGGAAAGCTTCAGATACTACCATTGAAAATGTACAGAAAGCAAAAGCCATGATGCTGGCTTTCTGGGATGGCACCGAAAAAACGGCTTTGCGGATTGATCTCTGGACCAAAGAAATGATGGTGGATGAAATGGCTGACTTTTTTTACCAAACCCTGATCACCATGGCCGAAACCTATCGCAAGGCTACTCAGCATAATGAGTTAGCAGATGAAATGAAAAAATTTGCACAGGAATTTTACCAGAAATTCAGAGACAAACAACTAAAAGAAAATAAAGCCTGATTACGGAAAAAAACAAGAGCAAATGGCCGGATAACAGTTGTGCTAAAATTCTGACACAAACCGAAAACTAAAAACTTTAAACATTTTTATGGGCCTTGAACAAAAAATAATGATGGATCTGAAAGCCGCTATGCTGGCTAAAGATGAAAAAAAATTACGTAGCCTGCGGGCAATTAAAGCCGCTATTTTATTAGCCAAAACTGCTGAGGGTGC
>DATDPZ010000302.1:0-4545 GCA_035292525.1 Chitinophagaceae bacterium
AGCGGGTTCCAGGAAGTTCAATCAGAAATCCGTAATACATTTTACTCCCTGATGAATTATGAAAGGTGGAAAGATAATCGCATTAACTATGGTGCTTCTCCTTTATATGTTACCAATAAGGAATTACTAAACCGGTATTTCAATCAGTTGAACGTGTATTCGTTTTGGTGTTTGGCAAGGCTGAATGATTTGCAACTGCTTAAAAAAAGAAATGCAGAACTAATTGATTTTTTTAAAAAGAAAAATCACTTTCAGTGAAAGAACCTGCCTGCCGGCAGGCAGGGCGATGAGACATTTCATGAGCTTCGGATTAAAACTAAAACCCACAAATTAAAAATTGAAGACTGATTATGGAAGTACATGCACACACCCACACACCAAGAAAAAAATGGACACATTATCTCTGGGAATTTTTAATGTTATTTCTCGCTGTATTCTGTGGGTTCCAGGCAGAAAATATCAGGGAACAAAAAGTAGAGAGACACCGGGAAAAAGATTATATCAAAAGTTTTATAAATAATGTAAAAGCTGATACAGCAGAATTAAGATGGGCCCTGGAAAGTAACAGATTGAGATTATCTTTCCTGGACAGCCTGGTAGCAATGAAAAAAACAGACCTGGCTTTACCGGAAAATATTAAGCTGGTTTATCAGCACTATTTGAACTCCCGGTTCTTCCCCGATTTTATATCTAATGATGCGACCATGCTGCAATTAAAAAATTCAGGTAATCTCCGGTTAATAAAGAAAATAATGGTAGCAGACAAAATTCTCTCTTATGATGCTTTAAATAAAATTATTACCGAACGGTCAGAATTGTTACGTAGCGCAACTATCCGGACCGGGCAAGCTGCAAGTCCATTGATGGATTTAACCATTACGAGAGACAGTTTGTTTTATAATAAGAATATGTTATTGCAACAGCCCGCCTCACTTTCAAAAGACACAGAGAAACTGAGATCATTTTTTAATACCGTTACAGAAGAAGCCCGTATAGCGGCTGCTTATATCAGGTTTTTGTCCGCTCATTACAAGCAGGCAGATAGCTTGATACATTTAATGCAAAAAGAATATAATTTAAACCCCGAATCAAATTGAAACTATGGAAGTACATGCACACTCTCATACCGCCCGTAAAAAATGGACCCACTATTTCTGGGAGTTTCTCATGTTGTTCCTCGCTGTGTTCTGTGGTTTTCTGGCAGAGTATCAACTGGAGCACAAAATTGAGAAAGATAAGGAAAAACAATATATAAAATCGCTATTAAATGATCTCAGTGCTGATACTACCCAATTAAATGCAAGGCTCAATTTCCGGATGGGTAAAATGAAAACTATGGACACAATCATGTACTTGTTAAAAAAAGAGGACTTATCGGCAAATACGGGAACACTATACTATCATGGTTTTTATGGGCCTTTTGCCGTAAAGTTTATACCGAATAACGGCGTTCTTTCTCAACTGAAAAATGCAGGGGGGCTTCGATTGATACGGAATCAAACAGTAGTAGATAGTCTTCTGCTTTTCGATATAGAGACCCAATGGATCGTAGATTTCGAGATTTGGGAAAGAGACATGTTCATGGATTTATCTCTCTATGAAAAAATATTTGATGCCTCTGTTTTTGAGAAACACCTGCGTTATCAATACCCACAAAATATTTTTACTCTTGACAGGATACCAGATAACCCGCCCTTACTTTCTGACAAAAAGGAAGACCTTGATAAATTTTATAACCGGGTACAGAGGCAAAAAAGAATTAATGCCGTTGTTATCAACCGTTTTTATCGTTTGAAATTGACGATTATCCGATTAATGAATCTGATAAAAAAAGAATACAAAATAGAATAATAATAACCAATAATGGAGGTTCATCACCATACGCATACTCCAGGAAAAAAATGGACACATTATTTCTGGGAGTTTCTCATGTTGTTCCTTGCTGTGTTCTGCGGGTTTTTGGCAGAAAACCAGCGGGAGCACTATATCGAGCATCAACGGGAAAAACAATATATCATTGCACTGATCAATGATCTTGAATTTGACACAGCGGCGTTGAGCAATAATTTAACATGGAAAGTAAGAAAGTTGAAGAATATTGATTCTTCATTATACCCTTTAATCATGCTGGAGAAGGATGAGATACCTCTAAGAATCTGTTGGAAACTGTTTGGCGGAATTGATGACATTTATTTTTTTTCTAACAATGGCACCATCACCCAGCTTAAAAATTCAGGCGGATTAAGGTTGATCAGCAAAAGAAATATTGTAGATTCAATTGAAGCTTATGACTGGCAAATAAAAAGACTGGGTTTGAGGCAGGAGGATTGGCGCAGTTATCATTTTATAATCAGAGAAATTCCAGGCCGTTTTATTTCTATGAAAAATTTATTGCGTGAGTCACAGGATTCAACTTATTCACCCCGTCCCGGGGCAAATCCCGAAAGCAAAATTCCTATAAACAAGAGCTACCAGGATGAATTAATTATTCAATACCGATTTTTAAGAGGGCTTACTTATTACGATGAAAGAATTATTTCACAGGCAAGTAAAAAAGCAGAGAATCTGATTAAAATACTGAAGAAAGAATATCATCTGAAATAAATTAATTATGGAAGTACATCACCACTCTCATACACCCGACCCCGACCCTTCGACAAGCTCAGGACATCGGGGCAGGAAAAAATGGACCCACTATTTCTGGGAGTTTCTCATGTTGTTTCTCGCTGTGTTCTGCGGTTTTCTGGCAGAGTACCAGCTGGAGCATAAGATTGAAAAGGAAAGAGGCAAACAGTATATCCGGTCCTTTTATGAAGACCTGGTAACCGATTCATCTCATTTCAACACACTTATCAATACGTTCCAGGTAAAGCTCTCTGTTTTGCAAAACCTGTCTTCCTGTTACGACTCCCTGCTGAGTGACCACAGTCCAATAAATTGCTTTGGGAACATTCTTGCTAATAGCCTCGACTTCCCCGACATGGTCTATACAGACCGTACATTACAACAACTGAAAAATGCAGGGGGGCTCCGCTTATTAAAAGCAGAAGATGCAGATAGTATCCTGCTTTATGACAACCTGCTCCGAAAATATAAAATAGCAGAAACCAGCGGGTTCCAGGAAGTTCAATCAGAAATCCGCAATACATTTTACTCCCTGATGAATTATGAAAGGTGGAAAGGTAATCGCATTAACTATGATGCTTCCCCTTTATATGTTACCAACAAGGAATTACTAAACCGGTATTTCAATCAGTTGAACGTGTATTCGTTTTGGTGTTGGGCAAGGCTGGAAGACCTGCGACAACTTAAAAAAAGAAATACAGAACTAATTGTTTTTTTTAAAAAGAAAAATCACTTTCAGTGAAAGAAGCAGTGAGACATTTCATAAGCTTCGGATTAAAACTAAAAACTGATTATGGAAGTACATGCACACACCCACACCCCACGTAAAAAATGGACACATTATTTCTGGGAATTTCTCATGTTATTCCTCGCTGTGTTTTGTGGTTTTCTGGCAGAGTACCAACTGGAGCATAAAATTGAGAAAGACAGAGCCAAAGTATTAGCAATAAATTTTTATGATGAATTGAAGGGGGATTCAGCCGCAGTTCAATGGGCAATTCATCGCCGGCAAAAAAAAGATTCATCTATTCAATACCTGGCCGATTATTTTCAGGATAATGGTATAACAAATTTGTCAAAAGATTTTACCTTGAATTATACCATTGCTCTATTAATCAACAGCCCGATTCTGTTTGAGCCCCGTAATTCCATTTTAGAACAATTAAAAAACTCCGGTTCGTTACGCTATTTTAAAAGCAAAGAACTTCAGATACTGACAGGCGATATTCTTGTTGCGATCGCTAACCTGAAAGCAAGACATGAGATAGAACAAAATTATTATGAACAATGGATCGGTCCTTTTTTGAACCGTCACAATGATCATCTTTGGTTTAAAGAAATCAGGGGAAAAGGAAATTCAACTCTTTTGAAAAACATAGAGGATTACCAAAATAGTCCAGACGAAATTTCTTTTCATTTCAATAACCCGGAACAATACAATAAAAATGAAACATTGAATATGTTACAACTCTATCTGATTATTATTCAGACTACCCGGGTAAATCAGTATAAGAAATATATAGCATTGAACCGAAAATTGCTTGAAGAATTACGAAAACAATATCATCTTAAGTAAATTATTTTATGGAAGTACACCACCACTCACATACAGCCCGAAAAAAATGGACACATTATTTCTGGGAGTTCCTTATGTTGTTTCTTGCCGTGTTTTGTGGGTTTTTAGCAGAGTATCAACTGGAGCATACAATTGAACATAACCGGGAAAAGCAGTTTATGAAATCATTAATTGAAGACCTGGAAACAGATTCCGTCGAGTTAAAGAAAGCAATTTTGAGATGTGACACTGTGGCAATGTATTCCGATTCGGCATTGATCTTTCTTTCCCGGTATAAAATTTCTGACGAGGTGCCTGTACGATTTGCAACAATGATTGGAAAATCGGGGCAACGTATGACACTG
>DATDPZ010000303.1:0-11196 GCA_035292525.1 Chitinophagaceae bacterium
GGTAGCAGAGAAGAACGAGGAGATCACTACACCAGACCAGGAAAGGCCAACCATGTTGAAAGAAGGTGAGACACGGTTGAATTTCACATTTAATGATCTCAATGGAAAGCCGGTATCCATCAACGACGATCGCTTTAAAAATAAAGTAGTCGTGGTTCAGATCTTAGGAAGCTGGTGCCCCAACTGTATGGATGAAACAAAATTTTTGAGTGATTATTATAATGAAAATAAAAACAGGGGTGTGGAAGTAATCGGCCTGGCATATGAATATGATACCAATGTAGAACGTTCTTTGAAAAGTCTGAAAAAATTTGAGAAACTATTTAATGTACAATACCCCATTCTGATCACGGGTGGCACTTCTTCTGACGATGAAAAAACGGAAAAAACCTTACCACAACTGACCCCAATCCGTTCTTTTCCCACTACTATTTTTATAGATAAAAAAGGAGAAGTGAGAAAAATTAAAGGAGTGTTTTACGGCCCCGGAACCGGGAAACATTTTGAAGCATTCAAAAAAGAGTTTTATGCAACAGTGGATAAGCTGTTGAATGAAGATTAAAAAGGTTTTGGCTTCTCCAGTTTTTTTAACTCCTGATCAATATATTCTTTCGAGAGCCAGAGATGACCCAGCATAACGCCTTCAATTTTTTTTGTGTTCTCAATATTCTCTAAAGGATTCCCGTCAAGCAGTATCATATCTGAAAGAAATCCTGTTTTAATCATGCCTATATCATTCCTGTTATAAAACTTAGCCACGTTCACCGTTCCGCTTAGTAAAGCTTCAAATGGCGTAAGGCCGGCATCCACCATATACTTCAGTTCATGATGTACAGAAAAACCAGGAACATTAAATACCTGCGGGCCATCTGAGCCCAACAGTAATCCAACTCCGTTGCGCTGGCATTCTAAAATCAGTTTTCTTCTTAACTGAATAAAATTCCGCATAGCAACCGGATTGTACATCGGGTTAGCTGCAAGATTGTGCTTATTGGTTATCCAGCTTTTCATGGTGGCTTCATTCATATAAATCATCTCCGGTTCTTTGCTGTATGCATCCGCATCTTTTTCAGGGGTAAACCATCTTTCGGCTAATGCCTGCGTGGGTACTATCCAGATATTTTTTTCCCGCAATGCTTTCATTAATGTGGGAATTCTTCTTTCTTCCGCCCGGTCTGCTATAAACATTCCAAAAAGTCCTGTTTCATTTTCTTTTACAGATTCTATATCGGGTACCAGGCATTCAACAAATCCATCAAGGTGATCAATAGTCGCATATCCTTCTTCAATAGCCATCCACACTCCTACTTTAAAAGAAACATGACCTGCAAATGGCATTACTACTTCTTTTGCTGTTTTTGCAATGGCTCCAAATGTTTCTTTGGTAAGACCGGGATGTAGTTTCATAAAATCATAACCGGCTTTTTTCTGGCTTCTCACCATTTCCTCAGCAGCTTCCACTGTTTTTACACTGGTGCCATTCAAAGAAGGACCGGAAGTATAAAAACGGGGACCGGGAATTTCACCGTTTTGTATTTTATCTCTTAATTCCAGATGAAGCGGATGGCCCAGCATTCCACGGATCGTAGTAATACCGTTATATGCAAAAAGCCGGAGAACTTCTTTCATTGGTTCCAGGTCGTTCACCGGGGGAACATGTGCATGCATTTCTGCCAGCCCGGGTATCAAAAATTTTCCTTTGGCATTTATAAATAAAGCATTCTTACCATATTTTATTTTTCCTGATTCTGTTATAGATATAATAAAACCATTTTTTACAACAACATCCTGGTTGGTTAACACCCGTTCACTATCCATCGGTACCACATTCACCGATTGGAAAACTATTTCCCTGTGCTTTGAGTCCACAGGTGATTGTGCCTTGCAGGCAAATGCAAAAAGTAAAACCGGTAAACCAAAAAGTGATTTCATAAAAAATAATTTAAGTAATTATAATTCTCTTATCCAGATATTCCTGAAACTTGTTGGGTTACCATGATCCTGTAAAGCAAGAGATTCTTTTGCTCCATGTTTTTCATAAGAAGGCAAGCCGATATATTGAGTACTACCCCAAATGGAAACATTGTTTTGAACTAAAACACCGTTTTGAATAACAGTTATTCTGGCCGGCTCCAATAACGAACCATTATCACTGAATCGGGGAGCTGTAAAAACAACATCATAACTCTGCCATTCACCTGGTGGTTTGCAGACATTCACCAATGGGATGTGTTGTTTGTAAATACTTGCAGCCTGTCCATTGGAATAAGTTTTGTTTTCATAACTATCAAGAACCTGCAATTCATATTGACCCATAAAAAAGATGCCGCTATTTCCCCTGCCCTGACCTTCTCCTTTCACTTCAGCTGGGGTTCTCCATTCAATGTGCAATTGACAATCGCCAAATTTTTGTTTGGTTTGAATATCGCCGGTTCCGGCTTTTGCTGTTAATGCATTGTCAGATACAATCCATATTACTTCGCTTCCATTTTTATGATGCCAATGGGATGCTGAAGTACCATTGAATAAAATAATGGCATCGGAAGGCGCATCAGCTGTTGTTTTTCCCGGAGAAATAATTTTGGGCTCCGGGGTCCATACTTCAGTAGTTTTTGGATCTTTTTGGGCAAAAAGAGATGTAACAAACAATATGGATAAAACAAAACTGACAATACTATATGATTTCATGAGCTTGTTATTTTTATTTAGTGAAGTTAATTGTTTTTATGCTTTTTCTCCCGTCCCGGGTTTGCCCATATTTTTAATTATTCTGAAATTGCTGCCAGGCAAGACACTGATCTGACAGCATCAGTGTACACTACAGTTCAGCCGGAGCTGTGTCGTTTCAATATGTTGTTGTACTATTTGAAAAGAAATATTAAGGGAAAAATGAAGGTTACAATTAATGTCCATAATATGTAAACAGGAAGAAACATGGATATAGAATTTTCAACTTCACTGATGTCTGCTTTTTTTGTAATATTTTTAAAGAGTTTGAAAGTTACCATTGACAGATTTGTCAGCATAAGTATATTCCCACCTAAAACCGTAAGCCGGTTTGGAGTAATTCCCCACTCTGAAATTCTAAATAAAATGGCTGAAAGTGCAATTCCGTTTACAATAATCGTTACTATTGATAAAGCAAATAAAATATAACTGCCTGTACGGTTTTCGTTCTTCTTAAATGTTTCTGCAACCGAAAATAATATAATGGCCATTACCCCGATTAAGAGAAAATTAAATACCATTAAAAAATTTCTATCCGTGTATGGGTCTTTTCCGGAAAACAAAATGGCTACCAGATATATAACCAGCGTAATCAAAACCAAAGGGCTGAATATTTTTGCAATAACTGGCGAAACCTTGTTAACCAATTGAGGATTTGTTTGTGTTATATAAGTTGCAACTATTGGCAATGCGGCAGCTCCGAATATCCCAATATTCTCTACATAGAAATTCTCAATATTTAAACCAATGACAGAAAAAAGTCCGATAGTAATGGCTGAGAGAATGGCTCCGGCAATAGCGAGGAGCCCGGTCATTATTACCAGGTCGCCATTGTATCTCAGGAAGTCAAGTCTTTTTGGGTAGCTCCTGATATTATCGCCAACATAAGTAAACCCCAAGACCGCCCATAAAAACAACGGCAGGTGAATACAGGATAATATCAGGGTATCGCTTGTATTATCTGCAGGTAATAGGTTGATGAAGATTAAAGCAATAAAAAATATAACTCCTGCAAATACGATTTTCTTTGTTGAGAGACTTTTTCTCCAGATAAAGTAAATGGTCAAAACCGGGAAAATGATAAATCCTATGTTCCGCTGGTAAAAATATTCAGGATTGATATTAAGCAGCTCAGGAAGTTTTGCAATAACACCCGCAATTAATGAAGCAATTATAACAAAGATTAATTCCTTTTTACTCCCCCAGGAAATTTCGCCGCTTTCGTAATTCAGTCTTTCATTCCAATAGTCAGCAAGTTTATTGTCAGTTAGTTCAGGGTAAAGTAAATTAAACTCCGTTTTAAAAGCCCCTTTGTTGTCCTGGTACAACTTTTCAAGCTCCCTGGGATTGTCAATTTTCTTTAGTAAATCAGATCTGTTCATAATAGTTATTTTTGATTTCTGTTTGTTTAACTCAGTCAGTTTTTCTGTTCATTAATTTAAAAAGCACTTTGAGATACAAAGTAAAAACAAATTTCAGAATTCTGCAAAAATATTTTTGAACATATATAGAAGGACGGCCTAAAACATTATTACATTCCAAAAATCAAACATTGATTCCTCAATCTTTGGCATTCGAAGTTTTCATTGCTGTAACGCAAAACAAATTTCATCTCATCTGTATAAGTGTATAAACAAAAAAAATCCCGGTTCATTGAAGCCGGAATTTTTAATAAGTATTTATTTTTTTACCCCAATTTCCTTTTCAGATTTTCATCTATTGCATCTAAAAATTCTTCCGTGTACAAATAATGTTCTCCATGGTTTACTTTATTACCATGAATACAAATAGCAAGGTCCTTGGTCATTTTACCTTCTTCCACTGTTTCTATACAAACTGCTTCCAGTGCATTACTAAAATCAACCAGGGGTTGATTGTTATCCAGCCTGCCACGGAAAGAAAGCCCTCTTGTCCATGCAAAAATGGAGGCAATAGGATTGGTAGAAGTGGGTCTCCCTTTCTGGTGTTCCCTGTAATGTCTTGTTACCGTACCATGAGCTGCTTCAGCTTCCATAGTTTTGCCATCGGGTGTTACCAGTACAGATGTCATCAGCCCTAAAGAACCAAAACCCTGTGCTACCGTATCACTTTGCACATCGCCATCATAATTTTTACAGGCCCATACAAAGTTGCCATTCCATTTTAAGGCGCTGGCCACCATATCATCAATCAACCGGTGCTCATAAACAATTCCGGATTCTTCAAATTGTGTTTTGAATTCGTTTTTATAAATTTCTTCAAAAATATCTTTGAATCGGCCGTCATATTTTTTCAGAATTGTATTTTTTGTAGAAAGGTAGAGCGGCCATTTTTTACTCAGGGCCATATTAAAACAGCTTCTTGCAAAACCCATAATGCTTTCATCCGTGTTATACATAGACATGGCCACACCATCACCCTTAAAATTAAATACTTCAAAAACCTGTGGATCAGCACCGTCTTCGGGAGTGAAAGTCATGGTTAATTTTCCTTTCCCTTTAATTACTGTATCCGTGGCACGGTACTGATCTCCAAAAGCATGACGGCCTACAATGATGGGTGCAGTCCAGTTGGTAACCAGCCGGGGAATATTGCTGATCACTATCGGCTCACGGAAAACAGTGCCATCCAGAATATTCCGGATAGTGCCATTTGGACTTTTCCACATTTGTTTCAATTTAAATTCATCCACTCTTGCTTCATCAGGTGTAATGGTGGCACATTTGATGCCTACGCCAAATTGTTTGATGGCATTGGCTGCATCCACTGTCACCTGGTCATGGGTTTGATCACGATATTCCACACCGAGATCAAAATACTTAATATCAATTTCCAGGTAAGGGAGTATGAGTTTTTCTTTAATAAATTTCCAGATAATGCGTGTCATTTCATCGCCATCCAGTTCCACTACAGGATTTACTACTTTAATTTTTGTTGCCATTTTAAAAGTTTGATGTATAAAAAAAATGCCGGAAAATACAACGGTTGCGTTTTTGAGCTCATCCGGGCAAACCTACAAGAAATAAAGATTCATACAAAGAGACTTTCTTGTTGTTTTAAGCAGAGAATTTATATTGGGTTCGCTCTGTCGCAAAACTGATTTCAAAAATATAGAGCCTGCTAACCGGTTTTACTTTCCACTTAGCTGTCTGATTCATGTACTATTTCCCTTTAAACCAAAAAAGACTGGAATTCATACATGATAATTTTTCAAAAACAATACCGTTGCAGGAAAGTTCAATTCCTTTTTTATTTATATCCCCGGAAAATCAAATTATACAAGAACATTGTTTAATAGATTTACCTGATTTGAAGATTCAGCTGCGAAATCCTGTTTTTTAAATTATTGATTTGAATCAATAGTGGTTAACTTTGAATTTTTATGAAATGAACATTCATCAAAATTTTTGTGATTTCCTGAATAAATTTATTCCTTTAAAAGAAGAGGAGTATCAAACTTTACTTGAGCCATATGTAAAAACAAGGAGGTTTCAGAAAAAGGAAATAATAACCAGGGCCGGGGAAGTGGAGCAATATTTCAATTTTATAATCAAAGGTCTTGTACGTAAATATTATAAGAAAGGAAAGACGGAGATCATTTCCCAGATATCTTTGGAAGGGCACATCATACACGTCCAGGAATCTTTTCACAGCCAGGCACCATCTGAGTATTTTATTGCAGCCATAGAACCCACTGTATTGGCCAGTATATCCTTTGATGATCTTGAAAAAATATATGCTTCATCAAAAAAAATGGAACGACTGGGTCGTCTTGTTATTACTACTACCATGATATTAAAAGACCGCTGGCAAAGCCAATTGGTCATGCTGACTCCAAGAGAAAGGTTTATCAGGTTTGTAACACAGCAATCAGAACTGATGCAACGGGTGCCTCAGAAATTTCTTGCTTCTTATTTAAATATCAAACCGGAAACATTCAGCCGTTTCAAACACCTGCTGAAAGATCATGAAAAAAATAAAGTATTCAATAAAGTAATGCCGGAACTATTGAAAAATGAAATTTCTCATTGATCTTATAAAATAATGGAGGATGAAATCTTCTGCCTTATTCTTCTGCTAAATGATTTAATTTTTTCCGCCCACTCCAACGCTTTCTTCATAAGTCATTACACGGAAACCTGATTTAGGCAATTCAAATTTACTGGCAGGAACAATATTGAAGTTGATTTTTGAAACGGTGTAGGTAACTTTCAGGCTCCCGATTGCAGTTTCGTATTGCATAGCTAACCCGGGCAAAGATTTATATGCATACTCAAAATCCCTGTTAGCGGCAATCAGTTCTTTTGTAAAATATACGTTGATCTCTGTGCCATCCGTCATTTTACCAATTGCTTTCTGGCATCTGTAACCTGCAATTTCTTTGAATTCATCTGTGATAGTAAATGCAATATTATTATACTTCTTGTTGGCATCTTTCCAGTTTTCAGGAGTTAATGTGATCATGTACTTCTGTTCACCATATTCTTTCAAAACGTTAACTTTCCCTGTTTTACCATCTACAATAGTGGATTCCACACCCAGGGAACTTACCCGCTCAAAACGGCTCATAACTCCTTTAAGGTAAACAATACTGGTAGCCCCGTCAAACATATCTGCTATGGATGGATTGGTATTACCTGTATTCACCACTATATCATACGTAATAACACCCTCTGAAATTTTTTTCTGGGCAGTCAAACTTCCTGCGATGAATAAGAAGTAAATAACAACTGCAATTCTGATTTTATTTTTCATTGATCTAAAAGTAACAAAAAGACGAATCAAAACGGCCATTTAGTTGTATCAAAAGAAAAGAAGCTGATTCCTTAGGAACTTTAACAAAATCAACGCTTGTTTTTAGCCTGTGTCTCTTTCATCTTTTTCTGCTGTTCCTGCATATTATCAAACTTTTCCTGCCATTTAGATTTTGGTTTAGGCTTTTTCCTGTTTTCCTCAATCTTTGACAGGATCTTATCGTGGTCAATGATATAGGTTTGAATAGCGAATTGCAAAGCTAAAGTCACCAGGTTAGAAACTGTATAGTACCAGGTCAGTGCCGAAGGCAGCCTGTTAAAAATAAACAACAGGAAAAATGGGAAAATATAAGGCATGTATTTCAACACAGGATTGTTTTGATCCGGTGTCATACTCATACTATATATAGAAATGATAAAACTGGTGATGCATGCAGTAATGGTGAATAAACTGATATGATCTCCATATAAAGGAATGGTGAAACCAAGGTTTAATATAGAATCATAAGAAGAAAGATCATTTGCCCACAAAAAATTTTCCCCCCTTAAGGCTACATTGGCGTTGAAAAAACTATACAAAGCAAAAAATATAGGGATCTGGAGTAAGGCCGGAATACAGCCACCCAGCGGGTTTACACCGGCTTCCCTGAACAGTTTCATCTGTTCCATACTCATTTGCTGCTGATCCTTCCCGAATTTTGCTTTCAACTTTTCTATTTCAGGCCGCAGTGCTTTCATTTTGGCCCCGCTCAGATAACTGGAATAGGTTAACGGCGAAATAATCAGCCGGAGAAAAAAAGTGAGTAACAAAATCACAATCCCATAACTACCGATAAAAGATTTAAAAAAATCAAATACTGGTAAAACCAACCAACGGTTGATCCATTTTACAAATGAAAATACACCCTGGCCCAGATTCACCAGGTTTTCCATTTCAATATTATAGCTTTTGAGAATTTTGTAATCATTAGGCCCGTAATAAAGTGCAAAGGGAATTTCTGCAGATGAACCGGGAACTTCCATCCTTAGAACAGCAGTAGCCTGTACTACTATTTTTTCTTTTTCATCGGGAACTATCCAGTCTATCCGGCCTGATTTAAAATTATTTTTTGCTATAAAACTCCTGTTGAAAAACTGCTGTTTTACAGCCACCCAATGTAATGGATCTGTAAATTCTTTATTGCTCTTCATCCCCACCGTGTGATAATCATAGTCCCCGCCCAGGCTATATCCTATCTGGGTTTGTTGTTTTTCATAATTAAGGTCTCTTTCCAGTTGCACAGCCTTGCTTTTCCAGGTAATGTTTAACGCCTGCTGACTTAACAACTGGTCCGCACCCTGCATTTTTACATTGAAGTCAATCATGTAATCATTTTTCCTGATGACAAACTGGTGTATGATGGAAGGGCCGGCACTGTCTGCAGCCAGAGTAAATGAAACGGTTTGCATGTCAGCATTCCCGGTCACTCCTCCAACCATAAAAAACATATCAGTAATGTTAGCGCTTTGGTTGGATGCGGTATTGATCGGGTAATTTATTTTATCAAATTCACTGGCAGACAACCGCACCAGCGAACTGTCCTGATCTCTGAATTTTTTAAGTTCCACCCATTGGGGTTGTCCCCCTTTGTTGGTAAAAGCAATTCTGAATACATCGTTTTCTGCATAAACTATTTGCTCTGTACCAGAAATTGCTTTTTGGTATTGTCCTGCTGAAGTCAGCTTTGCAATAGAGTCGTTAGTTATGGCTAATTTTTTTTCAGCAATGGTATCTGATACCGGTTGGGGGCTTTGAGAGTTAGCAATGGAATCCTCAATTATTTTTTTTTGCCGGTTTGCTGATTGTTCTTTATTAATAAAATAAAAATAACCAAAAAAAAGTAAGGCAAGAACCACAAAACCAATAACTGTGTTTCGATCAAAATTCATTTATCTTAAAATTTGGAGTGGGCAAAGATAGGGTAAAGTACGAAGTAAGATGTCAGATATTTAACTAAGAAAATTCATACTTCTGATATCTGAATTCAGTCTTCAGTCATCTGATTTCAGATAGCTTTTTCCTTTATTGCGGAAGTTTTAGCCGACATTTTTTTTTCACTATATTTTTTTGCTGCCGCCACAAAATGTACAAATAATGGATGAGGATTTTCTACTGTACTTTTCAATTCCGGGTGATATTGCACACCAATAAAGAAGGGATGATTTGTTAATTCCAATATTTCTACTAACCCGGTATTGGGGTTATATCCGCTTGCGATCATCCTGTTTTTTTCAAATAGTTCCAGGTACTTGTTGTTGAATTCATAACGATGACGGTGTCTTTCATTCACCAACCCGTTTTCATAGACCCGGTGAGCTAAAGATCCATTTTTAATTTCACAGGCATAAGAACCCAATCGCATGGTGCCTCCTTTCATCGTAATTTTTTTTTGCTCTTCCATCATATCAATTACCGGTTCAGTACATTCCGGAACCATTTCTGTAGAATTTGCATTCTTAATTCCTAAAACATTCCTGGCAAATTCTATTACAGCCATTTGCATTCCCAAACAAATTCCAAAAAAGGGTAATTCTTTTTCCCTGGCATATTTTACTGCCATGATCTTTCCTTCTATTCCCCTGTGTCCAAAACCCGGTGCCACCAGTAAACCATCCAGGCCCACTAATTTTTCTCCCACATTATCCGGAGTTATAAATTCGGAATGGACATATTGTATTTGCACTTTACACTCATTCATAGCACCCGCATGTACAAATGATTCCAGTATTGATTTATAAGCATCCTGCAATTCTACATACTTGCCGATTAATCCAATCGTCACTTTGGATTTCGGATATTTCAGTTTTTCAATAAATTCTCGCCATTTATCCAGCTTTGGTTCTTTATAAGTTTCTATTCCCAGCTTTTTTAAAACAATCTCATCCAGTTTTTCCTGCATCATAATCAATGGAACTTCATAAATAGTACTGGCATCTCTTGCTTCAATTACCGCTTCGGTCTTCACATTGCAGAACAGGGCAATCTTTCTTTTTATTTCATCCGTTATTGGCTGTTCCGTCCGGCAAACAATTACATCAGGAAACACTCCTTCAGAACTTAATAATTTAACAGAATGCTGAGTAGGTTTTGTTTTTAATTCTTTTGCTGCTTTCAGGTATGGAATCAACGTCAGGTGAACTACCAGCAGATCTTCTTCCGGCAATTCCCATTGCAACTGTCGTACAGCTTCAATGTAAGGAAGCGATTCAATATCCCCAACAGTACCGCCAATTTCAGTAATCACTATATCATAATTGCCGGTATCGCCCAGCATCTTCATCCTTCTTTTGATCTCATCAGTGATATGCGGAATCACCTGCACCGTTTTTCCAAGATAAGCTCCTTCCCTTTCCTTATTGATTACTGTCTGGTAAATACGGCCGGTTGTTACATTATTAGCTTGTGATGTAAACGTGTTGAGGAATCTTTCGTAGTGTCCAAGGTCAAGATCAGTTTCAGCGCCATCCTCCGTTACAAAACACTCGCCATGTTCGTAGGGATTCAATGTGCCGGGGTCAACATTAATATAGGGGTCAAACTTCTGAATCGTTACCCGCAACCCCCTGGCTTGTAAAAGTTTTGCAAGAGAGGCTGATATAATTCCTTTTCCTAAAGATGAAGTAACTCCCCCTGTAACAAATACATACTTGGGCATATTAATTGTTCTTTTTTAAAAAAAATATTGGGTCAGCTTAA
>DATDPZ010000304.1:0-4949 GCA_035292525.1 Chitinophagaceae bacterium
GTAATCCTGTATTGGCTGCTGTTTGGTGCGGAGCCTACTCCAATGTATTCATAAAAAATTTCCCCACCGGCAATATGCCTTCCATACGAAAGGAAACAGAAGCATGCTGCTATCAATAGGATGAGTAATTTTTTTTTCATGGTTATCGCTTCTGTATCCGTTTTAGAGAAATTTCACAAAAATGATTCCAGCACATTATCCTGAAAAGGGAAAGTAAAGTAAGCCTGTTTTAAAAAGTTCCCGCCAGGTAAGGATTCCGGATTTTGAAATTACAATTTTTTGCCGGAATTGAGACCTTGTTGATACTTCATTTGATTATAAATCGGGTAACTCTTTGAGCAGGTTGTGTCAACTGATCTTTGTTCTCTGCTTTTTTAAAAAAAATAAACAGGAAAGGATAATATTCTATATATGCTGAACTGTTTCAACATAGATGTTCAATCTGGGATAATTTATCGTGGCTTTAATTAAAGAAATAAATGCACAGGAAAAAATGATTTCGTTTCAGATGAAGCAGGTAAAAGATTTTTTTATTACCGGGCACGGTAATAGCTTCTTATTAAAATAATTCCAAGTACAGGTATCAAAGCAAAATTTAACTGCTGTGGAAGCAGGAACCAGGCACCTGCCAGCACAATACTGTAGAAATAAATATACCTGAAATAACTTTTTACCCACATTTTTTTACTGAAGACAAAAAAGGCCATGGGTAAATGAAAAGGGAGTGCCCAAAGCAGGTTAAAATTGTTTTTACACATAGCATGGCTGGTGCCAAACCACATAAAAAGCAATAATAGACCCATCAGGCCCAATGACAGGAAAAACAAAAAATCAAATACCCTGAAAGTATTAATCAGGATTGCAGATTTTGAAAAACTAAGAAACATGATCAGAAGGAAAAGTACACTGAAAAAAACCAGAGGGATAAAAACAGGAATGGATTTTTCAGCAGCCAGTTCCGGCAGCAATATTTTTTTTTCAGCTACCAGTGGTTGATCATTAATGACTGTGCTGTCAAAAGCCTTCAGGAGGTAATCGGGCAAAAACATAGCTTCCCGGTTGTGAACCCTTTTATCCAATGGGCTGCCCAGTAAAATATCGATACCCAGTTTACTCCAATACTGCCTGCCTTTATTTAAATATTCATGGATCAGATGGCGGAAAGTACTTCTTTTATCAGGCACGATGTTTTTTGCAATCAGTGGGTGGCTGGTAACATTTTCCAGCATATCTCTGATGCGGGTGGTGCAGTTGTCATAATTAAAATTATACCGGTAATAGCGGTTCTCTTCTCTGGCATTATCATAAAGTGCTGAGAGCATTTTATGTTTTTCAGGACAGGCTATATTTAAAACCTGCTCAGTTACTCCTCTTTTAAAATATTCATACTCCCACATAAAAGAGGGGAACGAATCAACAGAAACAAAATAAAGCAACCTGCCTTTTACAAATTTTTCATAAAAATCAGGATCATCAAAATCAAATGTGCCGTAATTGAATACAAGATCAGTTTTTGCTTCATCATCAACTACCCTGAGTGCACTATGTCCGAAAGTGGAGTAAAGTTCCTGACCCGGTGAGCAGGTAAGCAGGCTGATGCGAATGCTGCAGCTGTCTGATTGAGCGAATGAAAAACCAGAAATGAAAAATAAAAAAAGGCCTGCCAGCTTTTTCACACGTTTATTCATTTTAGTAAAAGTAAAAGATAATTGTTAAGCAGACACATTAGCTTTAAAAAAGATACAGATAAAAGTTAAAATACAGGAGCGTATTATCTAGGGTGATGAAAGCAGTAAAAACCAGCCTGAATAAAAAATGACCTTTAAATCTTTAAACTCTTAAACTGCATTATTTCCTGCTGTAATTAGGAGCTTCTCTTGTTATTTCCACATCATGAGGATGGCTTTCTTTCATGCCTGCATTGGTAATCTTTATAAATGAAGCTTGCTTCAGTTCTTCAATATTTTTTGCACCGCAATAACCCATACCGGCTCTTAATCCCCCGGTGAACTGGTAAACGATTTCTTTCAAAGTTCCTTTATAAGCAACCCGACCTTCAATGCCTTCAGGAACAAATTTTTTCACATCATCTTCCACATCCTGGAAATAACGGTCGCTGCTGCCTGTACTCATGGCGCCTTGCGAACCCATGCCGCGGTATTCTTTAAATTTTCTTCCTTCATAAATAATGGTTTCTCCCGGACTTTCTTCTGTGCCTGCAAATACACTTCCCATCATAATGCAGTCAGCGCCGGCAGCCAGGGCTTTTACCATATCACCGGTATAACGGATGCCGCCATCAGCAATGAGTGGAATATTTTTTTGTTTTAAAACTGAATAAACTTCCATCACTGCGGTCAGTTGAGGTACACCAGCCCCCGCCACAATTCTTGTAGTACAAATAGAGCCGGGCCCGATGCCTACTTTCACTGCATCTGCTCCTGCTTCTGCCAGGGCTTTTGCTCCCGCAGCGGTTCCTATATTGCCGGCAATGACATTGAGTTTTTTAAAATTCTTTTTTACTTCTTTCAATGCCGCAATAACTCCTTTGCTGTGGCCATGGGCACTGTCCAGGCAAATTACATCAACACCCACAGACTGTAAAGCATCTACACGATCCATCAGGTCGTTGGTGATGCCCACACCGGCGCCTGCCAGCAATCTTCCAAAATCATCTTTCACTGCATTGGGATAGCTTTTTAATTTCAGGATATCACTGTAGGTAAAGAGGCCGGTGAGTTTTCCCTGTTTATTGATGATGGGTAGTTTTTCTACTTTGGTTTTTTTAAACAGTTCTTCTGCTTTTTTAAGGTCGGTTCCTTCCGGTGCTGTGTAAAGATTCTCTTTGGTCATTACTTCACTCACTTTGCGTTTGGGGTCAATTTCAAAACGCAGGTCCCTGTTGGTAAGAATGCCCACTAACTTTCCCTTCTTGTCTATAATCGGGATGCCGCCAATTTTATTTTCTTTCATCAGTCGCAGGGCATCACCGATGACAGCGTTTGCAGGTAAAGTAAGCGGATCGAGGATCAGCCCGCTTTCACTTCTTTTTACTTTACGTACCTGTGCAGCCTGTTCTTCAATACTCATGTTTTTGTGTAAAATGCCCAGGCCGCCTTCCCGGGCCAATGCAATAGCAAGTGACGCTTCAGTTACCGTATCCATCGCAGCAGAAAGCAGGGGTACATGCAAAGTAATCTCTCTGGTCAGCCGGGTTTTGATATCCACATCACGGGGAAGCACCTGGCTGAATCCGGGGATTAAAAGTACATCATCAAAGGTGAGGCCTTCGAGGGTAATTTTTTTCAATTCAGTATTTTGCCGGGGGAAATTTCTTGTTGCCATGTGCAAAGATAGGGGGGCGGATAGTAATGAGAAAATGGAATTTTTTTATAAATGGGTCAAAGATTTCACAAAACAGAACACTTAGATATGATGCCTTGTGTTTTATGTCCGGCTATCTTAGAGAAAATATTAATTGAGTTTATAAAGTTTTCCGGGTAAAGATAAAACCACTCCCTGCAATTCCATATTTAAAATAGCTACTGCCACTGCGCTGCTGCTGAGTCCGCTTTTTAAATTGATTTCATCAATACTCACTGTTTCTTTCTCTTTCAGAATATTCACTACAATTTTTTCATCCTTTGAAAGTTCAATGAATAGTTCTTTTTGGAATTTGTTATTTGTTTTTTGTAATTTCTCCTCCCATCCCATCACTTCAATCAGTTCCTGCGCATCAGTAAGCAGCATAGCTTTATTAGTTTTTATAAGATAATTACAGCCGGCACTTTTTGCATCGGTAACTTTTCCCGGCAGAGCAAAAACATCTCTGTTATAACCATTCGCCAGTTCTGCAGTAATCATGCTGCCTCCTTTGATGCCGGTTTCAATCACAATGGTGGCATCGCTCATGCCGGCAACTATGCGGTTCCGGGTGGGAAAATTATGTTTGTCCGGTTTTGTTTTGCTGCGGAATTCTGTAAGCAGGCCTCCATCATTTTTCAACATATCTTTTGCAAGACCCGAATGTTGCGGAGGATAAATCTGATCCAGGCCATGTGCCAGAACTCCCACAGTAGCCATTTTATTTTTCAATGCAGCTTTATGTGCAATAGCATCCACTCCGTAGGCCATGCCGCTTACTACCAATATATTCTGTTCTTTCCCATTGGCGCCTTCGGCTAATTCTTTTATAAATTTATCAGTAACATGCTTTGCATAATCGGTATGGTTTCTTGTACCCACGATAGCAATAATTTTAGAACTGTTTAAATCTGCATTGCCTTTGTAATAAAGCAGGGTGGGAGAGTCGTAGCAATTCAGTAACCGCTGAGGATAATTTTTATCAGTGAGAAAGAGCGGTGTGATTTTATATTTTTCAATAAATTTTATTTCTGCTTCAGCAGCCGGAAAATCAGTAAAGTTTTTAATGGATTTGGCTCTTACCCTTCCGATTCCTTCCAGTTCTTCCAGTTGATGAAGTTTTGCTTTAAAAATACTTTCGGCAGTGCCGTATTGCTGGGAAAGAATTTTTGCATGCACACAGCCTATAGTTGGTACTTTGGTTAAAGCAAGTTGGTATAAGAGGTCGTTTGTCAATAGATGAAGACTTTAAGGCAATATACAAAACAGGATATAAAGGATAAAGGCTAATTCTTATTTTGAGGTGCTGTGTTTTTCTTCACAATTGTTTAAATCAGTTTCTTTCAATAAAGGCCAGTATGGCCGGTATTATGGTAGGAGAGTCTTTCGAGCCGGGATAAAGCCCCGGAGGGGCGACATTTTCAACCCATATTAATCATAAAATACAAAAAGATATTTTTCCTCGTATTCCACTTCAAAGTCAGCCAGCATTTTCAAATATTCCTCTCTAAATGTTTTGTTCCTGTGGTGTTCCTCCTGGGTCATAATGTAATTTATAACACCATCTCTCTGGTTTTTGGAATGAG
>DATDPZ010000305.1:0-6218 GCA_035292525.1 Chitinophagaceae bacterium
AACAACCAGTTTACCCAAACCTTCTCTTCCGGTACAAACTGCCGGTGGGTCTGTTGGTACGGATGGCCCGCAAAAAATCAGAACAATTTCATTCAGCACACTCAGCGGTGAGGTTGTGGATGTTAAGGTGCCAAATATCATCAGACCGGGTGATCAGATATCTTTCAGTGTTACTCCTAAAAAATCTTCCTCCACTCTTGATGGTGCAGTTGTAGATGTGCAGGACAAAAAATCTGATTTTAAAAATAAGCTCTTTACTATCATAGTACCTGCAGGTTTGGCCTCTTTTCCCTTATTGATTAAAGATAATAATGGTACTACATTAGCCAGAACAGATATCCCGGTTAATGTGCCCCGAATACCGTCACCGGGCAATAATATTATTTTGCCTCCTCAACAAACAGAATTACCCAAACCAAACAGTCCCGGAAGTTTTGCTCCTTTGAATTATTGTCAACCCGGGCAGCCCCTAACTATAAATGGTTTTTTTGATGGGAATGCGACTAATACAAATGTTTCCATTAATAATATTCCGGTTGAAATAATTGCGGAGTCGGAGAATGGTAGTTTTGTTCAGGTTCCAGATGGCCTTAATGCTGGCAAGGGAACTATTAAAATAGAAGAAGGAGGAGTTTCAGAATCAATGCCTATCCAGGTAGTGACGGTAAATATGAGTAGTAATAAAACATTGATAGAAAAAAACGGAACAGCTAAAGTCGATATCGTTTTAGATGGATTGGGAAATGTTGATTTGAATAATAACAATTTTAAACTGGAGCTAATCAATAGCTCGCCGGAAGCCATTGCATTCAGGGATGCAAATACCAACACTTTATCTTTTGACCTGAACAATGCCAACGTTAGTAATGGTATTGCAAAATTATCAACCAACATTAAAGGTATTGCCACTGGACCTTATTCCATCAGGGCAGAATTAACTTCAACGACTTGTACAGAATGCTGGACGCAATATGAAATTTGTGTGGCACAGGTGGAGGCAGAAGAAAAACAATGTTATAAAGATTGCGACAAAAATAATGGCGGCATCAGTTGTTATCTTGCTTGCAGTGCGGTAGCCCGTATAAAAGAAGCGGAATGTTTTGCTCAATATTTGGGATGTGTCCGGAAAAAATTGGGAAACTAAGCTACTTTAGTACTTAATACCAAAAATAGGGCCTGCCAAAGTGCAGGCTTTGTTTTTTTAGTGTGCAAAATCCATCTCAAAATTTCCCTTAATCCTTTCCAAAGATGGATTGAAATATCCGAATTTCAAATCCGGGAATTCTTCCCGTAATAATTGTATCATCTGTTTTACGCCCATGCACTCACCCGTATCTTTTACACCGATCTTTCCCAGGTACCAGTCGGGATCAATATTAAAATTTCTCCACTGGATCATTTTTAACCCGGTTTCTTGAATCAGTTTTCTCAGGGCTTCATACTCCGCCAATGAATCTGTCATGCCTGGAAAAACAAAATAATTAATAGAGGTCCATCCACCGAAACTATTTACGACTCTCAGGCTTTCAACAATATCATCAAACTGATAATTATTAGGCCGGTAATAAGGCATGTAAATTTCTTTTCTGACAGAATTAGTACTTACCCTGATAGAATTTAATCCAGCTTCGCAAAGAGCTTTTACCCACGCCGGATTTGAACCGTTTGTATTTATGTTGATACTTCCTTTGGAAGTATGTTTTCTTATTTCAATTATTGCTTCACAAATAGTTTCCCACATCAGCAGCGGTTCACCTTCGCAGCCCTGGCCAAAACTGATGATAGGAAAGGGAGCTTCCTCAAGGTGAGGAACTGTAAACTCCACAATTTCTTCTGCTGTTGGTTTAAATGTGAGCCGGTCCTGTGAAGAAACAATTTGTTCTTCATCCGGCTGCAATGAAATACAACCTACACAATTGGCATTGCAGGCAGGAGAAACCGGTACTGGACATTCCCACCGGTTCAACGCAAAATTTTTTGCTGCCGGACAGTGATAAGTCATGCAGCAGTTCTCCATTAAATGTTTTACAAGCCGGTTATGCGGATAAGCTTTCATTAATGTTTCTGTTCCGGTTTCAATTTTCTTTTGAACGTAACCTGCATGTTCCTGGCGGATGTCCTGTTCTATTCTTATTGCAGGCACATAAAATTTTTCTTTATACCAGGCCGCAGCCGTATAACAAAACAGAGGAAGAAGCGGGGCATCCTTTCCTGATTCGTATGCGGCTAAATATAAACCGGTATGTGCCGGAGGAATAAATGCAGCGACAGCCCAGCCTTTTTCACACAATCTCATTTCGCCACTGGCTACATCAATTCCGATTCCCTTTCTGCCCGGTAATTCGTAAAGTGAGCCGCCTTCAGGTAATTCAATCCAATCTTTTTCCGGTACCGGTACGGCATCCCAGCCACTACGCCCTGTGGCATACAGCGTAGTGTCTTCAAATATATTTCCGTTGCCGTCGGAATAGAGAATGTACGGAGAAGAAGAAAGCCTCATAAATGTCTGGTTTGTTAATGGTCAATTTTCAACCTGGATTTGCAAAAGTCGTTAAATTCTTTTTCATCAACAGCGCATTTTGTATCGTCAATTAATTGCTGAATCAGTTTATTATTTTTAAAATCAATGGTAAGTATCCCGTCTTTCAGGATTATCAGGTTCAGGTCAATCCAATTTATTTTATTAAAGAAT
The DNA here is from genome assembly GCA_035292525.1 of Chitinophagaceae bacterium. Lineage (GTDB taxonomy): Bacteria > Bacteroidota > Bacteroidia > Chitinophagales > Chitinophagaceae > VBAS01. The sequence goes on from DATDPZ010000305.1 coordinate 2,693, forward strand.
ATAAAGGGGTAAGTAATGTTTACTTCGGTTACAGTAACAACCAGTTTTCTTAAGGAAAGTATACTCAGCACCATGAAAAAAAGATTAAGTACCCCGGCCCACCAAAAATCAGTAGCGAACCAGGCTAATGAAAATATAAAGAAGGGAGTACTGTGAATAATATTTTTCTTTCCCCTTTTAAAATAATGGATTGAGAAAACAGAAAACAGGGCAAGTGCACTAAGTATAAGGGGACCCGTTTTTGTAAAATGTATGGATAAAGTAAGAAAGAAGATAGCAATGAAATTTAATGCCAGAAGTATCCAGTTAATTATTTTATAGAATTTCTCCTTCTCATTTAGTAAAACTATTTCATATTTCATGGTTGAAGAGGATTACTGAACCGGTTTGCTGTCAGGTGTACAAGAGTGTCAACAGCGTACTGATGAAAACTTAATCAGATTTAAATTGTTAACCTGGTTGCTACCGGATACGATTTTAAAATAACAACCCGTATCCTGTTATAACGGATTAGAAGCCACCAGTAAATTACACAATTTAAAAAGTAATCTTGCACTCACATTACTGTCCCAGTCAGTATCCCCAACGCCGGTTTCATTCAGGTCAAAGCCAATGACCTTCTTTCCGCTTTTTATTACTTTATCAAAAATATAAATTACCTGTTCGGTTTCCAGTCCGCCTGCAACCGGAGTACCCGTATGCGGACAAAGTTTAGGATCCAGCCCGTCCACATCAAAACTGATAAAAACTTTTTCAGGCAGTTTACTCACAATCTCTTCGGCAATTTGTTTCCAGGTTTGACCTTCGAATAATCTTGTTTTTAATTCTTTATCAAAATAAGTAATTACCCTGAAATTACTGTTATAAATATATTCCCATTCTGCTTCACTATAATCCCGGATGCCCACCTGTACTATTCTTTCCACTTCAGGAATTTCTTTTAAAGCATTATACATGATACTGGCATGTGAATATATAAATCCACCATAAGCAACACGAAGATCGCAGTGAGCATCAATCTGAAGGATTCCGAAATTTCCATGTTTCTCGGCGATGGCTTTATAATATCCCAGCGGAGTGCTGTGATCGCCTCCCAATAATCCTACCAGCTTGCCCTTTTCTAATAAAGATTTTGTTTGCTCATAAACCCAGTTGTTCAGAAATACACTGCCTTCGTTTACATCTTTCAGTGTTTTTATGATGAATTGGTTGTCTTCTACAATTTCTCCTTTTGAAATATAATCAATGTATAATTCAGCTTCTTTACGCAGGTAATCACTTTTCCATAAAACCTTTCTATCCATTTCACGCATAAAAAATCCCTGCTTCCAGCCATAGGGCACATCCGGATCAAAAAGGTCTATCTGAAGGCTTGCAGAAAAAATATGCTCTGGTGCACGGGACGTACCAGCGCCATAGCTAACTGTTACTTCCCACGGAACGGGCAGTATTATTAATCTTGCATCATCTTCTTTAAAAGGTAATCCGAAAATTGTGTTGTTTGGATTGCCGGCACTGTTGGGGTCAAAATTTGAAGCTTAAAAAGCTAAAAAAGGTTTTGTTTGCCTTTTTTACTTCCCTGATTAGAATTTAGTTATAATTGTTTGAACGAATTAATTAGATAAGTTGTTTTGAACTGATTCATAGTGAATCTTATTAGTAATTGCCGTTCAATAAAATTTTCAATTAAGCATAAAAAAACTGGCTAACCTGCCAGTTGAATTAAATAGTTAACAAGCACTATCAGCAGCAGAAAAGAAAAATATCTCTTGAGAAAAACCGGTTTTACCATGTTGGGTTTAAGAAAATAAAACAAGCCAATAAGGATACCGGTCAAAACAAAAATTAAAGGTGGATATCTGAAAAAACTTTCCGTAAAATCTCCTTTAAGTAAAGCAAAAAATGAACGCTGTATTCCACAGGCAGGGCATTCAATTCCAAAAAGCGACTTGTATGCACAAGGGAGCATATTATTTTCTAACCAGGAAAACATAATTTATTATTTCCAAAAAGAGAATAACCTTCCTACATGCCCATGTTCCATATACCGGATACAGCAGTGCCAAGAATAGCCACCCAAATAATCCAGTAAATAAGATACAGGCCACCCAGGCAAGTACCGATAATTGACATTATAAAGCCGGCATTTAACTGCCCAAATCCATCGTAGACATCTGGATTTTCTTTATAAACTTTTTTGCCTTTTGCTCCTAAGACCAATCCGATAATGCCCAGAATGGCTCCTACAAAAAAACAAGAAAAAACTATTGAACAAATTCCTAATACCAACACTGCGGTAGCATTTGGTAATGGAATTCTGGGGCCGGATGAAAAGTTTTGGTTTTGTGGTTGGTTGCTGTTTTCCATAATTTAACATATTATTTGTAAAAGCTAATATAACAAAAAAGAAATTCAATAAGCCAGGCCAAACAAAACTCTTTGCTTACTGGGTTTGCCGGTGAGCACACAGTTTCCCTCCTCTTGTGGGTTATTAATGGGAATACAGCGTATGGTTGCTTTAGACTTTTCCTTGATTAAGTTCTCCGTTTCGGTAGTGCCATCCCAATGAGCAGATACAAAGCCGCCCTTCCCTTCCAGCACTTTTATAAATTCATCCCAATGATCCACCTTTGTAATATGCTCATCACGGTACTGCTTTGCCTTGTCAAAAAGATTTTGCTGAATTTCTTCCAGCAGATTTGAAATATAACTGCTAAGGCCATCAAGAGAAACTGAAGTTTTTTCTTTTGTATCCCGCCTGGCCAGTTCTACTACATTATTTTCCATGTCCCGAAGACCCATGGCCAGCCTTACCGGCACTCCTTTCAATTCATGCTCTGCAAATTTCCAACCCGGTCTTGCCTGGTCATTGTCGTCATATTTTACCCGGATTCCAGCCGCTTTTAACGCAGTTACCATTTCATTTGCCCTGGCATCAATTGCAGTTTTCGATTCATCGCCTTTATAAATAGGAATAATCACCACTTGTACAGGCGCAATTTTTGGAGGCAACACTAAGCCGTTATCGTCGCCATGCGCCATGACCAAGGCACCAATCAGCCGGGTACTTACTCCCCAACTGGTCGCCCACACATATTCCTGCTTGTTTTCTTTGTTTAAAAATTTTACGTCAAATGCTCTTGCAAAATTTTGACCAAGAAAATGTGATGTGCCGGCCTGAAGCGCTTTTCCATCCTGCATTAAAGATTCAATGCAATAGGTATTGATTGCTCCGGCAAAGCGTTCGCTTTCAGATTTAATACCCCGTATGACTGGTAAAGCCATAAACTCTTCGGCGAATGTTGCATAAACATCCAGCATTTTTTCAGTTTCCTCAATGGCTTCTTCAGCTGTTGCATGAGCTGTGTGACCTTCCTGCCATAAGAATTCTGCGGTGCGTAAAAACAAACGGGTTCTCATTTCCCATCTTACCACATTGGCCCATTGATTAATCAGCAAGGGAAGGTCTCTGTACGATTGAATCCAGTCTTTATAAGTATTCCAGATAATGGCTTCACTTGTCGGG
>DATDPZ010000306.1:0-10405 GCA_035292525.1 Chitinophagaceae bacterium
TGGCCATATTGAAGGCGGTGTATTTGAAAGACCCACGGCAGATAATTATATATATGATGGCGTTACTACTGTTATTACCGGTAACTGCGGTGGCTCTGCAGAAAGCATGAAGAATTTTTTCCATCGGCTGGACAGCATGAAAACCTCTATCAACATTGCTTCACTGATTGGACACAATACCGTAAGAAGGCAGGCCATGGGTTTGGATGATCGTTTGGCTACTCCCGAAGAACAAAAGAAGATGGAAGAACTGGTAGCACAGGGAATGAAAGAAGGAGCAGTGGGCCTCGCTACCGGATTAATTTATTTGCCCGGCATGTACAGCAATACAGATGAAGTAGTAGGGCTTGCAAAATCAGCTGCGGCTTATGGCGGTATCTATGCATCACATATACGCAATGAAGAATCAAAAGTGGTGGAAGCTATTAATGAAGCTATCAATATCGGCATACAAGCGAATATTCCTGTGCAGATCTCTCATTTCAAAGTGAGTCATAAAGCCAATTGGGGAAGAAGCAAAGAAACTTTACCGCTGATTGAGAATGCAAGAAAGAACGGATATGATGTAACCATTGATCAGTATCCTTATACCGCCAGTAGTACTAATCTGGGGGTTCGGCTACCTGACTGGGCACTTGCCGGTGGGAATGATTCTTTGAAAAAAAGAATCAATGATCCGGTAACACATAAAAAAATTATTGATGACATGCTGGCGCAACTGAAAGAATATAAATATAAAAATTATAGCTATGCTGTAGTGGCAAATCACCGGGCCGATAGCACTTACAACGGAAAAAGCATTTCGGAAATAAATAAACTGAAAGGAAGAAAACCCAAAGCAAAAGAAGAAGCAGAAACCATTCTGGATATGATGCTGGCCGGTGGCGCACAAATGGTTTATCATGGCATGCATGAAGATGATGTCCGGTATTTTTTAAAATACCCTTTTAACATGATTGGCGCCGATGGTGGTGTAAGCAATGGCCGGGGTATGCCTCATCCCAGAACTTATGGCACTAATGCAAGAGTGCTGGGAAAATATGTACGGGAAGAAAAAATTATTTCACTGGAAGAAGCCATAAGAAGAATGACTTCATTGGCCGCACAAAAATTTCAACTCAAAGACCGGGGACTTTTGAAAGAAGGCTATGCTGCTGATATTGTTATTTTCAATGAAAATGAAGTGATCGACAAAGCAACTTTTGAAAATCCTCACCAGTTTTCTGCCGGGTTTAAATATGTATTGGTAAACGGTCAACTGGTTATTGAAAATGAAAAACACAATGGAGTAAGAAGCGGGATGACATTGAAAGGGCCGGGATTTATAAATAAATAATTTGTTATGGAAGTACATACACACACCTACAACGCCGGAAAAACATTTAGCACAGGAACTGATTAGCTATCGCAGTAGTACTGATAACCAAAAAAGTAAAGTCGTCATTTTTTAAGCCACGAAGATGAGGACAGTGGGAAACATCGTATTAAATTTTAGATCAGAAAGACTATGTTGATTCCACATGTAATGGAAATAATGCAGCAGAAACTGTTCTGTTAGATAATATTTCGGTAAATTTAGCTTCTCTAAAACCAACCGATATGCTTTCCTCAAAACACCTCTCCGCCTTCATTTTGCCTGCAATCATTTTTTTCCTGAGTTGCTCTACCGCAAAAAAGGAATCAAAGGACTCACTGGGCGAAATAGATTTTACCGCCACCGGCAAATCCGAAGCACAACCCACTTTCAAAAAAGGAATGCTGTTGCTGTACAGTTTTGAATATGTAGATGCGGCAGAAGAGTTTCGCAAGGCGATTAATATGGATAAAGACTTTACTATGGCATACTGGGGTGAAGCCATGACACAGAATCATCCGCTCTGGCGTTACCAGGATTATGAAAAAGCAACAGCTATCTTAAATCAGCTGGCTCCCACACCGGAAGAAAGAGTATCCAAAGCAAAAACAGAAACGGAAAAAGATCTTATTAAAGGCATTAATATATTATATGGCACGGGAGATAAACTGGAACGTGACAGCCTCTTTGCTGTTTTCATGGGTACACTTCATAAAAAATATCCTGATAATGACGAGATCACTTCACTTTACAGCCTGGCCCTGATTGGTTCGGTTCCCGTTGGCCGCAATACAGAAGTGTATGAACAGGCTGCCGAACTGGCCAAAGAAGTTTTAAAAAACAATCCCAAACATCCCGGCGCCCTGCATTATCTTATTCATTCATATGATGATCCTGCACATGCAGCCATGGCCCTGACCACTGCCGATACTTATTCTGTCGTAGCTCCTTCTGCCGGTCATGCCCTGCACATGCCCACACATATTTATCTTTCCCTGGGTATGTGGGACAAAGTTATTTCTTCCAATATCGTTTCCTGGGATGCCGGCCAGCAAAGAAAGAACAGAAAAAAATTAACCAACGATGCACTGAACTACCATGCTTATCACTGGCTGCAGTACGGTTATTTGCAGGAAGGCAAGCAAGACATGGCAAGGAAGATCCTGGACAGCATGCATTTTTTCAGCAAGGAACTGGGCAGTGGCCGTGCCAGGGAACATATGATCTACCAGAAAACCACTTTCCTTGCGGAAACTAACGCTTACGGTTCTGATGTAAATTATATAGAAGTAAAACAGGACGACCTCAACATTGTAACCCGTGCCATGAATCATTTTGCCAACGGCATGAATTTTTACTTTAAAAAAGATGAAGCCGGGTTAAAAGCCGTCATCACAAAACTTACCGGCGAACTATTAGTGGACGAAGAAAGAGTTGCCAATACGGGTGCTAAACTTTGCGGAAATATTAATGCAGAACTTCCAAATTCTCTGGATATAGAACAATCAACCATCATGTTGCTGGAATTAAATGCCATGAACAGCTGGCTGAAAAAAGACAAAGTACAGACAGAAAAACTTCTGAAAAAAGCGGTAGAGATGGAAAGTAAATCCAGTTATGCTTTTGGTCCGCCTACCATAGTTAAACCCTCTTTTGAACTGTATGGAGAATGGTTGCTGGAAAACAACCGCCCCCACGAAGCACTGGCACAGTTTGAGCTATCGCTGAAAGCGGCACCTAACAAATTGCTTTCAGTGAAAGGAAAAGAAAAAGCAGAAAAACTTGTAAAGAATAATTCAACTGCTTCGCTGTAACAGCTTTAAAAATATTTTCTTCCTGAAAAAAGCTTCGTCTAATGAGTAAAGCAGATGCAAGAAACAGGATCATCCGGATGATCATATACATGATCGTTCTTTTTATTGCCGCTTTCCTGTACAGCTATTTTAAAAAAGACTGATCAATGGAAGTACATGCACACACCCACACCCCCCGAAAAAAATGGACACATTATTTCTGGGAGTTTCTCATGTTGTTCCTGGCTGTGTTCTGCGGTTTTTTAGCAGAGTACCAGTTGGAGCACAAGGTTGAAAAAGACAGGGCTAAAGAATATGCTAAAGCATTATATGATGATATTGTGAGTGATACTGCAAATTTGCGGCAGATCATTCATGAAACGGCTGATAATCTCGCTTACCTGGATACATTGACTGATTTAATGAATAGATTAAGTATAGAGAAAGATAAAATTCCAGGAGCCGCATTATATTATTATGCAAACAGGTCCAGGGGAGGCACACTATTCACAGTAAAAACATCCACACTTGATCAGTTAAAGAATTCGGGATCATTAAGACTTTTAAAAAATCCTGAACTTATCAGGCAATTCGCCGATTATGACCAGGCTATCCTGATCCAGAACTCACGAGAGGATAATGATTTATCAATTCGTGATGAAATGATACAATGCATGCGCCAGTTATTCAGCTATACAGAACACAGAAAATTGACCAGGCTACTGGCAAAGTTTCCATCTTCAAGAGATTCATTATTAAGTCTGGATCTTCCGCTGCTCAGTAATGATGAAAAAAAAATCAGCGATCTTTCCTATGCTTTACAATCCAGAAGAAATAATCTTCAAAGAAGAATTGAAAAATATTATGCCGATCCGCTGAATGCAGGTATAAAACTATTGAAAGCATTAAAAAAAGAGTACCATCTGGAATAAAGAAAGCAGTGAGCCATGGATTGAGAAAAAAATATCAAATACCAGACTTCAAAAATATGGAAGTACACCACCACTCACATACAGCTGCCCCCGATAGTCATCGGGGCAGGAAAAAATGGACCCATTATTTCTGGGAGTTTCTTATGCTGTTCCTTGCTGTGTTCTGCGGATTCCTGGCGGAAAACGAACGGGAACATTTTATCGAACACAAGCGGGAAAAACAGTATGCCAAAACCCTTTCTGCTGATCTTATGTCAAATGTTTCGATATTGAATGATGCTCTTAAGGAAATAAATTTTGTAATAGCACGAATAGATACTTTCCTGCTATTGGTTCATACCAAAGCCATCGATGAAATTCCGTCCGGTACCTGGTATTACTATGGAAGATTTGGTACCAGAAACCCGATTTTTTCTCTCCATGAAGCTACCTTGCGTCAATTACTGAATTCTGGCGGATTGAGGTATTTTAAAAACCAAAATGTGGTTCAGTCCATAACTGAATATGAGCAGGCCGTTAGCAGATTGAAACAGAACATAGAGCTGGAGCTTTCATTGGACAACGATATTGTGAAAGCAAGAAATCAATTATTTGATGCTTATTACCTTAATGAGATCATGAATCCTTCCGTTTCATACGATACTGTTATTTCCTTTAAGCAAAAATCTTTTCCTTTACTGACAAGACGAGAGATTGATTTCATCCAATATGCCAATTTTTGCCAGTTACGTTCACATGATCAGAAATATATCGAAAACCAAATGCAGGATCTATTACGCATTAATAAAGAATTGCTGGCTTTATTAAAAGAAGAATATCGTTTGAAATAAATTTCTTTTATGGAAGTACACCATCATAGTCATACAGCACGAAAAAAATGGACACATTATCTCTGGGAGTTTCTCATGTTGTTCCTTGCGGTGTTTGCAGGTTTTCTGGCAGAGTACCAGCTGGAGCATAAAATAGAAAAAGAAAGAGCAAAAAAATATTTGCAAAGCATGTTGCTGGATGTGCGGGACAATGTGCTACACCTCGATTCGCTGATGAAACAGGACCGTATGATTATTGCAAATCATGATTCGCTGGTGAATTGGTTACTCGCCGATAGTACTTCTATTGATAGAGCAGCTTTCGCAAAAAAGATGGGCGCCGTATGGATCAGAAATTTTTCTTTGAGAAAAGAAACGTATGAACAAATGAAATCATCCGGTTCTTTACGCTATGCTGGCAATATTGATTTCCTGAGAAAAATGATGACTTACGACATCATTACCAGTTTTGCTCAATCCCGTAACCAGGATTTTGAAAGGAAATACTATACTGAATTGTTCATTCCTGCACTGTATAAGGCCTATGATCTTACTTGTCAGCTTAGTCTCGATACCAGCAATCATTCTGACCCCGTTAAAATGGAAAAAATAGCGCATCATCATGATGTGCTTACCGGAAACGACGCCGCTGTTTTTCGTCATGATATGGGCGCTGCTTTAACGCTGCGCCTGGAACGGCTAAGGAGAAGTGTAGATGCATACAAAGATGCAAGAGTCGCATGTGTGAATATGGAAGAGTTAATTAACAAAAAGCTGGGTAAGCATTAATAAAATAGCCAGCGACAGAAAATAAAAGAAACCCAAGCCATGTCAACCAGGATAACATGACCAATAAATGAGTGAGTAATTGGAAAAAATATGAACCAGGCGCTGCGGGCCAACAACCTCAAACCTCAAACATCAAACCTCCAACGATAAACTTCTATATTTGACTATAAATCTTATTAATCAATGCCACTCTTCCAGCAGTCTGTTGTAAAAAAATACCTGACCGACCTTGATAAAGAAACACTGCAGCAACGCTGGAATATTTTCGTTTCCCATTTTCATAACAGCGCCATTCAGCAAAATATACTCAACGCAAAAGAAGAAGAATACCAGGAAGGTTTTGTACGGGATCTTTTTGTAACCGTACTTGGCTACACACTCAATCCCCAACCCGATTATAATTTTGTACTGGAAAAGAAAACCGAAGCCGACTGTACAAAAAGTGATGGAGCCATCGTCTCCTCCCCCACGGGGGGAGGTCGGGAGGGGGCTGTAGTTGGTGTAATAGAATTAAAAGATACCACCACCACCGATCTCGATAAAGTAGAGAAACAGGCATTTGGTTATAAACACCGCCATCGTGACTGTACCTATGTTATTACTGCCAATTTTCAAAAGCTGCGTTTTTATATTAATGATGCTATCGAGTATGAAGAGTTTGATTTGTTTTCATTAACAAGAGAACGGTTTGATCTCCTGTATCTCTGTCTTGGCGAGCAAAACATTTTTAAAAATATTCCGCTGCTGATAAAGCAGGCATCGCTGACGCAGGAAGAAGCAGTTACTAAAAAATTATATGCCGATTACTCCGGCTTTCGCAAAAAACTATTCTATAATATTACGGAGCTGAACCCGCAGTACCCCAAAATTGAACTGTTTAAAAAAACACAGAAACTGCTCGACCGTTTTTTATTTATACTTTTTGCTGAAGACCGGATGCTGGTGCCCGCCAACTCGGTACGAAAAATATTACAGCAATGGCAGCAACTGAAAGAGATGGATGCAGCGCAACCACTTTACCAGCGGTTCAAATTATATTTTGGTTATCTGAATAACGGCAGACAGGATAAGGAAGAAATATTTGCCTACAACGGCGGACTGTTTGCCACCGATGAAATATTAGACAGTATAATAATTGATGATACTATTTTATATGAAAGTTGTTTCGCCCTGAGCAATTATGATTTTCAAACAGAGATAGATGTAAATATACTCGGCCATATTTTTGAACACAGTCTGAACGAACTCGACCAATTAGACAAGGGGTTGCAACCCCTTGCAGCAGGAAGAAGAAAGAAAGACGGTGTTTTTTATACACCCCGCTATATTACCAAATACATAGTGGCCAATACCGTTGGCGCATTATGCGAACAAAAAAAACTGGAGCTCAACATCAGTGAAGAAGTATTTGCTTACCGCAAACAGAAAGATAAAAAAAGAGAAAGACTGGTAAAGCTGCTGGATGAATACCGTAACTGGCTGCTGCAACTCACTATTTGCGACCCCGCCTGCGGCAGCGGCGCATTTTTAAACCAGGCATTGGAATTTTTAATAGCCGAGCACCGGCATATTGATGAACTGAAAGCAAATTTATTTGGCGATGCTTTTGTGCTGACCGATTTGGATAATGAAATACTGGAAAAAAATCTTTTTGGTGTAGATATAAATGAAGAAGCGGTAGAAATTGCCCGCCTTAGCCTTTGGCTACGCACTGCCAAGAAAGACCGCAAGCTTAGCAGCCTTACCAGCCATATACAATGCGGCAATAGTTTAATAGATGATCCCGCTATTGCGGGAGACAAAGCATTTAACTGGCAAAAAGCATTTCCAAAAATATTTCCGGTTAAAGAAAAACAACCTTTTCATATCACCTTCGTTACGCATTATAGCCGGCGCAATGAAAGAATGAATAAATACAGGGTACCGCAAAAAGAAGGTTTTTGGATGAATGAAGAAGCCGAACTGCTGATAACCGGCTATATAAAAGATGTGGTAATAGAAAACAATTTTAAAGTACTGGCCTATAATATCTGCGGTGATCATATACATATGATGATCGTAGCAGAAGAAACAGAGCTGCCGGAAATAATGCGGAAGATAAAAGGCAAAACATCACAACGGTTCAAAGAACATTTACAGGTGCCCAAAGAAGAAGAGTTTCATTTGTGGGCACAAAAATATAATACTACCTGGCTCAATACTGCGGAGCACTACAACAATGCAATTGCCTATATAGAAAACAACCGCAGCAAACATGAGCTTCCCATCAACAAGGGGTTGCAACCCCTTGTACAAGGCATGCTGACCACCGAAGAAGCTGCCTATGCCGTAGAATACAAGGGCGGCTTTGATGTGGTGATTGGGAATCCGCCGTATGTCACAGGAACAATACTTAAAAACGAAAATGATTTCATTCGTAAAAAATATGAGACTGCCCAATATCAATTAGACTTATACATATTATTTATTGAAAAGAGTCTTGAGATAATATCTAAGAAAGGCCTTATTAGTTTTATCACACCCAATTCATGGTTAAAAAACATGATGATGTCTGCGTGTAGAAAATTTTTACTTGATAAAACAAATTTAATAACTATTGTTCCCAATATGCCAGAAGTTTTTATTGACGCCTCTGTTGATTCATTAATTTTTATTGCAACCCCAAAACTATCTGTTAGCATTAAAACGTCAATTACTGACTTTAAAAACAATGAATTCGTTTTCAAGCACAATCTTAACCAAGAAGATTTTTATAAAAATGATAATCTTGTTTTTGCAGTTGAATTAGATTCAGGTCTTCAATTGTTAATTGAGAAAATAAGAAATGGGGCCATTGAAATAGGAGAAATCCTTGATGTAACAAGAGGCATTAACCCCTATGATATTTATACAGGACAGGCAAAAGAAATAATTGAAACAAAAGCTTACCATTCAACTTATAAAAAGGACGATACGTTTGTACCAGAATTAAGAGGAAAGCATGTAAGTCGCTACAACTATAATTGGGATGGTGAACATTATATAAGTTATGGTGATTGGTTAGCCGCTCCCCGAAATCCAAAGTATTTTACTGGCAAGAGAATACTTTTTCGTGAAATATTGGGAGAGAATTTTGTTTGTACATATATAGATGAGGACTTTAAAATAGACAGAAGCCTTTATATTGCATTACATATTAATGACGAATACGATTGTAAATATGTTCTCACAATTCTTGCATCGAAACTCCTTGCTTTTTATTTCAGATATGTAAATAATGAGTTTGATGCTTTGTTTCCTAAAATTCGTGTTGCTGAATTTAAAAAGCTACCATTAAAGATTACAAATAAACAACAACAACTCCCCTTCATCGCCAAAGCCGACATCATGCTGGCGAAAAACAAAGAGTTGCAGGAGTTAAAACAGCAGTTGCTGCAATTGCTGCAAAGTAATTTTCCGGCTGTGCAGCTAAATAAAAAATTAGAGCAATGGCCATCGCTTTCTTTTGCAGAGTTTTTAAAAGAACTCAGCAAACAAAAAATAAAACCCGCCCTGCCGCAGCAGGCAGAGTGGATGGGTTATTTTGACCAGCAAAAAACCCAAGCCCTTGCCCTGCAAACAGTAATAGATACAACCGATAAGGAAATAGATGCCATGGTATATGCGCTGTATGGTTTATCAGCAGAAGAGATAAAAATTGTGGAGGGTAATGCTTAAGAATAGTTCACCCAAAAGAATTTTGCCGCGAAGGCACTAAGAAAAGCCATCCTGCATTTCAAAACTTTGTGCCTTAGTGTCTTTGTGGCAATAAAAAAACAATTATCTTTTGCAATAATCCCTTCCTGGAAACTTCCTGTTTACCAAAACTACAAACTGCCAATATGGAAGTACATGCACACACTCATAGTTCTCCCGCCACAGGCGGGGCTCCAAGAAAAAAATGGACACATTATTTCTGGGAGTTTCTCATGCTGTTCCTCGCTGTGTTCTGCGGTTTTTTAGCAGAGTATCAGCTAGAGCATAAAATTGAAAAGAGTAGGGAAAAACAATATATCAAATCCTTTGTAGAAGATCTGGAAGCAGATACGGCAGATTTCGATCAGTTGATAATATCCGCAACCGATTACACGACTGTTGCAGATTCTCTCATAATCCTGTTAGCCGGTACAGAGAAAAATAAACATGCCAATGATATATATTATTTCTTAAGGAAAATTCACAGGGGCGGTCAGTTTAATGTAAATGACCGGACAATCATACAGCTGAGGAATGCCGGGGGTATGCGGCTGGTGACTAATAAAAGTGTTTCCGACAGCATGATTGATTATTACAAAATTGTGGATGATATCAAATGGATTTATGAAGAACAGACAAACTTTAAACGGTCACTCCGGCCTTTATTCAATGAATTACTGTACGGAACAGATTTCGGTAAAGTGATTGATGAAAATAACAGGGTGATCAGGTCAGCGGAGACACTTCTGCTAAAGCCTGCTGACCCGGAAGCAATAAACTCATTTATTTTGATTTTACAGAATATAAAGGGAATTACTATCAGCTCAAGGTCAGGCCTTCAAAGACTGAAAAGGAAGGCAATAAGAATCCGGAATTATATAATTAAGGAATATCACTTGAAATAGATTTTTTATGGAAGTACACCACCATGCACACACCTCAAGAAAAAAATGGACCCATTATTTCTGGGAGTTTCTTATGCTGTTCCTTGCAGTTACATTGGGTTTTTTTGTT
>DATDPZ010000307.1:0-12191 GCA_035292525.1 Chitinophagaceae bacterium
GCTGATTTCAAACCCCTGAGAAAAGTGGAAAAGATACTGAAGGATAAAATAAAATTATATGAAACAGAAAGAAAGATAGACTGGGCTACGGGTGAGTTAGTGGCTTATGGTACACTTTTACTGGAAGGAAAAGATGTACGAATGAGTGGACAGGATGTAAAAAGAGGAACATTCAGCCACCGGCATGCGGTGTTGCGTGATGAAAATACCAATAAGGCGTTTAACCGGTTAAGTATAATTCCCGGAACTACCGGCAAATTCAGAATTTATAATTCTTTACTGAGTGAATTCGGGGTATTGGGATTTGAATATGGGTATGCACTGGCTAATCCTAATACATTAGTATTATGGGAAGCACAGTTTGGAGATTTTGGTAACGGAGCTCAAACAATGATTGATCAGTTTATATCTTCCGGCGAGCAAAAATGGAACCGGATGAATGGACTGACCCTGATGTTGCCTCACGGGTACGAAGGACAGGGACCTGAACATAGCAGTGCCCGGATGGAACGGTTTTTACAAATGGGTGCCGAATTAAATATGGTTGCTGCAAATATTACCACTTCGGCCAATTTATTTCATGCATTAAGAAGACAATTGGCATGGCCTTTCAGAAAGCCGTTAATTATTTTTTCTCCCAAAGCTAACCTGCGGCATGCAGGTTCTTATTCCTTAGTTGAAGAATTTACAAATGGAAAATTCAGAGAAGTAATAGATGATTCTTTTACTGAAATTAAAAAAATAAAAAAAGTTCTATTCTGCAGCGGTAAAATTTATTTTGACCTGGCTGAGGTTCAGAAAAAAGATAAAAGAAATGATGTGGCAATCATTCGTGTTGAGCAATTATATCCATTGCCGCTGATGCAGCTGGAAGCTTTGTATGAAAAATATAATCATGCAACCTGGTTTTGGGTGCAGGAAGAACCGCTGAATATGGGAGCAGCCTCTTTTTTGCAAATGAACCTGAAAAGTATAAATTACGGAGTGATCAGCAGGCAACCTGCTGCTTCCCCTGCTACCGGATATGGAAAAATTCATGCACAGGAACAGGCAGAGATTGTGGAGACGGCATTTTCGATTTAATATGCTAATGTGCAATTGTGCTAAAGTTTAGTTTGAGACTATGATGTTTTTTTACCAGTGACAAATAACAAGAAACAAGATTTATGATAGATATAAAAGTTCCAACAGTAGGTGAATCCATCAGCGAAGTGACTTTGTTGAAATGGACAAAGAAGGACGGCGATTATGTGGAAAGAGATGAAGTGATAGCTGAACTGGAAAGCGAGAAAGCCACATTTGAAGTGAATGCGGAAAGTGCCGGTGTTATTAAACTTGCATCCATTAATGAAGGGGACACTATTAAGATCGGAGATATGCTGGCATCTATTGATGAGTCGGCAGAAAAGAAGCCGGAGGTGAAGAAAAAAACAAAAACAGAGGCAAAGGTTGAGGCTGATACTGAGGTTAAGGTTGAGGTTAAGGTTGAGGAAAAACCAGTAACCGGTAACCTGAAACCTGAAACCGGATTAAAAGTTTCTCCTGTTGCTGCCGCCATGATGGCCGATAAAAAAGTGGATACAAAAAAAGTAACTGCATCAGGACCTTCCGGTAAAATATTAAAAGAAGATGTGTTAGCTGCATTGAATAATCCGGGTCGTAAGCCGGGTGCTGATTTATTTTCAAGAAATGAGCGGGCAGAGAAGATGAGCAATCTGCGTAAAACCATTTCCCGAAGGCTGGTGGAAGCGAAGAACACAACGGCCATGCTCACTACCTTCAATGAAGTGAATATGCAGCCGGTGATGGAGATAAGAAATAAATATAAAGACAAGTTTAAAGAAATACATAACATTGGTCTGGGCTTTATGAGCTTTTTTGCCAAGGCCTGTTGTTATGCATTGCAGGAATGGCCTTCGGCGAATGCATATATTGATGGAGACAATATTGTTTATCATGATTTTTGTGATATTTCTATTGCAGTTTCTACACCAAGAGGGTTGACAGTTCCCGTCATCCGCAATGCAGAGAGTTTGAGTATGGCGGAAATTGAAAAGAAAGTGGCGGAACTTGCCGGCAAAGCAAGAGACAGTAAACTCACAACAGAAGATTTAATGGGCGGCACCTTCACCATTACCAATGGTGGAGTATTTGGTTCTTTATTAAGCACACCAATTATTAATATTCCACAGAGTGCAATACTTGGCATGCACAAAATAGAAGAAAGGCCTGTTGCCGAAAATGGGCAAGTGGTTATCAGGCCCATGATGTACCTGGCATTAAGTTATGATCACCGGGTCATTGATGGCCGTGAATCAGTTGGTTTCTTAGTAAGAGTTAAAGAATTGCTGGAAAATCCTGATCAGCTTTTATTTGGCAAGAATCCGGTGAAGGCGTTGCTGGAACTCTGATCAATCTTCAAAAAAATATTTATCATACTTTTTCCGGGAGTGTTGAAAACTATTTAGACAATTTTGTGTAGTTATAGTTGATTGTAAAACAGTTTATTTGGTTTTGTTTTTTAAGCTTCATTGATGAATGTGCAAAAAAATATTTTTATAATTCTGAAAATCATCTGAACTTTTTAGAACGGATTGCTTTACTTACTAACCTGTCAAATCTATTAGTTTTATTATTTGATCCCGGAAATCGGAGCACTCAGAAACTTAATTCACCGGAAAGAATGGTACTTACCTGATGAACGGAAGCAAGAAGGTGAACATATTTTTTAACCTTAAAAACTTACAATTATGGAAGTATTAGTGCACAACGATCTGAAAGTGAAAAATATCTATGAAGCTTTCAGCAATGGAGATATTGAAGCCATTATCTCCGAATTACACCCGCAGGTAAACTGGTCTGTCATGGGTAAACCCGACATCCCTTATGCAGGAAATTTCAAAGGGAAAAATGAAGTCAGGAAGTTTTTTAATGAAATGAACAAAAGTATTGAGGTACTGGAAATGAAACCCGAGCATTATTTTGAAGAAACCCAGAACGGGAAAGACCTGGTTGTTGTAACCGGGTATTACAAAGCAAAAATTTTAAAAACAGGTAAAAAAACCGAGTCAATCTGGTGCATGATCTGGGAATTTAATGATGATGGACAGGTTATCAGTTTCAAAGACATTTATGATACGCATGATGAGTACAAAGCATGGAATTAACCAGGAAAAAACCTTTCATCTTCAACCAGAAATTAAAGCGATTGTATCTTAGCAGTCGCTTTTTCCATTTAAGTTTGCGGCATGAGCCGCTATCATTCATACCTGAATTCAGCAAAACAAATTCTTCAGCAGTACAACGGAGAAGAGCCGTTTGCTTCCTTCCTTAAAAAATACTTTGCTGCCAATAAAAAATTTGGCTCCAAAGACAGAAAACAGGTGAGTCATCTGTGTTATTGTTTTTTCAGATTGGGAAAAGCGGTGATGAATGTATCGCTGGATGAGAAAATACTTTTTGCTTTGTTTTTGTGCACGGATCAGTTTAATGAAATTCTTGAAGCGTTAAAACCGGAATGGAATGAGAAAGTTGATTTGAGTATAGAAGAAAAATATTCAATATTCAATAATCAATATTCAATGCTCAATGTTTTTCCCTGGAAAGAAGAATTAAGTGAAGGAATTGATTACGATAAATTCTGCAAATCATTTTTTATTCAGCCTGATCTGTTTCTTCGCCTCCGGCCGGGGAAAGAAAAGCTGGTTATTCAAAAACTTCAGAAGGCTGAAATTGATTTTGAAATAATTTCTGATACTTGTCTTGCTTTATCCAATGCCAGCAAGCTTGATACAGTTATAGAAATTGATAAGGAAGCGGTTATTCAGGATTTAAGTTCTCAAAAAACAGGAAAGTACATTAAATCATCAATTGAAAATAAACAATTGAAAATATCTGTTTGGGATTGCTGTGCCGGCAGCGGGGGAAAATCCATCATGGCTTATGATATCAATTCAGAAATTTTTTTAACAGTTTCCGATTCCAGGGAATCAATTTTAACAAACCTAAAAAAAAGATTTGAAACTGCGGAGATAAAAAAATACAAATGCTTTGCAGTTGATCTTGTTTCCAAATTCCCAATTCCAAATTCCCAATTCCAATTTATACTTTGTGATGTCCCTTGCACCGGCAGTGGCACCTGGAGCCGTACACCGGAACAATTATATTTTTTTAATGAGAAAAAGATAAAAAAATATGCTGCTATTCAAAAACAGATTGTTTCTAATGTAATGCCTCAACTTAGGCCGGGAGGTACTTTTATATATATTACCTGTTCTGTTTTTAAAAAAGAAAATGAAGAAGTAGTTGGATTCATAAAGGAAAAATTTCACATGACATTAAAACAAATGGAACTTTTAAAAGGCTATGATAAAAAAGCTGATTCGATGTTTGTAGCAGTAATGACTAATAGCTGAAAAATGAACTAAACGATGATGTGATATTACTTTAGTTAAATATAGTACTGATGCTCGGTCTCCCACTAAACTTGTGGAGAAGGGTAGGGCTGAGGTTAATTCTTAAATAATTTTACACTTCTTTTATTTGTACCGTCAGTAAATCCCAGGGTATATAATCCCCGGCTTAACTTTTTTGCCACACTAAAATCTGCATAATAAATATTGCCTTTCTGTATGGTTATTGATTGCCTTGCGGACATCAATCTTCCTTTGGTATCGTACAGACTCAAAACTGCCTTACCTGTTACCTGTGCCTTAAAATATAGATTCACCTGGGTGCTGAATGGATTTGGAAATACTTTGATCCAGTCAGCTGCAAACAGGTCTGCTCCTTTGGTAAGCGTAATGCTGCTATCTTTAGTATCGCTTTTATATTGAACTGTATAGTAGCCGGCAGGTAAAGAGCCCAGGTTTGAAAATCGGTGTGTTTTAAAATCCAGTGAATCCGCAACGAAACCTGCGCTATCAATTTTATTTCCGCTGATATTTTTCAAATATAATTTTACTGCACCTGAATTGCCGGCTATAAATACTGCATCAATTTGTGTGGTAAACGGATCGGGTGTTGCTTTAAACCAGCCATTCCCTCCAAACAGTTGCCGGCTTCTGTCTGCTTTCAATAAATAATAAGCCGTTCGCATATTTGGAATTCCATATCCAAAACGATCATCAGGATTATTGTATTTATGTGCACTTTTCTGTACAGCATCAAATATTTTCATGTTACTGAACTCCGGAAATGCACCCCACAAACAGGTAATCAATCCTGTGATATTGGGACTGGAAAAGGAAGTACCATTGGAAGCAAAAGGATTTCCGCTGGAATTGGCAACTACGGCTCCCTGTCCTACGGAAACGATATTTGGTTTTATTTTCCCGGCAGCATTGGGTCCCCAACTGGAAAAGCCTGCAATTGTACCGGAAATATTTGTAGCGCCAACTGCCATTACGCTATCACCGTCTGCAGGACAGGAAACATATTTCCGTTGATCTGTTAATGTACCATAATTACCTGCACTGTTCATCACCAGTATTCCTTTTTTTGCAGCAAGATCAGCAGCACGGGTTACAATGGATGTATTTCCATTTCTGGAAGCATACAAATAATCAAATTGGGAGTTATCAAAATCCTGGTAGCCTAGAGAAGATGAAATAACATCAGTTCCGGCGCTATCAGCAAATTCTGCCGCTGCCGCCCAGTTCACTTCTTCAATCGGGTATTCACTGAAAACATCTTCAGTAATAAACAACCAGTATTTAGATTTTGGGGAAGTGCCCACCATGATCCCGGGTCTGTTTGCCGCCATGATGGAAAGACAATTCATGCCGTGGCCGGATGAAGCATCAGTATTTTGAATATTGGTTACAAAATTCCATTCGCCAAGTACCTGTCCATTCAAACGGATGCTGTCAAATGCAGGATTTGTTTTGTAGCTGGCAAAGCCACCGTCAAAAACTGAAATGATCATTTCCTGTCCCTGGAATCCCAGGTCATGTAAAAACTGACCGTTATGAAAATTTACCTGGCCAAAGGTTTGACCATAATTAAGATTCAGATTGCTGGTTCTGGCATTACCTGAATAAATAACAGTATCCGATGTTTCATTTATCAGTTTCTCCACATTTCCGGTATTTCCTTGTGCCATTTTTGCTGCAATGGGATTTGTTGATTGAACAAAAGAAAAAGAATTTATCCTGGCCAATGCAGTTGGATCAGTTGTAAGGATCACCACCTGGTTCATCCATTTTGACTTGTTCAGCACCGTAACATTTGCTACACTTTTGATACTATCAATATACCGGGGTGTAATGGGCAGGTCGGTACTGTCAATGGAAATTCCGGATTTTGTTCTGCGGGTAATGGCTCTTGCAGATAAATAAGAAGATGGATTTGAAATGGAAAAAGGGTTAGTTCCTTTATTTTTAAACTGAATGATGTAGCGGGTAAACTGTGCATGAGTTTCCGAAAAAAAGAAGCAGCTTCCAAGCAGTACAATGATCAGTCTTTTCATCAGGATTTAATTTTTATTAGCTACCCGAAATTAATGATAAAAAAGAAGTATTCATTGCGGGGTGCTAAGGCAAATCAGGAATAAATTCTAATTGTAATCAATCACCCACATTTTTATACCAAAGCCAACTTTATAACCACCACCAGCGCCGCCGGTGTTGGGTTGATATTCCCAAAGAATATACTCACGGGACACGAGGCCAATGTTCTTTGCATATTTTTCAACGGAGAAAGATCTGGCTCCGTAAGAGTTGAAACTGGTAACGGGTGCATTTAAAGATTCATCTATTTGGGTAATAGTATATACATCCGTCAGCGTTTTGCCTCCAATAGAGGTGGTGGCTTCCAATTGATCATAACTGTAATCCCAATCATTCATATTGTCATCATTGCTGAATGAGTAAACAGAAGAGTAAGGATCTGAAGACAGAAATTTATTTCCTTTCCATTTAAAATTTAACGCAAAAGGAATATGAAGTTTTATGAACCGAAGATTATCTTCTACTACTTCTAACTGGTCTGACAAAGGGGTTATAAAGTAAGTACCGTTTTCGACCCAAGGACTGGTTCCTGCAGAATCTCTTAACTGACGAACAATCCGGTAGCTGGGCCTTCCAAGATTATCCACAACCTGCGCATCCACCGTATGTCTTACCTGGTAGGCATGATTTTCTTCACTTCTTCCTGAATTTGTGAAAACAGTGGAGTCCAGTCTGTAAGTAATGTATTTACCAACGGTTAATTGATGATAATTTGAAATAGCAGCGGACTTAAACTCATCCAATACTTGTTTATCACAAGACAGGATGGGAAAAAGCAAGATGGTCAGGAAAGAAAATTGTATCAGTTTTTTGAGTCTCATAAGATGATAATGCGTTTTCTCGATAGGAGTTTTTTTGGACAGGGATACTTGATTATTATTAACTTTAAAAATTATTTCAACAGCTACATAAAACTAAAAAACAAAAGCCGGAAAAGGCAATTTCCCGGCATTTAAAACGATATTTTGAATGGATTATTGCCTGAAAATCATTCAGTAGAGACGCTAAATTTTGCGTTTCTACTGAATGATACGTCCTGACTGAATGATCCCGCCACCTATCACATCATCGCCTTCATAAAAAACTGCACTCTGACCCGGAGCAATGCCTTTGGCATTTTCATAAAAATGAACTTTCATTTTACTCCCGGTTGCAGGATCATTTTCAGGATAAATGTTTGAAAGAGTTCCTTTGTCTTTATACCGGATTTTGGTTACTGCTTCCATGCCCGGCGTAATAAAATCATATTTTATCAGGTTCAGTTTTCCAACCATCATTTCATTTTGTTCCAGGTCTTCTTCATCACCCAGCATCACCGTATTATTTTCAGCATCTATTTTTGTTACAAAAACCGGTTTGCCAAAAGTAATGTCCAATCCTTTCCGTTGACCAATTGTATAAAAAGGATAGCCTTTATGATGGCCCAGAATATTACCATGTTTATCAATAAAATTTCCGCCGTTCACTCTTTCTTCCAGTCCTTCTACATTTCTTTTTAAGAAACCGCGGTAATCATTATCAGGTACAAAACAGATCTCATAGCTTTCATTTTTCTTTGCCAGTTCCGGGTAGCCATAATCATTTGCCATTTGTCTTACCTGTGTTTTCCGGTAAGGTCCCAGCGGCAATAATGTTCTGCTCAGCAGATCCTGTTGCAAACCCCAAAGCACATAACTCTGATCTTTTGTTTCATCCTCTGCTTTGCTTACTACATATCTTCCCCTTCCGACCCGGTCATCCGGGCAGGCATTATCAAGCTGGCGGATTTTTCCATAATGACCAGTAGCGATAAACTCACAGTCCAACGCATCTGCTCTTTTCAGTAAAGCTCTCCATTTAATATGTGTATTGCAAAGCACACAGGGATTCGGTGTACGGCCGGCTAAATATTCCTCCACAAAGTTATCGATCACAAAATCTCCAAACTCTTCACGTATATCCAGTATATAATGTGCAAAGCCATGTTCAACAGCAGCCTGTCTTGCATCATTAAATGAATCAAGGTTGCAGCATCCGGTTTCTTTTTTGCTACCACCGCTGGATGCATAGTCCCATGTTTTCATCGTGATGCCCACCACTTCAAAACCTTCATCATGGAGCATAAGTGCTGTTATGGTACTATCAATACCGCCGCTCATTGCCACTAAAACTTTACCTTTTTTACTCATGTTTAAAAAAATATGAACCCGCCTGCGTTAAAAACTTTGGCGGGTAAGTCTGCAAATATACAATGAATCTGTTGCCTGTTTTTAACGAATCAGGTAATTATATAACAGCTTGAGTCACTGCTGCTAAGTTCTTTTTACATCGTTTCGAAAGCTATCAATTTAAGAACATCTTTATGATTATCAAAACAGTGTTTGATTCCCGGTTGTTTATTTTTTCTTTTATAAAAAGCGGTTCATGAATATTGAACCGGCTTATGTCATCAACTGATCATTTAATATCCCCCTTGTCCGTCTGATGGAATATTAAACAACTTTATTATTTCTTCATAAGTCATCGCTTTTAATTGTGTCTGTGAATAGCTTTGAGCTGAGCCATTTGCAATTCTGCCTCCGGCAACCCCACCCGGAACTATTACATACCTGAACTGACTGGCATTGGATGGTATCTCAGGCTGATCAGTATAAATATAAGTGTACCTGATACTGCCAACAGCAGGAATCAGAAAATTATAAAAATGAAATCCGTTTGAATTGAAACTGGTAGCCGGAAGTGTTCTTACCACCGAGCCATCATTTACCAATTTTGCATAAGACAATATAACTCCATTGTCAATAATTGTTTGTGAAATACCCGGTGCCGTCCGGTCGAAGCTGTAATCAGACGAGCTCAATCCCGGATTGGTCCATGCTGTTACGGATGTAAACCAGGGAGAATAAATTACGTTGGGAGAACCAACAGGACCAGCCGGGCCTGCGGGTCCTGCTGGTCCTGCGGGACCGGCTGGTCCTTCTTTTGAGCAATTGATTGAGAACAGGCTAACAATTAAGCAAAGCGATAAGAGTTTGTACCTTTTCATAAATTCAGTTTTTAAAGTTTAAAGATGGAGAGTAGATTATTAGTTGGCTTCTCAGGCACTGTTTATTAAAAATAAAAAATTGAATGTATAGAATATGAATGCCGGGTGTTTTCAGATTTAAGGCATGATTTATTATTCTAAACTTACAACTATATTTTAACTTTCAGTGTTACTTTGATAGAATTATGTGGAAAAATTATCAACCTGAGATGGTGGTAGTGAAATACAATTAATCTTAACTTGCACTTGTTAATAATTTTATTCAGTAAGTAAAAATTGAGCACTATGATTAAGTTACAAATCATCGGCAACCTCGGCAAAGATTGCGTGGTTAACACAGTGAATGGTAAAAATGTTATCAACTTCACCGTGGCACACACAGAAAAGTATCGTGATTCTCAAGGCACCAACCAGGAAAAGACAACCTGGGTAGATTGTGCCTACTGGACAGACCGCACAGGCATTTCGCCTTACCTTACCAAAGGCAAGCAAGTGTTTGTGGAAGGAACGCCAGAACTAAGAACATTTACAAGACAAGACGGAACCAGTGGATCTTCACTTTCACTTCGTGTACGTGAAGTACAACTACTGGGAGGTCGTGGAGATGGTGGATCAGCCTCTGTTGCTGCTTCATCATCAGCCCCTGCAACCTCCGTTCCTTCTCCGGCCGATATTTCTGAGCCGGTTGACGACCTTCCTTTTTAATGCATTTTTGAATTAAAAAGGCTACCCTTGAAATTGAGTGCCTCCCGATATATTCGGGGGGCATTTTTATAATTATCGTTTCTTTGCGCATGACTGAACAAAAATTTTCTCATTCTCATCTCCTGGGGTTTACCAAAAAAATTTTACAAAAGATCGGATGTAGTGAGAAAGATGCAGGGATAGCTGCAAAAGTGTTGCTCTCTGCAGACTTAAGGGGAATAGATTCCCATGGAGTAGCCCGGTTAAGCGGGTATGTCCGTCTCTGGGAGGCAAAACGGATTAATACCAGTCCCCAATTAAAAGTCATTCATGAAACTCCTTCAACAGCCGTGGTAAATGGAGACAGCGGTTTAGGTCTTGTCGTTGCTCCCTATTCCATGCAGGTTGCTATTGATAAAGCAAAAAAAGCAGGAACCGGCTGGGTAAGTGTTCAGAATAGTAATCATTTTGGTATTGCAGGATGTCATGCAATGATGGCACTGGAATATGATATGATCGGCATTGCTTTTACCAATGCAAGTCCATTAGTAGCTCCGACTTTTTCTGTAGAAAAATTATTGGGCACCAATCCGATTTGTGTGGTAATACCTGCAGGTGATGAACCACCGTTTGTTGCCGATATGGCAACTACCACTGCAACCAATGGTAAATTAGAGATTTTACAAAGAAAAGAGGGTGTAACTCCACCTGGATGGATCCAAACCAAAGAAGGGAAACAATCTACCGACCCCCATGAATTAAAAGCTGGTGGAGCTTTACTTCCTCTTGGTAGTGATCGGGAACATGGCAGCCATAAGGGATATGCATTGGGTGCTGTTGTAGATATTTTTTCAGCTGTTTTAAGTGGCGCTAATTATGGGCCCTGGGTGCCACCCTTTCCTGCATATATACCCATGCCCGATGAACAACCCGGTAAAGGGATCGGTCATTTTTTTGGTGCAATGCGAATTGATGCATTCCGCCCGGCGGATGATTTTAAGCTGCATATGGATAAATGGATAAAACGTTTCCGGAATGCAAAAACAGTACCCGGCGAAGAAAAAGTTTTAATACCAGGCGATCCGGAAAGAGAAATGGAAACAGAAAGAATGATAAATGGAATTCCATTATTGAAGCCGGTGATTGAAGATTTAAAATTTCTTGCTGAAAAATTTAAAGTTGATTTTTAAGCAGGAAAGTACAGAAGGCACGAAATTTTATTACTGAATCTTTATATCTCATCCAAGGCAAATAAAAAGTTAATTAGACTTACTGAACGATGAACAAAGCGTCGTGACAGAGGCACTCCTTCTGGCAACGACGGTTGAACATAATTCCAAATGCTGACCCAACTATTATATTTCCAACAATTGTTATCCCTCATCGCACTTATCTTTACAGCCTCAAAAAATTTATTAAAAAAACTTCCCTTCAGGGGATGGAGGTAATTATGAAAGTAATGAAGTTTGGCGGTACATCGGTTGGTAAACCGGAACGGATGAACCAGGTGGCAGAATTAATAACCAGCTCCGGTGAACCAACAATTGTGGTGTTGAGTGCACTTAGCGGTACTACCA
Organism: Chitinophagaceae bacterium; assembly: GCA_035292525.1. GTDB lineage: Bacteria > Bacteroidota > Bacteroidia > Chitinophagales > Chitinophagaceae > VBAS01. The sequence goes on from DATDPZ010000307.1 coordinate 11,796, forward strand.
ATGCGTTGGTTACAATTGGAAATCATATTGCCAAAGGCGAAAGAGACCAGGCAAGACAAGAGATCAACAAACTGGAAGCCCATTATCAGGAATTTATTTCCGGGTTGGTGAAGAAACCGGAAAATCTGGATAAAGCAAAATCAATTATTGCAGAGCATTTTGAATTTCTTACCATCATTTTAAAAATTTCTTACAGTGAATCTTTAAATAAGGATATCCTGGCACAGGGAGAATTGCTCTCTACAAAACTGTTTTGTGTTTACCTGGATGAAAAAGGAATTGCACATCAGCTCTTGCCTGCCCTGGAGTTTATGAGTATAGACGGGAATGATGAACCACAGATCGGCAGTATTAAAGTGAAGTTGAATCAACTTCTGAAAAAATATAAAAGTAAAA
>DATDPZ010000308.1:0-10810 GCA_035292525.1 Chitinophagaceae bacterium
ATAGGAGCGACAAAATATCAATCAATGACTCCGGAAGAAAGAGAAAAACTGATTGGCGAATTAAAAGAAAAAGCCAAAAAATTCAAAGGTGAGGCCGAAGATGGATTTGAAAAAGCAAAGGAGTACTTTGACGAAATAAGATCAAAAGGCAGCGAGGCTTTAAAAGAGCATTTTGGAGAAATGGGCAGTTATTTACAAACCCTTTTTGGCGGTGAAAAAGAAGCTGCCAAAGCAGAAGCAGAAGCCGAGACAAAGGTTTAAGTAATAAAACGGGCTTTTTATTCCGGATCTTTTTTACAGATTCCCGGTAATTACCAATGTGTTTTGAATTTTATAAATTCAACTTCTGGTTGTTGCATGGAATTTTTTATTCGGTACTATCCGAATCTCCCCGATTTATTTCACTGGAAAAATATTCCCTGGTCTTCTTCCTTTTTTGTATTGCCTGTCCGCAGTAAATTTCAGATATTCGTCTGCTGATTATTTTTTACCAGATTGATCGGGTTAAATGAGCCGACATCCAAAAAAGATTGTGATCCTTGGACCTGAAAGTACGGGAAAAAGTACCTTATGTGCTCAGCTTGCAGGTCATTACCACACCCATTATTGCCCGGAGTATGCAAGAGAGTATTTACTTTCCCACGGTAAAAAATATGATTACGACACGCTGCTGGCCATAGCAAAGGGGCAGCTCAACCTGGAAGAAAAAACCTGCTTGTCTGCATCCGGCAATAAGAAAGAACTGATTTTCATTGACACCGATATGTATGTAATGAAAGTATGGTGTGAATTTGTTTTTAATAAATGCCATCCCTGGATACTGGAGCAGTTAGCAAAAAGAAAATATGACCTTTATTTACTTTGTAATACAGACCTTCCCTGGGTAAAAGATGAGCTGAGAGAATATCCAGATCTGCAAACAAGGGGAAAATTATATAAAATCTATAAAGACCTGATGATAAATCAACCGGTGCCCTGGACGGAGATCAGCGGCGAACACAATACCCGGTTGAAGCATTCGATTGCGGCGGTGGACAGTTTGCTTGCCGGATAAAATAAGCGTTGTATTTTCGAAACGTTATGATTTTATTTTTACAAAAACATCATCGTGTTATTTTTTACAGCACCTGGCTTTTGCTTGCACTTGCCCAATCCTTTTCCACTGAGTTGATTGCCGACGAAGCGTATTACTGGGTCTATTCCCGGTTTCCTGCATGGGGATATTTTGATCACCCGCCTATGATCGCTATGTTAATTAAAGGAGGATATGCAGTCTTTCAAAGTGAATTGGGCGTTCGGTTGCTTTGTGTGTTGTTAAGTGTGTTCACAATTTCTATTACCGAATCTCTTACCGACAGAAAAAATCCTTTTCTTTTCTATACCATTGTGCTAAGTATCGGGACACTTCAGATAGCAGGGTTTCTTGCTGTTCCCGATACGCCTTTACTTTTTTTTACTGCCTTGTTTTTTTATTGTTACCGGCATTTTTTAAAAAATTTTTCCTGGAGCAGCGCCTTGTTGCTTGGCTTTTCAGTTACGTTGATGTTCTATACAAAATATCATGCTTTATTAATTGTGATATTGACACTGCTGTCTGACTGGAAATTGCTGGCCCGCCGGCAAACCTGGCTGGCAGGGTTTTTTGTGCTGCTCTTATTTACTCCCCATCTTTTCTGGCAATGGCAAAACGACTGGGTTAGTTTTCGCTATCATCTTTTTGAAAGTAATGTAAGTGTTTATCGTTTTTCCAATACCACGGAATATTTACTTGGGCAACTTTTAGTAGCCGGTCCGTTGGCAGGCTTGATCTTGTTACCCGCCGTTTTCTTATACAAAACAAAAACCGGCACTGAAAGGGCTTTAAAATTTACAATAGCCGGATTATATTTTTTCTTTCTGCTTAGTTCCGCAAGAGGAAAAGTAGAGGCCAACTGGACTATGCCGGTGTTAATCCCTTTGGTAGTTTTAAGTTATCAGTTTCTGAATATAAGAACCCGTTGGATAAATCCATTACGTATTATTGCTTTCGTTTCTTTATTGCTTATCATGGCCGGGCGAATTTATCTTGTAAAAGATATTGGTCCGGATAATGCGGTTAAAAGAAGATTTCAGCATAACAGAGAATGGGCCCTGGCTATTGCTGAAAAAACCAAAAACCAACCGGTTGTTTTTCTGAACTCTTACCAGCGGTCTTCCCTATTCTGGTTCTATAGCGGAAATCCCTCTCATTCTTTAAACAGCTGGCTGGAGAGAAAAAATAATTATAATTTCTGGCCTACGGAAAAAAACCTGCTTGGTAAACCCGTTTTTATTGCTGATATATATAATGTATCTCAGTATCCCGATTCAGTTTATACAAAAAAAGGATGGGTGGGAATTGCTGCAGATTCTCTCTTTAGCTCCTTAAGTGAAATAAAAATAATTCCGGGTCAGAAATTAATTGAAATAGCAGGGAAAAATAATTTTCTGCTACGTTGCAGAAGTGTATTGCCGGATCAATATTTGCTTTTTCTAAATCAACACCCGGGTTTAAAAACGAAATTGCTTGCAGGTGTTTTTAACGGAAAAAAATTAATAAGGGAGATGGGCACGGGTATTACAGCTCAACAGCTATCCACAATGCCTGGCTTTGAAGTGTACTTGAATTTTGAAAGTATTCTTCCGGGAAAATATGATCTGCGTTTTGCCATAAGATCAAACGGTTATCCGCCTGCACACAACAGCGCCAATATTACCCTGTTGATTCATTAGTTATTTTTTTGTTGCTGTACTTTCTTTTTTTGAAAAAATAATTTGCTGAACATCCGGATCCTCTTCCAGGTTATTCATTTGTTGTAATACCCATGGATATTTTTTAATAACATAACCGGATGGTGGCTTCACCGGGTACTTTTTGGGATTGGGCAGGCAGGCGGCTATCATAGCCGCTTCCGTCCTGGTCAGGTTGATGGCTGATTTTTTAAAATAAGTTTTGGAAGCAGCTTCAATTCCATACACCCCTTTTCCCATTTCAATCACGTTCAGGTATAAATCAAGGATTCTTTTTTTACCCCAAACAAATTCAATCATAAAAGTAAAGTACGCTTCCAGCCCTTTCCTGATCCAGCTTTTTCCCTGCCAGAGAAAAATATTTTTTGCTGTTTGCTGACTGATGCTGCTGGCGCCACGTATGCGATTTGGTTTTCTCTTGTTGTACGCCATGGCCTTCTTTATGTTTTTCCAGTCAAAGCCTTTGTGATCGGGGAATAACTGATCTTCTGATGCAATAACTGCCAGCTTTGCATTATAGGAAATATTTTTCCCGCTTATATAATCTCTTTTTAATCCATCCCCTTTTATTAAACTTACCAGTTGCGTAATGGTTACCGGCGGATACATCCATTTTAATAAAAAAATATACAGTAAGTGAAAAATAAAAAGAAAGAGAGCGGTTCTTTTTATCCATTTCCACATTGTCGTTAGTATTGGTTTTGCTTTCATCCGGGTAAATGATTTAGGTTAGTTTGTCGCCAAAAAATAACAGCCCCCATAAAAGTACCATTCCAAATCCCAAAAGAATCACCCCGTTGATACGGCTTAGGATTTGAATATTGTGTGGCGTTAATTTCTTTCTGATCTTTTGGGCCATAATCACTTTCAAAATATCGGTTGCCAGCACAAATACAAGACAGGTAATAAATGCGATGATGCGGTTTTGAACAGAAAGTGTAATAAGCGTTGTAGAAGTGGTAAGCCAGAAAATAAAGACAGCCGGATTTAAGGTGTTCATAAAATATCCGGATAAAAAAGTTTTAGCATAATCTCTTTTTCTAAGGAATACAACCTGTACGCCGCTATCGTCAATTTTTATTTTTTTAAAAAAGAGAAAAAAGATGCCCAGGGAGATCAGGAACAGGCTTCCGGCTATTCCGATAAATTCGCGGTGCTTAACGAGGTAGCCAAACAACTCGGTAAAAACATTACTGATCAGCACCAAAGAAATATCAGAAGCTGATACCCCCAACACGAACGCCATTCCTCCCCGGTGGCCGCTGTTCAGGCTTTGTTTGACTATAGAAAAAATGACCGGCCCCACTGAAATACTCAGCAGCAATCCAAGAGTGAGTCCTTTGAGAATAGCTTCAGTCATCTTTAAGAATTATCTAAAAATAAAAAACCTCTTCCAAAAAACAGAAAGAGGGTTTAAGGTCACTCAGTTTATTTCTCAGTTATATTTTTGCTGTTTCCAGATAGCGATTCCATTCATCCAGCATTTTGCCTTTCATTACCCTGGGAAATTTATGCTGGCTGCCCACTTTTCCTTTTAGTTTCATGAAATTTAAAAACTTTTCTTCCGGTAGTTTTTCCAGGAAAATTTCTTTTAAAGCGCTGTCTCTTTCAGTAGCATAATCATCGTTTAGCTGGCGCAGGTGAAGATCAATTCCTGATTTAAGTTTTTCTATGTCGCAGCTGTCGTCACAGGCAATATACCATTTATGGGCAAAAAAAGTTCCGAATGGAATTCCTGCCACAGTAAATTCCGGAATGCTGATGTTCATTTCTTCGCTAACCAGCTGAATAGCCCTGTTCATATTATCAACGCTAAGGTGTTCGCCTACCAGGCTCAGGTAATGTTTTGTTCTTCCGGTAATCATTACTTCGCTGTGCTCCAGGTCAACAAACTTCAGGGTGTCTCCAATCAAATAACGCCAGGCCCCGGCATTAGTACTCATCAATAATGCATATTCTTTTCCTTCTACCACTTCGTGTATCATTTTTGCATCGGGGGCGGCTATCATGTTCCCGTTGTGATCAAAATTTTTATCGTCAAACGGAATAAACTCAAAAAAGATATTATTATCCAGTACCAGCTTCATTCCTTTCGCATATTCTCTTGTCTTGTACCCGATAAACCCTTCGCTGCTTAAATAATTTTCAATATACACAATCGGTTTTCCCAATAATTTTTCAAATCCTTTTTTATACGGCTCAAAAGCTACGCCGCCATGAACAAAAAAACCAAGGTTGGGCCATATCTCATGAATATTTTTTACTTTATAATGTTCTATTACCATTTCCATGCACATCTGGCACCAGGCCGGAACGCCGACGATATAACCAATATCCCATTCCCGTGCATGTTCAACAATTTCAATTAACTTCTCATTCCAGTCTTTCATGGCTGCAATTCTTCCGCCGGGTTTATAAAAAGTCTGAAACCAGAAAGGACGTTTCTTGGCAAGTATTCCGCTCAGGTCGCCGGCATACCATCCTGCTTTTCCTTTTTGAAGATCTGTGGCGCCGCCAAGGATCAGGAATCCTTTTGTGACAGCATTATAGGGAATGCTGTCATAACTAAACAGGCTGATGAGTTGCTTTAAATAGTTAACAGTATTGCTGCGAAGCATCTCATTTGTGACCGGAATATATTTACTGGCCGCTTCCGAAGTACCGGAGCTCAGTGCATAATATTTTATTTTTCCGGGCCAGGCTACATCGGGCACCCCCTCGAGAGTTTTTTTCCACCACTCATTATATATTTTATTGTAGTCGTGCACAGGAACCAGCTCCTGGAATTTTTTTGCAGGATACCGGCTCAATAATATATCATCGAAATGGTAGTGCTGACCAAGCTCCGTAAACCTGGCTTTACGCAATAGTTTTTTCAATACACGGAGTTGCTGACTTTTCGGATCGCTTTTGGGGAGTCTCAGCGCATCCGCAATTGCCTTTGGAATTTTGATATCAATAATGTTTGCCATTAATTTTTACCCGGGTCGCCCGGTTATAAAGTTACGCTGCCCGGCATTTGCGGCGAATATACAATGATGAACGGAATAGCTCTTTTTTATCTGGTCACCGGAATAAGAGAGAGACCACGGCTATCATTTTTCTAACCCGGATACCCAAATATAGCAGCCAGATATACAACAAAGATTTTTTTCTCCTGTAGTGTTTTTCAATAAAAATTTCCATGGCTTTATAAAAATGACCCACCTGTTTATAATCATACCGGGTGCTTCCGCCTTTCAGGTGAGTAATAGTGATGTCGCCAAGATAATAATTCCTGTACCCGGCAGTTGTGATTCTGTAACTCAGGTCAATATCTTCAGCATACAAAAAAAATCTTTCATCAAATCCGCCAACCTCTTCCATCACTTTTCTCCTGATCATCATAAAGGCGCCTGACAATACCTCCACGGGGTTTGTTTCTTTTTCCGGTAAGTGCCCTGCATAGTATTTTGCAAATGTCTTTGAGCCGGGAAAAAGTTTTGCGAATCCAAACAACTTAAAAAAAGAAGTGCTGGCTGATGGAAATCCCCTTTTCGATTCTTTAAGAAAATTCCCTTTGCCGTCTACCATCCTTACACCAATAGCGCCGGCGTCCTGCGTAAACTCAAAAAAGGAAATGCATTTTTGAAAACAATCTGCAGAAATCAGGGTATCCGGATTTAAAAACAAAACAAATTCCCCCGATGAATTTTTAAAACCAAGGTTGCAGGCCTTTGCAAAGCCTGTGTTTTCTTTAGGAAAATAAAGTTTTAATTGCTTAAATGAACTGTTAAGGAATTCCTGGCTTCCGTCTTGTGAATTATTATCCACTACAATAATTTCGTTTTCGATCTGACCTAATGTGTTTTGAACCGAAATCAAACATTGATTCAGCAAGTCCTTTGCGTTATAGTTAATAATTATGACGGATAACTTCATTCGGCTATATTAAATCTGAAATGCTGGTTTATCTTTGCTCATGCTCAAAAATACACTTATTGAAGCGGTACGGGCTGGCGCAGAAGAATTGAAAAAATACTTCAACAATGATTTTAAAATTTCTCACAAAGAAGGAATGAATAACCTGGTAACGGAGGCCGACCACGCAGCAGAAGCTGCTATTCTTCGTATTATCAAAAACCGTTTTCCAGATCACCAGGTACTGGCCGAAGAGTCCGGAGAAATTATCCGGGATTCGGGTTTTAAATGGATCGTTGATCCGATTGACGGAACAGTAAATTTTGCACACGGTATTCCCCTGTGCTCGGTAGTGATTGCTATTGAAAAAGACAGAGAAATAATAATGTCTGCTGTAAGCGCCCCGCTGCTGAATGAAATGTATTTTGCCGAAAAGGGAATGGGTGCCACGCTGAATGATAAAAGGATTTCTGTAAGCGACGAATCCAGTGTTTTAAATTCCTGTCTTGTTACGGGATTTCCATATACCTATATAAATAACAAAAACGGACCGCTGGAAATTTTTGGACGCCTTGTAAGAAAAGGTATTCCGGTAAGACGGCTGGGGTCTGCTGCCATTGATCTTTGCTGGGTGGCCTGTGGGCGGTTTGACGGGTTTTATGAACATAAGCTGGAGGCATGGGATAGCGCAGCAGGATATTTAATAGTAGAAGAAGCCGGTGGCCGGGTAACCGATTTTAAGGGCAACAAATTTTCGCCATACCAGCCTCATGTGTTAGCCACTAACGGGAAAATTCATGAGGAGATGCTGGCTTTAATTAAAAATGAAAAGGAATTATGAGCGAACAAAGAACAGAAATATCATCCCTGGGAGAGTTTGGGCTGATAGAATACCTGACCCGAAATATTGAATTACAAAATGCATCTTCAATTGTCGGGGTGGGAGATGATGCTGCCATCATAGATAATTTTGGAAAACAGGTGGTGCTGACGACCGACCTTTTGATAGAAGGCATTCACTTTGATTTGATGTACTCACCGTTAAAACACCTGGGGTATAAAAGCGTCGTTGTAAACCTGAGCGATGTTTATGCCATGAATGCAACACCTACCCAGATTACTTTAAGTATTGGTATCAGCAATAGATTCAGCGTAGAGTCGTTAAATGAGTTTTATGAAGGAGTGTATGCGGCCTGTGAAAAATATGGCGTAGACCTGGTGGGTGGCGATACCGCTTCTTCACAAAAAGGATTTATCATTTCAGTGACAGCAGTGGGTGAGGTGTCGCAGGATAAATATGTAAAAAGAAGTACAGCAAAAAAAGGCGACCTGCTTTGTGTTAGCGGAGACCTGGGGGCTGCCTATCTCGGCTTGTTGTTTTTAGAAAGGGAAAAAAAAATATTTCTTGAAAATCCCGGTGTGCAGCCGGACCTTGAAGGAGAGTCTTATGTAGTGGGCAGGTTATTAAAACCGGAAGCAAAAAAGGAGCTTGTTGAATTTTTTGAAAAAGAAAATATTATGCCTACTGCCATGCTGGATATCAGCGACGGACTCAGCTCAGAGATCCTTCACCTTTGCAAACAAAGTAATCTTGGTTGCCGGGTGTATGAAGAAAAAATTCCGGTGGCAGAAGAAACAAAAAAAGCAGCGTATAAATTTGAAATAGACCCAACGGCTTGTGCGTTGAATGGCGGTGAAGATTACGAGCTGTTATTTACCATTCAGCAGGCCGATTATGAAAAACTGATTTTAAACAACGACATCAGTGTGATCGGCTATATGACAGAAGCAGAAGAAGGCGCAAAAATTATTACGAAAGGAAAAAATACTTACCCCATCATTGCCCAGGGCTGGGATGCTATAAATAAACAATCCCTGTAAAAGACCAATTACTCTTTATTGAAAATAACCATGATCAGGATTGTAATTTTTTCCTCCCTTATTTTATCAGCAACAAGCTGTTCGGTTCCGAGATCCTCCTATTCGCCGTTAAAAAAATATTCGCCGGAGCAACTACATAAAGATTATACTTTTTTCCGTGGAGTTTTGGAGGAGTCGCATCCGGGTTTATACTGGTACTCATCTAAAGAAGAGATGGATCGGTATTTTGACTGGGGAGAAAATCAACTCCGGGATTCATTAACAGAGCCCCGGTTTCGCAATGTGCTTAGTTATGTTGCAGCAAAGATTAACTGTGGACACACGGTTGTGCAGGGATCAAAAGCTTTTTCCCGGTTTCGTGATACCGGCATCACAAAAGTTTTTCCGCTTAGTTTAAAGTTGTGGTCCGACAGTTCTTCTTCTGATGTGGTCTTTGCTGCTGTGGCAGCAAACCTGATCCGGAATGACAGCCTGTTAAAAAGAGGCGTAGAAGTTAAAAAAATCAATGGCTGGTCCATCCCGGTTTTAACGGATACGCTTTGTCAATACATTTCCAGCGATGGGTATAATCTTACTCATAAATATCAAACTCTTAGTAACCGGGGTGGGTTTGGTTCGGCATACACTTCCATATTTGGTGTAAAAGAAAATTACTTTATAGATTATACTGACAGCTGCGGCGAAGAACGTTCTGTTGTTATTCCTGCTTATAATCCACGGGCTGATAGCTTGGCCCGAAGCTCCGTTACCCGGTTTAGAGACGCCGGCCCTTACGCCAGGAAAAAACTTATCCGGCAGTCTGCACGAAGCTTCCGGATAGATTCATCCAACTTAATTGGTATCATGGATCTGAATAGTTTTGGCCGCAGGTTACACCTTAAATCATTTATTAAAACTTCTTTTCGCAGTATGCGACAGCGTCCTGTCTCTCATCTTGTGCTTGATGTAAGGGGTAATGGAGGCGGCAGTGTGTCTAATTCCACCTTGCTTACAAGGTTTATTATTAACAGGAAATTTAAGGTGGCCGATTCTCTTTTTGCCAAAACCATAAACAGCCGCTATAAAAAAAATATCGAAAACTATTTTTTCACCCGCCTGTTCATGCAACTGATGACTTCTAAAAAGAAAGACGGGAGATATCATTTTGGGTTTTTTGAAAGACACTATTTTAAACCAAAAAAGAAAAATCATTTTGATGGCCAGGTCTATATCATCACGGGAGGAAATTCATTTTCTGCTACTACCCTCTTTGCACAAACCGTAAAAAACCAGGACAACGTAATATTAGTAGGGGAAGAAACGGGGGGTGGCGCTTATGGAAATAATGCCTGGTTGATCCCGGATGTTACGCTTCCGGTTACAGGAGTTCGTTTTCGTTTACCTCTTTTCCGTTTGGTATTAGATAAAAATATTCCAAAGGATGGCCGCGGGGTTCAGCCCGAAATTGAATCAAAGCCCACAGTTGATGCCATCCGGCGCGGTATTGATTACAAAGCGGAAAAAGTGATGGAGCTGATCAGGAAAAATCAATAACTTCTGCGAGATTTAGTTCGTTATCAAAAACAACAAAGGCGGCCTTATAATTTTTTTTAATCAGTCCCTGTTCGTTTTCTGTTTTTAAAATTCTTGCCGGGTAAAGCGATGCCATCCTCAGTGCTTCTGCCAGTTCAATTCCCGCCTGTTGTACACAGTTCTTCACCGCCTTCATCATCGTCAGTGCAGATCCGGAAAGGGTGCCATCGGGAAGAGTAAAGTGGTCGTTTTTAAAAACATGCTGATACGTTCCGCTGGTTGTTTCGGCCACTGCATCTGTTATCAGGAAAAGTCTTTCGCCAAGAATTTTTTTGCAAAGTTGTATTGAAGCAAAATCTGCATGCCGCCCGTCTGCAACAATACTGCTGTTTACGGTATCGCTATTCAGGATGGCGCCAACCATTCCCGGCTCCCTGCTTTGCAACGGAGACATGGCATTGAATAAATGAGTAGCCAGTTTTATTTTTTTAAATCCCGTTACTGCTTGTTTATAACTGGCGTTGCTATGCCCGGCAGAAATAAGTATCCCATTTTCTAGCAGGAGATCAATAATAGATTCCTCCACCATTTCCGGGGCAAGAGTGATCATTTTCACTATCCCCGCAGCTTCTTTAATTAAATTTTTTACATCTTCCTCCGTTGGTGTACAGATATATTCTTTCAGGTGTGCTCCTTTTTTTTCCGGGTTAATCCAGGGGCCTTCTAAGTGCAAACCCAGTAACCCTTT